>NZ_JBFOKR010000029.1:0-42440 GCF_047246645.1 Ferdinandcohnia jepli
TTTTGCCTCTGACGGAGGAGTTGAAATTTCTCGAGTTTCTAGCCGCTGAAGCTAGACAAGTCGTTACACTCCTGCGGGGTCTCACTTGACTTTGCACAGTGCTGACGTCTACGTTCGCCACAGGACGTGGCGGTATTTAGTAGACGATCCTATGACTTCCCGCAGGACTTTGAGATGCTCCTTGAATTCACCCACGCACGAAGAAAATGCAAAGCATTTTCGAGGAGTCTCGTACCATGCGCTCCAATCACCGGTGTAAAATCATTATTCAACTCAAAATAACCTTTCTGAAGAGGTTAAAAAGGAATCAACATAATTTCTCAAAAGAGCCAAAGCAAAAGAACAGGTCAATGACCTGTTCCCATCTATTATTGTTTTTGAAGCACCTTATCTTTTAAGGCACGACGAAGTATTTTTCCTGTTGTGTTTTTAGGAAGTTCTTCTAAGAACTCAATTTTACTTGGAACTTTGTACTTCGCTAAATGTTCTCGGCAGTACTCAAGTATTGCCTCTTCTGTTAATGATTGATCCTTTACTACTACATAGCAGTTAACTGCTTCACCTAGATTTGGATCAGGTACACCTAGAACTGCAACCTCTACTACTTCAGGATGATTATATAGCACCTCTTCCACTTCACGTGGATATACGTTGTATCCACCAACAATGATCATATCTTTCTTACGATCAACGATATAGAAATAGCCTTCTTCATCCATTTTTGCCAGGTCTCCTGTATAAAGCCAACCATCTTTAATTGTTGCTGCAGTTTCTTCAGGTAGCTTATAGTACCCTTTCATAACATTTGGGCCACGAACGACTAGTTCACCGACTTGGCCAGCAGGTACTTCTTCTCCATTTTCATCAACAACTCTATTTTCAACGTTGACAATACTTGTTCCAATTGAACCTGCCTTTCTTGGACGGTCAAGTGGATTAAAGCATGTAACAGGAGAGGCTTCTGAAAGGCCATATCCTTCTGAAACTAAAACATTGAACTTTTGTTCGAAGCCTTTTAAAAGTGCAACAGGCATTGCAGCTCCACCTGAGATACACAAACGTAAGCTCTTTAGATCCTCCGGATTTCCTTCTGGATATTGAAGTAGGAAGTTATACATTGTTGGCACCCCAGCAAATACAGTTGCTTCGTGTGTTTTCGCAATATGGAAAATTTCCTTCGGGCTAAATTTTGGAACAATAAGCAGTGTACCGCCATTCATTAATGGCGCATTCAATGCCACTGATAAACAAAAAACATGGAACATTGGTAATGTAGTGATTACCTTATCCTGATCTGTAATTTTAAGATATTCTGCAATATCCCTTGCGTTACTGTACAGATTCTTATGAGTTAACATTGCACCTTTTGGCTTTCCCGTTGTTCCAGAAGTATACAGGATTACAGCCATATCGTCTTCATCAAGTTCTGGTCCAACGAAAGTCAAATCACCAGAACCGATTACCTCTGAAAACGATTTCAATTTAGGCAAGATTATTAGACTTGAGATGTCAAATCCACTACTGGCCCCCTGAGGCGTTTCACATGCAATGATATGCTCTACATTTGGTAGATGCGCATTCTTTTTTTCAAAGAGAGGTACCAATAAGTCTAGTGTTATGATAGCCCTTACATCTCCGTTATTGACAATATATCCAATTTCATCTGGAGTATAAATTGGATTGATTGGAATAACTGTTGCCCCTAAACGTAATGCACCATAAAGACCGATTACAAAATGTGGTGTATTCCCCAAAACGAGGGCAATATGATCACCCTTTTTTACACCTAATTTTTCTAATCCACTTGCAAATTTTGTGACGGCACCATCCAACTCAGCATATGTACTTGAAGTATTATTAAAAATATATGCTGGTTTGTCGAAGTATTTCTTAGCTGTTTCCCCTAGTTGTTTAGTTAAGTTCACATTTCTCCCTCCCCTGGTCACTATATGAATGAATAGTCATTCACTTTGTGACAAAAAATAAAATTCTAAATATATTATATTGAAAGAAAATTATAGTAGCAAGATGGATTGGAAATATTTTTAAAAAAAGTAGAGAATTATCCTATTACTAATTAAAAACAACAACTTATATCTTCATTACCAAACCCTTATTAATAAAAAGAAAAAGGAGCCGCCTATCCTTATTTAGAATTAACGCAGCTCCTTTATAAAAATCAATATATTAAATTAATAAAATCCTCCTTGGAAATTTTCCCAAAATAATGCTGGATATTAACCTCGGATAATTTTTCTTCCAATTGTTTTTTCTCATAGCGTGTCCCAATTAAAAGATTTTCAATTTCTTCAACATCTCCTACTCCGAAGAAATCTCCGTATATCTTACAATTTTCTACAACACCCTTTTGAACTTCTAAACGAACATCAATTTGTCCAACAGGGAATCGGTGTGTATGCTGAAGATTAAACTTAGGTGATCTTCCGTAGTTCCAATCCCAGTTTTGATACCTTTCTTTTGAAAGTTGATGAATTTTTTCCCAATCTTCTTCTGTAAGTTCATACTTTGGAATCTCTTCATCAGTTGTATTAAAGATGTAACGTAAAAGCATTTCTCTAAATTCTTCAATTGTTAACTTTTCTGTTAAAAATTCACTTATGTTCGCTACTCTACTTCGTACAGACTTAATTCCCTTTGATTCAATCTTATCCTTTTTCACTTTTAGAGCCGAAACAACATGATCTATTTCAGAGTTGAACATCAATGTTCCATGACTGAACATTCTTCCTCTTGTTGAAAATTGTGCATTCCCGGAAATTTTTCTGCCTTCTACTTCTATATCATTTCTACCGCTAAGCTGAGCATTAACACCTAATTTATGTAATGCTTCAATAACAGGCTCAGTGAACTTCTTAAAGTTATGGAAACTCTCTCCGTCATCTTTTGTTATAAAACTAAAATTTAAGTTTCCAAGGTCATGATAAACTGCTCCACCACCAGATAAGCGTCTAACTACTTTAATGCCGTTCCCCTCAACATACTGAGTATTAATTTCCTCAATTGTATTTTGGTTTTTCCCTATGATAATGGATGGCCCATTAATATAAAATAACAAGTATGTTTCATTAATATCTAAATTTTTCAGTGCGTACTCTTCTATTGCCAAGTTAATTTGCGGATCCGTAATTCCTTTATTATCAATAAATAACACGTTTTTTCACTCCCAGATTAATCCTAATTTTGCTAGTTTAATTTCTCCACTATATTCTTGCTTTGCTTGTTCTATTAAATCCTGATGGCTTCCGAAATGTGGCAAGTGAGTAAGCCATAGTTCGTTTACCCCTGCAGAGGTAGCAATTTTCCCAGCCTCTGTACTTGTCATATGACCCATTTTTGAGCCATCTTGGTTAGCATAAAGATTACATTCACATATAAAAAGGTCTGCCCCACTTGTAAAAGGAATAAATTCATCCATATAACTAGAGTCTGCTGAAAATACAACCGTTTGATTACCTGCTTTAATTCGTAATGCATAACACACAACAGGATGATTCGTTTTCAAGAAACCAATTGAAAATGGTCCAATCTTAATTTCTTCCTCCGGGTTATATGGGATACTCTTTGTATATCCTTTATGCTCTAATTTAGAAAATCCTTCTTGATCATCAGTGTGGCCATAGATAGGTAATACCTTATCTAGATTATGTATGTTACTCGTAACAAGTCTTGCATATTGCATTGGACCAATATCTGCAACATGATCATGGTGATAATGGGTTACGATGAGGGCATCAAGCTGGTCAACTGAAATATAATTTTGCAACTGTGCTAGTACACCACTTCCACAATCAACTAATAATCGATAATCATCATGTTCGAATAAATATCCTGAGGTTGCCTCATTTGCTGCAGGGAAGCCACCCCAATACCCACAAACAGTTACTTTCATACAATCACCTTTTCTTTTTAAGAGGATTTTTTATGCTCTCTCCAGTAGCTATCAATGGTTTACCTTAACCTCTTTTACTATAATCCATTCTCTATTTTTTTTCATTATTTTTACCAATTGTTACAAAACAGAAATTGACATATTTTAATCTGTTATAGTACAATATAAATAACAAATGAAACGGAGGGGTTAAAAATGTTAGTAAAAAGTACTGAATTTTTCAAAAATCTCCCACCAAAAAAATGCGTTGAATGCGGAAGCGAAATCGATGAGCAACATGAGTGTTACGGTAACACATGTGATACCTGTATCCAAGTGAAATGAATTTTGAATTAAATGTTAAAAAGGAAGGCAAATGCCTTCCTTTTCCTGTTTTCAATTAGTAACTGCTTTTTTCGCTAGGTATTGTAAAACCTGGTCTACAGCAACTTCACCTTGGTCAATACAGTCTGGTAACCCTAATCCTTCATAAGAGGCACCTGCTAAAAATAAACCTGGCAGCTGCTCCGCCACATTTTTCTTAGCAAACTCAACTCGGTCTTTATGTCCAACTGTATATTGAGGCATTGCATCTTTCCACCTGGTTATAATTGAAAAATCAGGTTTTTCATTAATAGCCATCGTCTTATTCAAATCATCAAGGACAACATTAACAATCTCCTCATCTGACTGATCCACGATTGCTTCATC
The DNA here is from genome assembly GCF_047246645.1 of Ferdinandcohnia jepli. Taxonomy (NCBI): domain Bacteria; kingdom Bacillati; phylum Bacillota; class Bacilli; order Caryophanales; family Bacillaceae; genus Ferdinandcohnia; species Ferdinandcohnia jepli. The sequence goes on from NZ_JBFOKR010000029.1 coordinate 4,601, forward strand.
CCCTGCTTTACCTACATAACAGCGGAGTAGCACCTTCCCTTTTGGAGTTGAGTGCGGCCACTTTTTATGAGTCCATGTGCATGCTGTAATAATGTAATCATTATTTCGTGATACAACAAAGCCTGTTCCATCTATATCTCTTTTAATCGCATCTTCAGGGAAAGCCATTGCTACAGTCGCTACCGATGTAGATGGCATTTCTTTAAAGGGTTCTAAAAAAGGATATTGGCTTAGCATTGCTTGTGTAACATGGTGAGGAGTCGCAACGACGACACTATCAGCCAAGATTTCTTCTCCATTACTTAAACGTAAGAGATATTGTTCTTCATTCTTTTCAATGCTGTCTACCTTTACGCCTTTATAAACAGACCCGGGATTAAGCTTTTCCTCAATTGCATCAATAAACGACTGCAGTCCTGTAGTAACAGTGAGGAATTGGCCTTTTGGACTCTTTGTTTGAGCTGCATTTTTCGGTTTGGCTGGTTTGGTTTGCTTCATCCCAATAATTAAACTGCGGTATTTTTGTTCAACCTGGTAAAACTGTGGAAAAGTTGACATTAAGCTTAATTGGTCAATATCCCCTGCGTATATTCCAGACAAAAGCGGCTCGATGAGATTCTCAACCACTTCATCTCCAAGTCTTCTTCTAAAAAATTGTCCAAGTGATTGATCTTTGCCAGGAGCTGTACGAGGAAGAACAAAATCCATTGCCGCACGAAGTTTACCTAGTGGCGTAAACAATCCCGTTGTAATAAAGGGACCAACTTCAGTTGGAATTCCCATAATGGAACCACCTGGCATTGGATGTAGTTTTCCATTAACAAGTACATATGATTTTCCAGCAGTGTTATTAACTAATTTATCTCCAAGTCCGACCTCTTTTGCTAAACGGGCAGCACTTTGTTTTCGTTCTAAAAAGGAATCAGGTCCTCTCTCGATGACAAAACCATCACGTACAACAGTCTGCACTTTTCCTCCTAGTCTATGACTTGCCTCTAAAAGTGAGCAGTCAATGCTGAGGCCCTTCTCCCTAGCTTCCTTTTGAAGATAATAAGCTGCTGTTAAACCAGTAATCCCACCACCGATGACAATAACCTTTTGATTACTCACTTTAACATCGCCTTCTTTTCCTTTTCAAATAAGGTATATCCGCGTAAACGTCCAATACTTCAAACCTCAAATTAGAAGTATGAAGGTAACGAACACCAATTATAGTAACAAAACTACGTTACTGTCGGATGTAACTAATAATCAGTGGGAGATTAACAAATTCCCACTGATTTAAGTATCACTTTATTTTGCCTTTAGTTCTTTTAATACAACGTTAGCTAAACAATCTATAAATTCTGGTTTTGCATTCGGCATTTCAGGACGGTAATAGCTTACGCCAAGATCTTGAGTGACCACTTTACATTCATAGTCATTGTCGTATAAAACCTCTAAATGATCTGCAACAAACCCAACTGGTATATAAACAAACGCTTTATATCCTTTTTCATTATATAAGTCCCTTGTTAAATCCTGAACATCTGGTCCAAGCCAAGGTTCTGGCGTATTTCCAGCACTTTGCCAGCCAATTTCATAATTTTTCACGCCTGCTGCTTCTGCAATTAAATCTGCAGTTTCTTGTAATTGATTAGGATAAGGGTCTCCTGCGGCAATAATCTTCTCAGGAAGACTATGCGCTGAAACGATTAATACAGCATTATCACTTTCCTCAGCAGTCATTGAAGCGTAGACTTGCTTCACTTGATTAGCCCAGTACTCTATGAAAGAAGGTTCACTATACCAGCTTTCAACAGAAGTGATTGTTAATCCACCAAGTTTTTCAGCTTCTTCTTTTGCACGGCCATTGTATGACTTCACACTGAAAGTTGAAAAATGAGGAGCTAACACGATGCTAACTGCTTCTTTAATTCCATCCGCATGCATCTGAGCTACTGCATCTTCAATAAATGGTTCGATGTGTTTTAAACCTATATACATCTTAAATTCAACTTCGTCTTGAATGTCATTTAAATGTTGTTCTAGTTTTTCAGCTTGTTCTTGTGTAATTTTCGCTAATGGTGAAATACCACCAATTGCTTCATAACGCTGACGTAAATCTTCTAATGCTTCCTCGGAAGGCTTTCTGCCATGGCGAATATGAGTATAGTATCTTTCAATATCTTCTTCTTTATATGGGGTACCGTATGCCATTACTAGTAATCCCATCTTTTTCTTAGTCATTTATAACACCTCTAAAAATATGCTTTTATTTGTTTTTCGCTGAATATTCATGAATGAAAGTTGTTAAACGTTTTAATGTTTCAGGTTGTACCTGTGGAAACACTCCATGTCCAAGGTTAAAGATATAACCTGGTTGTTGCATACCTTGGTCTAACACTTCTCTTGCTCTTTCTTCAATTACTTCCCATGGTGCTAGTAGAATCGCAGGATCAAGATTTCCTTGAACTGTTTTCGTAATCCCCATCTCTCTTGCTTGAGAAATTGGCAGGCGCCAATCTAACCCAACTACATCTAGCGGTAGGTCATGCCATTCAAGTGCTAAATGACTTGCACCTACTCCGAACATTATTAGTGGCACACCTTCTTCACGGAGTTCAGTAAAAATGCGATTCATAATCGGCTTTATGAAATAACGATAGTCAGCAACATTTAATGCTCCTACCCATGAATCAAATATTTGAATTGCCTTTGCACCAGCTGCAATTTGTGACTTTACATAAGTAATCGTCATATCGGCTAACTTGTCCATTAACGCAAACCAAGCCTTTGGCTCAGCATACATAAACGCCTTTGTCTTGTTGTAATTCTTTGAAGGACCACCTTCAATCATATAGCTTGCTAATGTAAATGGTGCTCCTGCAAAACCGATAAGCGGTACAGAAAGTTGTTCTTGAGTTAGAAGTTTAATCGTATCTAACACATAAGGAACATCTTCTTCCGGGTTGATTTCTCCAAGCTTTTCTACATCGTTTAGTGAGCTAATTGGATTGCTGATTACAGGTCCAATGCCAGCTTTAATGTCCACATCCACGCCAATAGCTGGTAGTGGTGACATAATATCTTTGTAAAGAATTGCTGCATCAACATTGTACTGCTCAACTGGTAGTCTAGTTACGTATGCACATAACTCAGGTTGATGAGTAATTTCAAACAAACTATATTTTTCCTTAATAGCTCGGTATTCTGGTTGAGATCTACCTGCTTGTCTCATATACCATACAGGGACATGGTCCGTCTTTTCCCCTCTAGCCGCTCTTAAAAAAGTATCATTAAAACCGTTCTGCATTATGTATATTACCTACCTTTCGACATTTTTCACACATAAACTCTATAATAACATAAAAAGCAATTTTTCATGCTTAAAAAAGCACTGACAGTTCTAATAAAAACCTCTGTTTTATCCCCTATTCATTAGAATCCAAACTTAAAATAGAAGATTCAATAGGTCTTGGATAATTTACATAAATAATTAATTACCACCAAACTATCAGTATTTATAACTTCACTTTATTCTCACCCTACAACTATATATGTTTCTACTATGTATGTATAGCAAACTCGAGTAAATGTCAAAAAATTGACGAACATTTGACAGGGTGGTGAGCAATACGTTACCCACCACCCCAATAAGGTAATATCCTAATTTGAAAAAAAGGCTGGCTTTACTACTTCAGACTTTGTTCCTTCTTCCTTCGTTTGGGAATTATACGGAACGATGAAATAGGAAGGGATTGAAAATATATTTACATTTTCAATTTCAAAGCTTCCATTTCCTTTAACTGAGCCAATATAGGTATCATTCTTAGAATGTTCTTCATAGATTCTATATTCAATTCGATTGTCCTCAGCTGCATTCCAGTTTAATTGGACGGTGAATAAGCTAAGCGGCTTAAATGTGATACTGGCAGCCACATCTGTAATCTCAGGCAAACGAATTGGTGGCTCTAATTCCTTAACATCTTTAGGGGCATCAAAAACAGTAACCTTTTTAAACTCTGATTGATCCAGTATTTTTTTAAACAGTTTTGTTGCTGAGGCACTGCCACTTTTTAGATAGTGTTTTGAATCTGTATAGTCATAGCCCATCCAAACAGAACCTACTACTGAAGGTGTAAACCCTACAAACCAAGCATCCTTAATACCATGATCCATTCCGGGAATATTGGTTGTCCCTGTTTTTCCGGCAAGAGCGCCTGAATAAGAGCCAACTCTTCCGGTACCGTTATCAACAACTCCCTCAAGCATCCTTGTCATATACCATGCTGTTTGCTTTGAAAACGCCTCTGTTTCATGTACAGATGCTATGCCAATAACGTTTCCATCCCGATCAGCTATTTTGCTAATAAAGTGTGGCTCAATTACCTTACCCCCTCTAGCAAAAGCACGATATGCTTTCGCCATATCAAGTGGTGAGATACCTTCTTGGAGCCCCCCTAACGCTATTGAAAGGCCTTGATCAGGAATTGAAATCCCTGTTTTTGTAAGGTACTTTTTCGCTGTTTCAATACCAAGTCTATCAAGCATCCAGACAGCCGGAGCGTTTGCAGATTCTATAAGAGCATCATACATTGAAATTTGTCCCCGATAAATCCCACTTAAGTTACTGGGCTCATACTTTCCATATGCAAGCTTTCTATCGACAAGCATTGAATATGGCTCAAACTGATTTTCCTCCATTGCCGGACCATACACAGCCAATGGTTTAATGGTAGAGCCAGGCTGTCTTTTTACAAGGATACGGTTCGTTCCCTTACTGACGTACGTACGACCTCCAATACTTGCCAAAACACCACCTGTGTCATTATCGAGTAAAACAAAAGCACCCTCTACATTGTTATCAACACCAGGAAAATTTGCTTCATCTTGGAATAATTCATATGCTGTTCGTTGAACCTCAAGTTTAAGTGGTACCGTAACTGTATATCCACCTCTTAATAATTCTTCATTTGACAGCTTGTAACGGGTCCTTGCTTCTTCAAAAACCATGTCAATATAAGTTAGTAGAGAAGGGTCATTATCTAACTGTTGCACATCTAATGCAACTGTTTTACCTTGGACCCGAACTGCCTCTTCCGCAGTAAGAAAACCCTTTTGTTCCATTAAACTTAATACTAAATCTCTTCTCTCCTTGCTTTTTTCAGGATGCAACAATGGAGAATAAGTAGACGGAGCTTTGGGAATTCCAGCTAGTAACGCACCTTCTTCAACTGTTAATTGGGTTGCATCCTTATTAAAATACATCTTTGAAGCAGTTTGAATTCCGTATGCACCATGACCAAAATAGATTTGATTTAGGTACATTTCAAGCAATTCCTGCTTACTGTATTTTTGTTCAAGATTAATGGCTATGATTAATTCCTTCGTTTTCCGTAAAAAAGTTTTTTCATTTGTTAGGAAAACATTCTTAGCAAGCTGCTGGGTGATTGTACTTCCACCCTCTACCTTTCCTCCAGCAACAATATCTTTATAGACCGCTCGTAATATGGCTTGGATATCAATTCCATGATGTTTATAAAAACGTGTATCTTCAACGGCTATAAAAGCCTGCTGAACATAATCTGGTATATCCTGAATTGAAACAATGTCTCTGTTTTCATAATATAATTTCGTAATAAATCTTCCTTCTTCATCAACTAGCTTTGTTGCAGAATTCATAACTAGCTTTTTGTCATCAATTACATAATCACCTGCATATATGATAAGCAAATACCCACATAATCCAAGGACAAAAGAACCGATAATAGCTATAAAAGAGACAATGAACTTCTTTTTCATTAAGATGACCCCCTTGGAAATTTTAAAAAGAACAAAACCTATGAAAATAATATCGACCACGATCTATTTCTGTTGTGGCTTATAAATAAAAACATGCTTTGTTTGTAAAAAATTGTTATGTTATGTTTTAGTATAACTGTAAAGGTTTCTCACTATGTATTCGGATAATAGAGAATTAATAAGGGAGAGAAAATGATGAATTTTTTTATCGCATTTGGGACTGTTGATTTTCTTGAAAAGCTTAAAAGGAAATATAAGAATGAGAAGATGTTTGAGTTTTATAATAATGAAACAGCTATTCTACTCCATGAAACTAATAAGAAAAAATCGGTTTTTGCCATGCCAAAAAAATATGAAGTTATCTCTGGTTATGGTGAACTAGGTGAAGCTCGTTTTGTGGTACTAACATATGCACCTGTTACAGAGGAAGGGAAGCCACTTTTTGAATACAACTTTAATCAACCAGACCTATTTCGATATCTACCTGGCATCGTCTCTCTTCGGGTTCTTCGTCCAGTTAAACATGACACATATCTTATACTTACTGCATGGAATAAGGAATCATTTTATACACAATGGAAGCAATCGGCTTCTTATAATGAATTTGAACAATTGTTAGGGAATACAAAGGTAGGAATTGAACAAACCATCTTTTCTGGAGGTAGCTACACAAAATCGTATTATGCTTTTAAGTATGAAGAATAATTAATAAATTCAGAAGGAATGTCGTTCATTAACCATACACAGAAGACACTCTTATCTTATTTCCACACCTTTTTGTCCTTCATCACCGTTATGAAGGACACATCTCCTTGTCATTTAATGATTGTCACTCCTCTCTACTTTCACATCTTTTTTTCTTCAGCTCTATGGACGTATTTTCCCTAGTCGGTTTGTCCTTAACCCTTGTAAGCAAAAAACTGCTGCTTACTCTTACTATTTTAAAAATTTTCAGTCTCTTTTCACATGTTTTTACTCCATTCATATTCTGTAATTACAAACATAGGTAACCGTCTAATTACCTCTGTTGAATATGTGAAATGGGGGTTTTACAATGCTAGTGGAATTAACAGCACTACATTGGATTTATGTTTCGTTTATCCTCTTCATCATTGGGTTTATGGTTATGAAGAGAGACACCTCACTTATTTGTATTATAGGTATTTTTTTGTTAGCAATTACTGCTACAGGTTCTATTAGCGCATCAATCAGTGGGGTTTTTAACAGCTTTATTTTTGCAATAACCGAACTACTCTCAACAATACTAGTAATATCAATTATCGTCTCAATGAGTAAGGCTCTAACTGTAACAGGGATTAACGATATTATGATATCTCCGTTTACAAAGCTAATTCGCTCTCCTGCACTTGCATATTGGACGATCGGAATTGTTATGATGGTAATTTCTTGGTTCTTCTGGCCTTCACCCGCTGTTGCATTAATAGGGGCAGTTCTCCTTCCTGTTGCGATGAGAGTCGGTCTGCCAGCCTTAGGTGTCGCGATGGCGATGAACTTATTTGGACACGGAATTGCATTATCTGGGGATTTTATTATCCAAGCAGCACCAAAGCTTACTGCTGATGCGGCAGGACTAGATGTGATGGAAGTTGTCAAAGCAAGTGTACCACTCGTTTTTGTGATGGGTATCGTGACAACTGTTGCTGCATACTTCTTCCTTAGACGTGATATGAGAAAAGGAACTCTTTCAGTTAATGGTTCCTCTGAATATAGCAATCCATTAACAAAGGAACTTTCAGCCGAAGAGGAACAAAAATTAAAATCGTTACTTTCACCTACTATGAAGCGTGTTTTTGCAATACTAATTCCAATCTTATTTACACTTGATGTTACAGCCATGTCTGTTTTAAATCTATCAGGAGGAGATGCAACAGCATTAGTCGGTGGAACTTCCATCTTTATTCTCATCTTGATTTCTCTTTTTGCTCATAAAAATGCTGGACTTGAAAAGACGACATCGTATTTAATAGAAGGTTTTCAGTTTGGATTTAAAGTTTTTGGCCCTGTAATTCCAATTGCAGCCTTCTTCTACCTCGGCGATTCTGGTTTCGGAAAAATAATCGGTGACTTTTTACCAGCTAACTCACAGGGAATCGTTAATGACCTTGGTGTAGGCTTAGCTTCTGTTGTGCCATTGAACGCCCCAATTGGTGCCATCACTTTAACAGGTGTAGGTGCGATTACCGGTCTAGATGGTTCAGGTTTTTCAGGTATCTCATTAGCCGGTTCAATCGCCACATTATTCTCATCAGCAATTGGTGCAGGTGCTGCCACGTTAACCGCACTCGGCCAAATAGCAGCGATTTGGGTTGGTGGGGGAACATTAGTCCCATGGGCGCTTATTCCAGCAGCAGCTATTTGTGGAGTTGACCCATTCGAACTTGCTCGTAAGAACTTACTACCAGTAACAATTGGATTGGTTGTAACAACTATTGTTGCGATGTTTCTGATATAATTTAAATTTCAATGAATCCCCCTGCCAACTGCTGTGGGGATTTCTTTGTTTCATAAAAAATTTGATTATTTTTACATATATAATAGAATATAGTTTATACAAAATTGAATGGTAGTACATTTGGAGGCACTATGATACTTGAAAAACTGAAACCCTTTATTATAAAAGTCTGGCAATCTATTAAACGTTTTTGGCGAGAAAAACATATTACGAAAATTATTTTGCTGATTGGTCTATTATTCATTTTACTGTCTATGTTGTTTTTTGCTTTTATGGCGAGTCAGGCAAATGTTCAGTCGTTGAAGGATGGGTTACGACAAGCAACTGTTATTTATGATAAGGATGAAGAGGTCGCAACCAATATCGTCACGAATCGGACTGATGGTGTTTCTGTAGACGAGTTACCAAAGCATGTAAAAGATGCTGTAGTCGCAATTGAGGACGAACGTTTCTATCGTCATAATGGTTTTGACATTAAAGGAATTACACGAGCATTTGTTAAAAATCTATTTACTGGCAGAATAACCGGTGGTGGTAGCACTCTAACTCAACAGTTAACGAAAAATGCACTACTCTCACCCGAAAAAACCTATAAGCGTAAAATTGAGGAGCTTTTTTTAGCATTAGAAATTGAAAAGCACTATTCAAAAGATGAAATTTTGCAGATGTACGTAAACCAGGTTTACTTTGGAAGTGGAGCGTGGGGAATTCAACGAGCATCTCAAAAATATTACAATAAAGACATTGAGAACGTGACAATAAGTGAAGCTGCTCTACTAGCAGGTTTACTTCAAGCTCCTTCTGCACTTGATCCTTACAGAAATCTTGAAGGTGCTGTTAAACGTAGAAATATCGTTCTTACTAAAATGAAAGAATTAAAGATGATTACAGAAGATGAATACTCACAAGCTATTAAGCAAGAAATTCAGCTTGAAGATGGTGGAGGCAGTAATATTCAGAGAAGTTATCCATATTATGTGGATGCTGTTTTAGATGAAGCAATAAAAAAATATGGACTAACTCAAGATGAAATACTGACACGCGGATATAGAATTTACACAGAAATGGACCAAGACATTCAAGCTGCCTTGGAAGATGTATATAAACGTGATTCTTTATTTCCTAGAGGTAAAGATACTCTTGTTCAAAGCGGTGCTGTCATTTTACATCCTGAAAGTGGTGGTGTTCTTGGTCTTGTCGGTGGACGTGGTGAACAGGTATTTCGAGGCTTTAACCGAGCAACCCATCTAAAGGCACAGCCAGGTTCAACAATGAAACCATTAGCAGTTTACACTCCAGCACTCGAGCAAGGTTATGAGGTTACTTCTCCCCTTGTTGATGAGTTAAAAACTTATGGTGATTACACTCCTGAAAACTTATCAAGGTCTTATCAAGGAGAAGTCAAGATGTACGAAGCATTAGAAAATTCATTAAATGCACCAACAATTTGGTTATTAGATCAGATTGGTCTTGAAAAAGGTTTGGATGCTTTAACAAGGTTTGGCATTCCTTATGAAAAGGAAGATAAATATTTAGGGATAGGACTTGGCGGTATGCATAAAGGTGTTTCTCCACTACAACTCGCAGAAGCATACTCGGCATTTGCAAATGAAGGGAAACGCTCAGAAGGTCATGTAATTAAAAAAATTGTGGGACCAACCGGTAACATTATTGCCGAGCATCAATCTAAAACGACGAAGGTTACCTCCAAAAAAGTAGCGAATGAGATGACCTCTATGCTTTTAAACGTTGTTGAAACAGGGACCGGAAAAGGTACGAAGCTTAAAGGAGTAGAACTAGCCGGAAAAACAGGAACAACCCAACTTCCATATAAAGATATCAATGGAACAAAGGATCAATGGTTCGTTGGATATACACCTAATTTAGTTGGCGCAGTATGGCTTGGTTATGATAAGACCGATCAAACACATTATATTCCTGGTTCAAGTTCAGATTATGTTGTTCCCTTGTTTCGAGCAATCATGGAATCTGTTAACCCGCATATGGAGATAGAAGAGTTTGATGTGTTATCTGTTAATGCTCAACAATCTGGAGCAGAAGAAAAGAAGATTATTACTAAGGAAGAACTTAAAGAACAAGCTGAAAAAATTGAAGAAACACTAAAAGAAGAAAGTGTTAAGTGGAAACAAGTATTAAAAGAAGCAAAAAAAGATTTTGATGAAATAAGCCAAAAGGTCGGAGACAAATTAAAAGATATTATTGGAAACTAGAGTTGATAATGTAAAGGTCTCTCAGTCCTGTTTCCCAAATACCGATTGCAGTTCCTACTTAATAAACAGCCCCTTCCTGGGGCTGTTTATTTTTCTTCAAGTACATCTATAAAATGCTTTAATATCCCAGCCGTCAATCCCCAGATTACACGATCTTCATAATAATAAAACAACTCATCCATTCCACGGATTTGCCATTTATAATTTTCCCCACCAATAATATCGTTGTAAGGGAAATTTTCTTCTGGTTCAATCTTAAACTTTATTTCGTATTTTTGTGGCGGATTTCCCTTAAAAAACGAAAGAGGAACAGTGAATACCTCTCCAACCTCGGCTGGGTTTGGATGGAGAAGGTCTAGATTTTTTATAGTACCTATATAGGGATATATGATCGTTCCAAACGGTGAAACGAAATAATCTAACGGATGTACATTTGTAATCATGCTCTCCTCAATGCCCAATTCCTCCATTGTTTCTCGAATCGCTGTATGCTTTTCATCACGGTCAGTTGGATCAATCCTCCCGCCAGGAAAACATACTTCACCTGGTTGTCGTCTTAATTGACTTGAACGGGTTTCAAAGAGTACATGGACCTCATTGTCTTTTTCAACTAAAGGTATTAAAATTGAAAACCTTGTAAAGCTACCTCTCCCCAGCATAGAAGGCGTTCTCTTTTCTATTTTGTTAACAATCTTTTCAATTTCCATGATTCACCTCATTGTGTTTCGAGTTTACGTTAATTCTTTATTTCTTTGAATGCTTCTATAAAATAGATAGGACTTTCTTTTACCTGATAAGAGAATACACCTTGGTTAGTGTGAAGGTATAAAAAGTTCGTCCGATACGAGACATCATAGACATGTTCAAGTTGAAACTCATTAGATGTTGAAAGAATACGATCTTCAAATAACCTTATAATATGTGTTGTTTCAATATATTTTTGTTCGTTCCATTCAATTTTTCTAGTTATAACGTAATACGGGTGCGATGCAACTACTCTCACGTTACCTCCTATTTGCCTTTTCTATATTGTAACAAATAATATAATTTAAGTACCAGTTTAGTTAGCTTTTTGTGTAATATAGAAATCCCTAAAAATCTTTTGCCTTTTTATTTTGGAAGTAAAGGGTACAAAGTTTGGTGATTTCCGCTCCAGGCACTCGCTTTCCGCGGGCGGACCGTGAGCCTCCTCAATGAAATGCTGAAGCGGCTTGGTCAGAAACGAGGAAATTGGCCGCCAATAACGCCACGTCCTGTGGCTTTGGCGGCACTAGCACATCCTGTGCGTCGGAGACTCCGACATAAGAGGCGCCTTTTGCCTCTGACGGAGGAGTTGAAATTTCTCGAGTTTCTAGCCGCTGAAGCTAGACAAGTCGCTATGCTCCTGCGGGGTCTCACTTGGTCACGCTATTCCCGCAGGACTTTGAGAGGCTCCTTTGAATTCTCCCACGCACGAAGAAAATGCAAAGCATTTTCGAGGAGTCTCGTACCATCCGCTACAATCACCCTACTGGAAAACTGGAAAAAATAATCCCAAAATTGCATCAAAATTATTAAATAACAGACAATAGAAAAAACAACCACAATGATTATCATCATGGTTGTTTCTAATTTTTTATTGAGTTACTGTTTCTTTTTCAAGTGCTACCAGGCGTTCAGTGATTTGCTCTACTGTTAAACCATGCTCAGCAACATAGCGGTTACGTGGGTGAACACGACATTCGTGTGTACATCCGCGAAGGTGTTTATGCTCATTTTCTTCTGAACATAAAATTTGTTTGTTACATTCTGGATTTGCACAGTTTACATAGCGTTCGCAAGGTTCACCAGTAAAATGGTCTTTACCAACAATCACATGTTCTTTATGATTTACTGGAACGGCAATTCTTTCGTCAAATACATAAAGTTGTCCATCCCATAAGTCACCTTGAACTTCTGGATCTTTTCCATAAGTTGCAATTCCGCCATGAAGTTGGCCAACATCTTCAAAACCTTCTCTTACTAACCAGCCTGAGAACTTTTCACAGCGAATACCACCTGTACAATACGTAAGGATTTTTTTGCCTTCAAGCATTTCTTTATTTTCACGAACCCATTGTGGTAGGTCACGGAACGTTTCAACATCTGGTCTAATTGATCCTCTAAAATGACCAAGGTCATATTCATATGTGTTTCGTGCATCAAGTACAATCGTATTCTCTTGCTGCATTTTTTCGTAAAATTCTTTCGGACTTAGATAATTTCCTGTTAATTCAAGTGGGTTAATGTCATCCTCTAAGCTTAAGTTAACAAGCTCTGGACGTGGACGCACATGCATTTTCTTAAAAGCATGCCCATCTGCTTCGTCTATTTTGAACATAATATTCGCAAAACGAGGATCTTTTCTCATCGTTTCCATGTATAGGTCAGTTTGTTCAACTGTACCAGATACAGTACCATTAACTCCTTCAGTCGCTACTAAAATACGACCTTTTAATCCAACTTCTTTACAGAAAGCTAAATGCTCTGCTGCAAATTCCTCTGGATTCTCAATGTTTACATACATGTAGTAGAGTAAAACTCTATAAGGCTTTTTTTCTACCATATTTTTTCGACCACCTATCATTATATTTGCAAGATATGAATGTACTCAGGATCGAAGGTTTTTATATACACTTTTCTCTTACATCAGTGTATTGTAACAAAATTATACGGGAATAATCAACATATTAAGTTCTTCCTTTTTTTGCAAGGGGGATTTTCATTCGGAAAAAGATGTTTTTCCTATTATTTTTTTGCCATTGATATATAATAGAACTTGTCAAATTTTTAATTAATGGGGGTTTCATATATGAGTCTACCTAAAGCGTTAACCATTGCAGGTTCTGATAGTAGTGGTGGTGCAGGAATACAAGCGGATATAAAGACATTCCAAGAGCACGGTGTCTATGGAATGTCTGCCTTAACTGTAATTGTTGGAATGGATCCGGAAAATAATTGGAGCCACCAAGTGTTCCCAATTGAACATAATATAATTAAAGCTCAGCTAGCAACAATTCTTGACGGAATAGGCGTTGATGCTGCTAAAACAGGAATGCTTCCAACTGTCGATATTATTGAAATTGCAGCTGATGCTGTTAAAAAGCACAACCTACAAAAGTTTGTAGTTGATCCAGTTATGGTTTGTAAAGGTGAAGACGAAGTACTCTTCCCGGATCATGCAGTAGCTCTTAGAGAAATCCTTACTCCATTAGCAACTGTTGTTACTCCGAATTTATTCGAAGCAGGACAACTAAGTGGGTTAGGTGCAATTACCACTGTTGACCAAATGAAGGATGCAGCAGTAAAAATTCACGACCTTGGTGCAAATTATGTACTTGTTAAAGGTGGAGGTAAACTAAACCACGACAAGGCTGTTGATGTACTGTTTGATGGTAGAGAGATAGAAGTGCTTGAAGGAGACCGAATTGAAACTTCATATACTCACGGAGCTGGTTGTACGTATTCATCAGCGATAACTGCTCAACTTGCCAAAGGTCTTGATGTTAAAGATGCTATTTATGAAGCTAAAAAATTCATTACTGCCGCAATTCGACACTCATTCAAATTAAATGAGTATGTAGGACCAACAAACCATGCTGCTCGACGTTTTTATGGAGATAAATAATCAATTTTGCTTAAAAAACCTCAAGGATATCGCTTCCTTGAGGTTTTTTAATATAGACTTTTCTGAGTCACTGCGGCCTATAAGCGTTATTTCGTTTCTATAGGCGTTAATTTAATTCTATAAGCGTTATTTCATTTCTATAAGCGATAATTCACTATAATAGTCGTTATTTTGATTCTATAGTCGTTAGCACTTTTAGACAGTTTTAAGGTACTACTTTAAAATCAGTTCGTCTCTTAAGCCAATCGACTTCAGAATTACTCCCCTAGTTTTTGAATAATAAATTCACAAATCTCATGTGTCTGTAGCGCATCACTGCTTGATATTGAAGGCTCACGGTCACCTTTAACAGAGGCAATAAATTCTGCTACAAGCTGCTCAAATCCGCGCTTATGTAACGTTGGCTCCCAGTCATTTGATGCAAGCTTGATCACCTGACTATTTTTATGTATCTCAGCTTCTGCGACATTATAAATCACTCTTTTTTCAGCTGAACTCATTACTTCAACCTTTTCTTCTCTTGTACCACTATCACGGTTCATGATTCCTATTGCAGTACAGTTCTCGCTTTGAAATTGAACAACAACATGGTAAAGGAGATTATCCTTTTTTCTCCCCTTTACGGTAATCTCTTCAATTTGGTATGGATACAAAAAACGCATCGTATCGATTACATGAATAAAATCATCCATAACAAAGGTTCTTACATCGTTTGGCAATCCATTTCTGTTTTTTTGAACAATCATCATGTTCGGTTCTGGGATAGCCTTCTTCAATTCTGAGTTTACTGGTGCAAATCTTCTATTAAACCCTACCATAAGTATACGATTTTTTTCTTCTGCTAGCGCTACTAATCCCTTTGAAGTTTCGTAATTATACGAAATTGGCTTATCTACATAAACATGAATATTATTATTCAAAAGCTCTCTAATAATTTCCGGATGTGATTCAGTTGATGAATGCACAAAAGCTGCAACTATCCCACTTTGAACCATGGAATCAATGCTTTGGTGTACGTTTTGAAAACGATATGTTTCCGCTACCTCTGTTAGAGTGTCTTGATTTCTTGTATACAAATGAAACTCAACATCTTTTACACTCGCATAAACCGGTAGATATGCTTTTTTAGCAATATCACCTAAACCTATTATTCCTATTTTCATAATGATGTCCCCTTCCTTCTTAGTATCCTCTGTAAATTGTACTCTTTTTAAGCCGACTATGGAAATATCAGATATAGATTGTAACAAATTCGATTATTTTCCGACTAATCAATTGATAAATCATTCATTTAGGGTAAAATTACACTATAATAAACTTTTATTGGAGGCAGTTAGTATGAAACTAGTGGTCTTTTTTGGAATAATTATCCTAACACTTTTCCTTTCTCTATTGGTAGGTCGATATTCATTACGAACAAATCAAAAGGTCTTGATTGCTTTATTGAAAGCACTTCTACTAAACATCATTGTACTTGGACTAAGTACAATTTGGTGGTTTGCAACTGAGTTAGATGGAATAAGTCAAGGAATTGGTGCGATGATTAATATAGGAGCTGCAGTAACTATTAGCTTGCTGGACTTGATATTCTTTACTATCTGGTCTAGAAAAATTGGTAAATAAATTCCTACCTAGACGTAACATTTGTATAATGGTAAGATAATGCATGTCATAGAATAATAGAAAAATAGACTTTATTTACAGTTACTATCTACATATAAAAACTTGAGAACTACAGGTAGGAGTTGAACAATATGCCTAGGATGAGTAAGGAAATCGTTAAGTTCTTACGAAAAAAAAATAACATGACCCAACGTGATTTCGCTAAAGCCGTTAACTGTAGCTTCGCTCTAATTGCCCTAGTAGAAGTTGGGAAACGTAGAATTACAACAAACCTTGAAACCAAAATTAAAAATACCTTCAATTTAGATGACAAACAACTATCAACCATAGCTTCTGTTGTGGAGGAAATTAGCAAAGGCGTACACCCTTTTATCTAAACAAAGAAAAGCAATTGTTGCATCCTCTGTGCAACAATTGCTTTTTTTATTACTCTACTTCGATAAATCCATATTCCTCAAACTTTTTTAACACAGCCTCACTTTGTAGATACTCATGAAATCTCATTGCTTCTTTATATTTATTCGTTGATGTAATAATTCCTACTGGATAAATAATTGCTGAGTGAGAGACCGGAACTGCAGCTACTACCGACTTAACTTTTTCAGACTGCATTGCATCCGAAAGGTACACGATTCCGGCATCAACATTTCCAGTTTCCACATATGTTAGTACTTGACGAACATCCTTTGCAAAAATCAGCTTATCTTCTATCCGATCCCAAAGGTTACTATTCTCAAGAGCTTCCTTTGCGTACTTACCCGCCGGAACAGATTCTGGTATCCCTATTGAAATACTATCTGCTTTTGTAAGTAAATCATCGAATGTCTGGATTTCTTTTTGTGAATTTTTAGGAACAACTAAAACAATTTGATTTCCAACTAGATTTCGTTTTGTTTTTTGATCTATTAACCCTTTATCAACTAATAAATCAAACTTATCCACTGAAGCAGATAAAAACACATCAACAGGTGCTCCCTGTTCAATTTGTTGCTGCAGTGCCCCGGAAGAACCAAAATTAAACACAACTTTTATATTCGAGTGCTCTTTTTCATAAGATTCCTTAATGTCGTTTAATACATCCTGCATACTCGCTGCGGCAGAAACCGTAAGTTCAACAGTTTCGGATTTTTTTTGACCAGATGCTCCGCAGCCAGAAACAACAGTAATTAGTAAAAGCATTAGAAGTATGTGTTTCATGCAGCACCTTCCTTTTGTTAGTTAGGCAATTATTTTATATATGCATTAGGAATCTTACACTTTTTGAGATAGGAGGACCTTATCTTTCGATTTCACCTTTCTAGTCGATAGGAAGACCCCAAATAAAATAATAAACAATCCTATTATCAATTGTGTTGTGATCGGCTCTTTAAAAAATACATATCCCCAGAGAATTGCTGATAACGGAATTATATAAGTAACAGTAGATGCGAATTCTGGGCTTCCTTCCCGTACCATAAAGTAATACAGGAGTTGGGCGATACCTGAGCCAAAACACCCTAACCCAATAATAACGAGTAAAACTTTTGGTTCTATTAGTTTCTCAATCTGAATTGGGTGGGTAAAAATCATACCAATGACTCCTACGGCTGCTCCTACGAGCAAGGAGATTGTGGTAAGTGCAACTACTCCGATATTACCTAATTTCTTTTTTGCATATTGAGTTGAAAAACCGTAGCACGCTGTAGCTACAAGCATAGTACCAACACCAAAAAAGCTTTCTCCAAATAGAGTTTGAATATTAAAATCCATCAATACTAAAATACCAACAAATCCAGTTAATATACCTATCCACTGTCCCTTTGATAGCTTACTAGAAAATAGCAGATACCCAAGTAAGCCTGTCCAAATTGGTGTTGTCGCATTTAGTACAGACGCTGAGCTTGTTGTAATCTTTGTTTCACTTAAGGTAATAAGTCCCCATGGTAATCCTGCATTTAATACTCCAATAATGACAAGTGACTTCCATGGAAGCGGACGAACAATTTCTTTGCGCTTTAGCCAAAGTATTGGCAGTAAAATGACTACTCCTGCTATACATCTTACAAAAACGGTTCCCCAAACTCCTGCTGCCTCTAAAAGAATTTTTATAAAAACGAATGACAATCCCCAAATCAAACTTAACGACAGCAGTGCACTATATAAACGTAACATGATGTGATCTCCTTGTATCTTTATGTATAAAAGCATTTTACCACACTCTGTAGTTGTTGATTATAAAAAAACTGATGGCTAAAAAGCTCCTACCTCTTTCCCATTCTAAATTTGTCCCAACTTCATAAGTATAAATATATACAAGTAATAGAGGTGGGCCGTATGAAACAAAAAACTGAGCGTATAGGTGTACCTAGAATGATTCTTTTATTTATAAGCGTAGTTCTAGCTTGTTTCATTCTTGCAGGTACAGTAGCTACCGTAAACAAAGAAATTATATATTCTGGAAGTGTTGGAAGTACAATTGAAAATCTACCCACTCAGTGGTTACAACAATTAGTTGGGATGGAGAATCATTATTGGAGCGATGGAAATCAAAGTTCTGAAATACTCTCAATGGGATTTGAATTTTTCACAAATATAAGGATTGATGATATTCGTACACTTATCGGAAATGAACTACCGGGATATGCGTTTTTCGACTCTGAAATAGTTGTTCCAGGTGATGGAACTGACTTTTCTTCTCTTCCTTATGAATCAGCTCCACCATTAGATGTGCTTCTTCAGGAAAGAGAAATGGCGGACGAACAATTAGAGGAACTCAACAGAGGAAGTAACTCTAACGACCCACCTGTTTCTTCTCCCTCAGATAAAAATGTATTTGTTTATCATTCGCACAGCTGGGAATCTTATCTCCCTCTACTTGGTCTACCAGATGACGCAGATGAAAACAAGGCAGTTGATGCCAAAACAAATATTACACTAATCGGTGATTTATTAGGAAAGGAACTTGAACAGCGTGGAGTTGGTGCACTTGTTGATAAATCAAATATTGGCCAATTATTAAAAGAGAAGGAGTGGACGACAGGTAAATCGTATGATGTATCACGGTCAATTGTTGAAGCAGCCCAATCCGGGAATAAAAACTTACAGTATTTTATTGATATTCACCGTGATTCTCAAAGGAAAAAGTTAACTACCGCAACTGTTAATGGAAAGTCATATGCAAGACTCGCATTTGTCCTTGGTAAAGAAAACGGCAATTATGAAAAAAACCTAGCCTTTGCAACTGAATTGCATGAAGCTTTGAATAAAAAATACCCTGGACTAAGCCGTGGAATTATCGCAAAGTATGGAGAAGGAGTAAATGGAGTCTACAATCAAGATTTATCACCAAATTTACTTGTTGTTGAAGTTGGTGGAGTTGACAATGATATGAAGGAGTTAAAAAACTCTATAGCAGCACTTGCCGATGTAATTAGTGAGTACTACTGGAAGGCAGAAAAAGTCGATGGCGAATCGGAGTGAGTTATATTTTTGGTTATGCTGGATGTTTGCTACAACGATTATTGCGCTTCTTTATTTGACGCTAACCCTACTAATTGCATTTTTCCTTTCAGGTATAATTATGTGCTGTAAATTACTGATTACCGATATTCAAAAATAACCGCCGGAATTATCCAGCGGTTATTTTTTATTCACTCATTTCCTCAAAGGCTAACGTAGCCAATTTTGCAATTGTCATGTCATCCATTGGAGGATTATGAAGACCTGCTCTGACGTCACGATAATAGCGCTGTAACGGATTTGTTTTTTGAAGACTCTGTGCGCCTACAATTCGCATTGCCTTATCAACTACTGAGATGGCACTGTTTGTTGCTACATATTTTGCAAGCCCTAGTTCAGGACCTAAAGTATCGCGGTTACTCGCTTGATCCCATTTTTCAGCCACCGAATACAATACATGTCTTGCTTGTAGTAGTTCTGCCTCCATCTCCCCTACCATCCGCTGGACATTGGGAATATTTTTAATAGGTCCATTCACACTATTCGGAGAATACTCATTTGCAAATGTAGCTGCAAAGTTTCTGGCAGCCATAGCAATGCCTAAATAACAAGCTGGGATATGAAGTAGCCAGCCACTTGGCTTTCCTTTCATTTCAGGTGTTGCTATTTCCACCAAATCATCTTCTTCTAATACTACTTCATTTAAAACAAGGTCGTGACTACCTGTTCCTCTCATAGAAATTGTGTTCCAGGTTTCTTCCACTTCTACTCCAGGTAAATTTCGATTTACAAGGAATTCCCCTGTTTGGTCTGTTCCCTCAATTGATGCAATTACACCAATATGAGTAAGAACTGGAGCCATAGTAGTGAACGTTTTTCTACCTGTTAATATCCATTTGTTGCCTACCTTTTTAGCTGTTGTTTGTGGCTTCCCACCGCGGGTGGGGCTTCCCGTTTTCGGCTCAGTTGCCGCTCGGTTGAATAACGCACCATTACGTGCTGCTTCAGCCATAAAAACTAGCTTATCCTCTTTCCAGCGTTTTTTCTCAAAAAGGTCCATCATGATCCCAACATGCCAGCCAATTGATAAAGCTGTCGGTCCATCTCCTTGTGCAAGACGCTCCTGCATAAGAACAAATTCATATAAACTTAGCTCCTCTTTGCCTCCATACTCCTTAGGAATAGTAAATGATGTATACCCGAAGTCTTTTAAATCATTGATGTTTAATAATGGGAAATCTCCACTTTCATCATAAGCTGCAGCTCTTTCATGAAAAGTATCAGCAAGGTCACCAATCATTTTATATAAACGCTCTTGTTTTTCTGTTTTGCAAAATGAAACCGGCATAATCACCTCTCCTTACTTTATAGGTTATATCTGTTTATTTTCGTGTAATATATCCATTATACTATTACGTAGTTGATATTGAAAAAACTAAGACTTGGAGGAAAACAAATGCCTACACATATCGCAGATATAACAACACTACATAATGGTGTGAAAATGCCATGGTTTGGATTAGGTGTTTACAAAGCTCAAGAAGGTGAGGAAGTTATCTCAGCTGTAAAATCTGCTATTCAATCTGGCTACAGGCATATCGATACTGCTGCTCTTTATAAAAATGAAGAAGGAGTTGGTCAGGGTATTCGAGAAGCAGGAATACCTCGTGAAGAGCTTTTTATTACTACAAAGGTATGGAATGACGACCAAGGCTATGAAAATACTCTAAAAGCCTTTGATGAAAGTCTTACCAAGCTTGGACTAGAATATGTCGACCTCTATCTTATTCATTGGCCTGTCAAAGGATTGTATAAAGAAACATGGAAGGCGTTAGAATCACTTTATGAATCCGGTAAGGTACGTGCTATCGGAGTAAGTAATTTTCTAATCCATCATTTAGAAGACTTACTTAGTGATTGTAAAATTAAACCTATGGTAAATCAGGTTGAATTCCATCCTTGGTTAACACAAGAGGATTTACAAGCTTTTTGTAAAGAAAACTCAATCCAATTAGAAGCATGGTCACCATTAGCAAGAGGCCAGCTCTTAGATCACCCTACAATTGTAGATATTGCAGAAAAATACAACAAATCTACTGCACAGATAATTTTACGTTGGGATCTTCAGCACGAAGTAATTACAATACCTAAGTCAGTAAAACCCGAACGAATAAAACAGAATGCAGAAGTATTTGACTTTGAGTTATCCACAGAGGACATGGAGGCACTTGATGCGATAAATGAAAACAAACGTACAGGAATGGATCCACGTTCATTTGACTAATGATATGTACACCGTTACTACATAGTAGCGGTGTTCTTTTTTTGGCTAGAACCGACAATTTATCACAATAGTAATTTACACATTTATCCAACTTGTTTATAATAGAATTCTGAAAATTTTTGATTTGAAAGGGGAAATATCTTGAATCCTATTATCGAAGTTTCCAATGTAACAAGAACATACCGACTTCCAAAAAACCAGAAAAAAACAGCCCTAAATGGTATCTCATTTACCGTTAATCAAGGAGAAGTATTTGGTCTATTAGGACCAAATGGAGCTGGAAAAACAACTACTATGAAAATATTAACCACACTCTTAACTCCAACTACTGGTTCAGTATCTATATTAGGAAATGATGTTATCAAGGATGGAGAAAAGATTAGGAAGAGTATTAACTTTGTGTACGGTGGTGAAAGAGGAGTATATGGACGCTTAACAGCGTTTGAGTATATGTCTTACTTTTGCACACTTTATAAAATAAAAAATAAAGAACAAAAAGAGTTAATTGAAAATCTTCTTTTACAAGTAGGCTTAGCAGAAGCATCAGATCAAAAAATACATACCTACTCAAAAGGAATGATTCAACGGTTACATATCGCCAGAAGTTTAATCAATGAACCTAAAATTCTATTTTTAGATGAACCAACAATAGGCTTAGATCCAATTGGTGCAAAAATGCTGAGAGAACTTGTTAAGACTCTCTCAAATCAAGGGATCACTATTATTTTAACCACTCATTATATGCACGAAGCAGACGAACTTTGTGACCGCATTGCTTTTATTAAAAATGGAGAAATCACACTTATTGGTGTTCCAGAGCAAATTAAAGAAGAATGCAATCACCTACACCTATATGAAGCAACAATGAATCTTCATCATGAGCAGGAAATCAACTATGATTCTTTACTTCAAACTGTCGAAATAGATACATTACGTGACTCTTTTAAAATAGTGAGATTCGAAGTACATAATCAAGACTTAACCCTCTCTGATTTAGAAGAACATCTTTCGAAATACGGAGAGGTTTTACGCTTACGAAAACGAGAAATCACTTTAGAAGATGCCTATATCCATCACATGAAGGATGTGGGGTGACCAATGTTGTTTCTCTCACTGTTAAAAAAGGAAATCGCATACTTTACAAACTTTGATAACAAAATGTATCAATTTCTATTATTCTTTCAGCCTTTAGTATTTCTTACAATCTTTTATTTCCTATTACAATTTCGGGAAGGTGTAGACCCTGGCCGTTATGTTGTTGCCTCTGCACTAATTAGTATGTGGAGCTATGTCCTGTATTCATCAGGTTCCGCACTCATTTCACAAAAATGGTCAGAAACATTAAAACTATTGATTGCCGCACCAATTAGCTTATTTACCATCTTATTAACAAAAGCGATTAGTAACTCGTTTATTGCACTTTTAACCATGTTTATTAGTTTTTTATATGCCACAGTGATTTTTAGATTTAACATTCAATTTGAGCACTTCGGTGTTTTCCTTCTCGCTGTTGTTGTATTACTCGCTTCTCTTGCAGTAATAGGTATGATGTTGGCTGTTGTTTTTGCAGCATTTCAAAATGTGTACGATTATCAAAATCTTATTCTAACTCCAATTCTATTATTATGTGGAGTGTTTATACCGGTAAGTGAGATGCCTGCCATACTTCAATGGATTGCATATCTCTTCCCAATGACCTGGGGAATAAAAGGAGTTTATGAATCTATTACAATGGCAAACGGAGTATATTTATCTTTAATTATTTGCTTTGTCTGTAGTGCCTTTTACCTCCTCTTATCATGGGTAGTTATTAAGCGCATGGAATCAGTATTAAAGAATAGTGGAAAGGTAGGTGCCTTATAATGACCTGGTTCAATCGATTTGGATTTACTTACTTATCTTATAAAGCCCTATATTCTTATCAAACTATTCGTCTATTTCTACTGTTTCGTATTCTTGATCCTGTCATGCATTTTTTATTTTTTGCTACCCTAGCAGGTGCCTTAGTCGGAAGTGGTTATCTCTCTTATGTTGTTTTAGGGAATATCGCATACTATACAGCGCACACAATGATTATTAACTTTATGACAATGTTTCGGATGGAAAGACGCTTTGGAACACTCGAATTAAATATAGCAGCCCCCCTTTCTACATTACTGATTATCATTAGAAAATCAGTTGTACCCTTAGTAGATGGAATTCTTGTATTTATTATCGGATTAGGGATTGCTAATTTTCTATTTGATGTTTCCTTTTCCCTTGATTCTCTGGCATATTTAGGGATAACCTTTGTCGTTATGATATTCTCTTTATTTAGCATATCTCTTTTATTAGGGGGTATGGCTCTTTTATTCTCGAATATCAACTTGTTTTTAAACTTAGTATTGGCTTTCTTTCAAGTATTTTGTGGAGTTAACTTTTCGGTTACACTGTTTCCGACGTCTCTGGAACATTTCGCACGACTCCTTCCTCTCACACATAGTATCGAAGCACTTAGATTCATCCAAGGTGGTACATTCGACAGTGTATCTTCTTTACTCTGGACTGAGGTAAGAATTGGATTCGTTTATCTGATTTTCGCAATTTTTCTAGTGAAGATTATGGAGACTGTTGCTAAGCGAAACGGAGCTCTATTAAAGGATGTGTAACAGAAAAACACTCTTACTCTAGGATTTAAACCAATTTGTAAGAGTGTTTTTCTTTATTTCATTACCAATAAATTGGTTGTACCGTTATAAATAGTTGACCGATTTCTCCCAGCAAATTTCGAATCATATAGTGCATTATCTGCTCTTTCAACAATTGGTTTGTAATGTGTATCTTCTGGATAAAACTCAGTTATTCCTATAGAGATAGTAATCTTATGTCCTGTAGGATTGTCTTGTTCTGCAAACAATGTACGTAGCTTTTCAGCAACTACGAAGGCTTCTTTTTGATTTTTCCCCTTAAGTAGAAGGCCAAATTCCTCTCCACCATAGCGAAAACATACATCCCCCTTTTCAGCTACTGATTTCATCAGCGTAGCGAGATGCTTTAACACATCATCACCAACTAGATGTCCATATGTATCATTAACCTTTTTAAAGTAATCTAAATCTAATAAGATGATAGAAAATAATTCTCTCTTCTTAACCAAATCACTAATAACAAGATCAAAGGTTCTTCTGTTGGCCAAACTGGTTAAACCATCCAATTGAATCTGATTATTCAATAAATCAAAGTAGTTTCTAATCGAATCATATAGCTCACGTATTTCATAAATACTAGATTTTGTTATAATTTTCTTTAACGGTATCGTAGAATTTTTACGATTACTTGCCTCTTCAGACAATCGAGCTAACATATTAATTGGTTTAGATAGGTTATTCGTTACTAACCAAGCAAAAATAATAATTAATAAGAGTAACGGTAAAGAACGAAGAAGCATTTTCTTCGTTAAGCCTTGTAAGGGTCCTTCAATTACCGCGATAGGTGTTTGTGAGACAATTCCCCATCCAGTACTCTCAACTTGTGCAAAACCCGCAAAAAATTCATTACCTTCCGTGTTCGTAATTTGCATTGATCCATATTCACCTTTAACCACCTTTGCAACTACACCATTGCGAATAACACTAGCATTTATCCTTTCAGGGTTAGGGTGAAAGATAATTTTGCCAGAAGAATCAACAACGTATACATAAGAACCATTTTCATAATCGTGATTATTTAGCATGCTTTTTAGCACATTATCACTTTCTAAATGGATTGTTCCACCAATTAGTCCTTCATACTCTCCATTTTGGTTAAAAATAGGAGCCGAAATGAGTAGTATTAACTGTCCCGATGTAGCTTTGTATGGTTCTGATATAGAAGGTTGTTTTGTCAAAAGAGCATTTTTTACTGTTTGAGATTCTATCTTTGTGCCGACCTTGACCTGTTGTTTAAATTCTACAACCTTAGGGCTTATTATTTGAATAACTCCTTCATGATCTGTGACAAAGACTGAATTAAATTGATTACTATTGGCCTTTTTCCAATCATCCATCTCCTTCTGGGTCAAATTATGGCTACCAATAATCTTACCCAGGCTTGTTATATTGACTAGCATTTGATTTAGTAAATCGCTTGTACTTGAGGATAGTTTCTTTGCATACATAAAATTGCTTTCCATATAGTTTTCTTTCAGTGTTTCTTTCAGTGCGAGTCTTGAGGAGAATAAACCAACAATAATTGTCAAAATCAGTGTAACGATAACCAATAAACCAAATGCTAGCTGAAGCTTCATTCCTCTATTTTTCAACATTTTCTATACCCCTTTAGTAAAAAAGACCTATAAAAACAACATAATTTAGTAGATTATAAGTTCGTTCCCTCTTGAACAATTTTACAAGTGAATTTTTATCATAACCGACTGTGAAAGTAAGTAATATATTAATAGGTAATTTATCCTAAACTTCCAAAAAACGACAATACTCTTATAAATTTTAGCAGTTTTTCTTAAGGGCGTATATCATTTTAATTGTATAATTATATTTTCAGCAATAAGTGTCGAAAAGTAACTTTTCCCTGGAAAGAACAAAAGCGCAAGCGCCTTGATCAGCCCCGACAAGCGCTGGAACCCCGACGAGGAGGCTCGAAAAAAAGCTAAGCTTTTTTCCTGCGAGGATTAACCTCACGAAGCATTCCTTAGTGTTGCCGCCGCAGGAGGGGTGAAGCGACCTCGAGGGGCTAGGCGCTGGAGCTGGACTTGGATAACTTTTTTGAAGTTATCAACATCATAAAATTTTATAATTTCCTAAACAACAAAAAGACCTCAGCAGCTTTTGCCAAGGTTAATTACCTACTATTAATTTTTATCTTTTCCTTTAGCATCCTTCTCCCACTTTTCGTGGTGCATTGGTAAATAACCATGCTCTTTCACTTTGCTATAATGCTCTTCAAACCATTTTAACCTTTTATCTGCTTTTTCTTGCGTTAGAACACCATACTCTACATATTTGTTAATAATTTTCTTTTTTGTTTCTAAAAGTTCTAGGTAGATGGCATCAAGTTCCTTTTTTTGAGCATCAGAAAGCTCAACCATAGGTTTTTCATCTTTGCTATCCATTTCAGCACTTGCGAGATTACCACCCACTAAAGCGAATGCGAGTAATAGCAGCAAACTTACAGGCAAAAACTTTTTCATATTATTCCTCCATTCATTATTACTAAAAACGTTTATAGTATCTTATATACTTTTTGTTTTATACCCATAAATTTTATCTTCAGGAAACAATTGCTAACATTTTTTTGTAACTTAGGCTCACTTTTAACGTATATAAAGTATACGTTCCAACCTTAAGGAGGTAACCTATGCTAAAGAAAATTATTAAGGCCGTTTTAAAGGAAGCCATTAAAAGTCCTAAGAGATCCCATTATTCTAGTAGTGATTACAAATACAAACATAAAAAACATTCCCATCTAGGACACCATTATTACAAAAAGAGCTATAAGAAAAAGTTCTTCTCAAGCTGATGAATTTACTTACAAGAGTTCGTGAGAAGGTACATCAGCCTGGGACACTATTGTTGGGCTATAGCATTCATTCTGTTATTGGGATGGGAAGTTATGGTGTACTATATCTTGCTACCTCACCTAAAACGAATAAACAGGTTATCATTAAACAACTTAGGTGTCGTAAGCTTACCAAAGCTGGAAGAGAGTCCTTTAACACGGAAAAAGAAATCTTGATCAAATTGTCGCATCCTTCTTTACCGAAGCTCTTGGATTCTTTTACTTACTTAGGAAAACCATATCTTGTGATGAGTAAAGTTTACGGAGATAACTTGGATAAACTGATCTTTAAAGAAAAGAAACTATTTTCAAAAGAGGAGAGCTTCCTGTTACTAGAAGAAGTAGTAAAGGTTGTTCAGTATTTCCATAATAACGGAATTGTTCACCAAGACCTTCGTCCACCCAACATTATAGTAGATGGTAGGAAGATAGGTATTATTGATTTTGGTTTAGCTGATTTTATTAACCTAGATACGGAACTTCCCTCGCCATCTTTGATGAGAGAAAAGCTTCCTAAAAGCGATTTTTATGCACTGGGACATACCTTGCTTTTTGTTTTGTATTCTTCCTATTCTCCGAGTTCAAAGAAAAAAAGGACATGGGAAGATGAACTAGACTTATCGAAAGAGGAAAAGCATTTTATTCGCAGGTTATTACAAATTGAGGAACCTTTTGAAAATGTGGCTGAGGTATTGTTAAATTTACATCTAATATTGAATCGATAAATACTTAAAAGGCAGCCCTTCATTGGCTGCCTTCTTTATTCACTGTTTTTAATATGTATGGTTGACCTTCAACGTTTTCCTTACAATAATTTCTTCTTACTTGGGATTATTTTATTTAGATACGTATAAAGCATAATACACCCAACTAAAAAGACAAATCCAAATGCGAAGCCGCCAAATACATCTGAGGGATAATGTGCATTTAAGACAATTCGACTGAACCCAATATTAAAAATTAGGATAGCGGTTATTCCAGCAACATAAAGCCTCGCTTTCTTGTTCGCAAGCTTTGTAATGATGTAATAGCCTATAAATCCATAAAAAGCTAAACCGACCATAGCATGTCCACTTGGAAAACTAAAGCCTTCTGCATAAATCCCCGGGTCAAAGGATGGTCTTTCTCTAGCTGTGACTTCCTTCAGCCATTTATTAAGTTGATCTCCACCAATTACAGCGATTGCTAGAATTATCATAGCTGCGTAATCCCTAAACTTCCACCAAATAAGTAAAAGAGAGAGCACAAATAAACTTCCAATGCCCATTACCGAGCCCAGTTCAGTAAATAATGTAAAAATACCAATTATAATTGCATTTTCTGTAGCATGAAACATTGAAGAAATAGTGCTGTCACCTACTACTTGTCCGTTTTTCAATTGTAATAAGATAGAGGTAATTATTGCCACCGAAACGATAATACCAAGTAATATCAATCGCATAAACTTAGTGTTTTCAACCTTTTTTTGTTGTATCTCCAATCATTAACACCTCCCTACAGTTATAGTAACAGATTTATTGTAAAAAAATAGGTAGTTTCGAACCTAAATAACACATTAAAACATTTCCCCGTGCTATAATTTATCGTATAAAGCATTAGAAAGCATAAGATGAGGGGAGAAAAGTTCATGTTACATAACTTATTTAATCTTTTAGAATCCAATTATTCTGAGATGGTTGATATTCGTCGTTATTTACATCAACACCCAGAAGTGTCATTTAAAGAATATAAAACGGCAGAATATATTGCAAACTTCTATGAAAAATTAGGTATTGAAGTAAGAACAAATGTAGGTGGCAATGGTGTTGTTGCAAAGATTTATGGAAAAAAGCCTGGACAAACTGTTGCACTACGTGCTGACTTTGATGCTTTGCCAATTCAGGATGAAAAAGATGTACCATATAAATCAACAGTTCCTGGTGTTATGCATGCTTGCGGTCATGATGGCCATACAGCAACATTATTAGTTTTAGCCAAGGCGCTATATGAAATAAAGGATCAGCTTGAAGGAACAGTCGTTTTCATTCATCAACACGCAGAGGAATACGCTCCTGGTGGGGCAATTGCTATGATTGAAGATGGCTGTTTAGAGGGCGTGGATGTTATCTTTGGTACTCATCTATGGGCAACTGAACCGACCGGAACGATCCAATACCGCGTTGGTCCAATTATGGCTGCAGCAGATCGTTTCGAGGTAACCATTCAAGGTTCTGGTGGTCATGGTGCACATCCTCATACAACAAAAGATGCGATTGTAATTGGCTCACAGCTTGTATCAAACCTGCAGCAAATCGTAAGTAGAAGAGTTGATCCAATCGAATCAGCAGTTGTTTCAGTTGGATCGTTTATCGCTCAAAACCCATTTAATGTAATTGCAGATACAGCAAAACTAGAAGGAACCGTTAGAACCTTCAATGAAGAAGTTCGTTCACAGATTGAATCCGAAATTGAGCGTGTTGCAAAAGGAACTTGTTTAGCAACAGATTCTTCATACAGTTATTCATTCCATCGTGGCTATCCAGCAGTTGTAAACCATAAAGAAGAAACAGAAATTCTTGTAGAAACTGCAAAGCAAGTACCAGAAGTGACCGAAATACAAGAAAGTGCACCACAAATGGGTGGAGAAGATTTTGCATATTACCTTCAACATGTAAAAGGAACATTCTTCTTTACTGGTGCAAAACCTGTAAATTCTACTCTTGCATACCCACATCATCATCCTAAATTTGATATTGACGAAAAAGGTATGCTTGTTGCAGCTAAAACACTTGGAGCAGCAACATTGCAGTATTTAACTCAATCCGCTAAATCAGAAGAAGCTACTGTCTAAAAGAAAAGCCAAGTAACGGTTTACTAGTTACTTGGCTTTATTATTGTTTAATACTCGAACCCGATAGCAGTTTTTTGCAGTCTCACCAAGATGCTCTAATAAATTATAATTCGCATATGCTCCAATAACTGCACCAATACCCGGTAAGATTTGAAGTAATTTCACCAGGTCTATATAGTCCCGGTATTCCTGTTGAAATACGCGCCAGTCCACCTCAGCTAACCCCTTCTTTTTCTCCTCCCAGTGTTCAATAATATTTAATGTGTGTTGCTTGTGCTTTTCACTTGAAAAGGCCAATTGGAAAATGTGTAAAAGAAATAGGCGTTCCTCATAGTTTTTTGTATCAAAACCATGAATGGCCGCAACTTCAAAGAGAAACTTCATTTTAATCGTTAATAGCAAAGGAAAATCTGCAAGTGAGAGAAGAATCCCCCCTGCACCTGTCCCTGCTCCTTCGGCTGCTGCCGTTCTCTTATAGATATTTAGTTTCTCTGCGATTATCTTTTCCTTTTCTTCAAGCGTCATATTAATCGGGTAAGTTGCTCTTGTCGTATACTCTGACCCGATCAACGTTGCTTGAATCATCTTTTTAATGCTCTCTGTGACAATTTGATGTGCTTTTTCTGGAATGAGGTCATTGATTTTCACTTGTGCTTTTTTAGAAAAACGATGTAGCATCGTTGACTTTTTGATCATCTTTTTACGCCATTGAAATAGTTCTTCTTCAACTATCGCCAAATACGGATCGCTCATATTTTTCACCCTTCTTGGTTGGTTTAGTTGTACGGGCCTGACTCTCTAAAAAAAGATATAATAAAAATACGAAACCATTTTAAAAAGGTTTCGCATCTCTATTTAGATACGTGATAATTTTTTTACCTTAGCTTTTACATATAAGTAAACAAATACATACACAAATAAAATACCGGCAACCAATAGTAGGATGGAGAAACCTAGTTCTAATGTAAATAGTAAAATTACCGTATATAACAAACATTGAACAATTAATAGTGAAAACAGCAATTGTAAGTATGAAGACAGCTTTGCCTCTTCATTTACAGGATACAATTGAACCCATATCTTCAAACTATGGTGTCGCCAAAGAGTTATCAGCTGATAACCTGTGAGATATAAGAACAAAATCATCACAAATGCTTTTCCATATTGATAAGGTACGAAATATATAACAAGTCCTCCAATAATCGAGAGTCGGATATATAGTCCCAAGTAATCACTTGTCCTTAAAAATGTCCTCGTATATAGGTATTTAAATGTATTTTTCTTCGAATACATAATGAAGCCAGTTACCCAATTCAACCAAGCTCTCTTCTTTACGCGTTCTTTGAGCTTTGGAACATCAGTGAATAAATTTGCTAAACGGTAAAAAGTAAGCATTCTTTTTGATTCCAGATCAATTAGTGTATTCCATTTTAGACCCTTGTTATCAGCAGCCTTGTGGAAGTATAAAAGCAGTCCTATCATAATCACCAATATACTGCCTACAAATAGAATTGATGCTCCTGCAAATAGTAAATACATTAAGACAATATTTATGACAGCTCTAATGGAGACATCCAGATAATAAGCTGATTGCTCCATAAAATACTGCGAAAACCAACTAAGCAGGAGATTCCAGGCCTTCGTTACTAGAACAATCATAAATATTGAAAGTAATGAAGAAAATGGCCGATTAGTTGCAGCTAAATACATTGGTGCAGCAACTGCAAAAAGAAATAATAGAAGATAACTTTGTGAAACAAGACTATACCAAAATGCTTTTTGAAAATATGGGGTAAGCTTTTTCTCAACTGGCAATAAAAATACAAGATCCGGTTCTTTAATATGTGTTTGAATACGGCTATTTGTAAGAACCAGTCCTAAAACAAAACCAAGGATAATAGCATACGGAAAGTTTTCAGGAATGTCCTGCAGCCAGGAATTATAATAAAATGCACCACCGCCTCCAAGGAAGAGAAGCGCAATTAAAAGATGGTCGTTTAACATATAGCGCAAGTATCTGCTTATTTCCTTAAAATGTTGAATTGATCTCTTTTTCCACAGCTCTTTTACATCAATCATTGTCTTCTTCCTTTGTTAAACGGATATAAATATCGTCTAAAGTTGCGTTTGCCATATCAAACTGTGAACGCAAATCCTGCAATGTACCAGATGCACGTACTTGTCCATTATGTAGGATAATAAAAGAATCACAATACCTCTCAGCAGTAGCCAAAATATGGGTTGACATCAGTATACCTGCACCTTGGGCTTTCATTTTGTTCATTAACTCAAGAAGAGATTGAATACCTAACGGGTCTAAACCAACGAAAGGTTCATCAATAATATAGAGGGATGGTTCAACCAAGAACGCACACATAATCATAACCTTTTGTTTCATCCCTTTTGAAAAGTGTGCCGGGAAAAATTTAAGCTTCTTCTCCATTCTAAATTCTCTTAATAATGGAGTGAGTCTTTTTTCGAACTCCTCTTTTGGTAATCCATACGCCATTGCTGTTAATTCAAGATGCTCATACAAGGTTAACTCATCATAGAGAATCGGTGTCTCTGGGATAAAGCTAAACATGGAACGATACCCTTCCATATCCTCCTCAATTGACTTGCCGCTTATCTGTATCGACCCTTTTTTCGGTTCCATTAACCCAATAATATGTTTAATTGTGGTACTTTTACCTGCACCATTCAGTCCAATTAAACCTACAATTTCATTTTTATTTACTTGGAAGGAAACATCCTTTAAGACAGGGTTTCTTGTATATCCACCGGTA
Source organism: Ferdinandcohnia jepli (assembly GCF_047246645.1). Classification (NCBI taxonomy): domain Bacteria; kingdom Bacillati; phylum Bacillota; class Bacilli; order Caryophanales; family Bacillaceae; genus Ferdinandcohnia; species Ferdinandcohnia jepli. The sequence continues at coordinate 37,228 of NZ_JBFOKR010000029.1, forward strand.
ACATTTTTTATCTCTAACAGTGCCATTTGAAGCTCCCTTCTACATTACTCATTTCTCTTAATCATATCAAAAATTGGTAATATTACCTAGTCAAAACTCCCTTACTTTTTTGTATATATCTAAACCAAAAAGCCATACTAATTTATGAAGAGGGCAAGACAAAAGCTTGATGGTGACAAATCATCTATCTGAGATGAGGTGTTTGTTAAAGACAATATCCTTATTTTAGACGTTCGCTTTTAAAAGTGTTATAAGGGGATGGTCACTTTGGGCAATGTGAGAGAAAACCAGTTCGAAACAAATAACCAAATTTAACTATAAATGAGGTGTTTGTTAAAGACTATCTACCCGTACTATAAGTTGTGAAACTTATACTATAATAAGGGGATGGTACGCTTGAACTATGGGATTGACTCACTCCATTAGATAAAACAACCTTTCATTCTTAATAAAATGAGGTGTTTATCAAAGACAATCAAATCTTATAACCAATGCCCTTCTTCAGAGCAGGATGCATCCTTTGCGATGGCATCCTGTTTCTTTTTATTCTATGCAGGATATGAAAATTTTAACATTTTAAAATCATATGATAGAATATTTAGTAAAACAATGGTTGGAAAGGATGATGTACAAGATGAGCGATTGCATTTTCTGTAAAATAATTAATGGTGACATACCAAGTGCTAAGGTATTCGAGAACGAACACGTTCTGGCATTCCTAGATATCAGTCAAGTTTCAAAAGGACATACCCTTGTTATCCCAAAAGTACATAAAGAAAACGTATTTGAACTGACTAATGAACAAGCTCGAAACATTTTTGAGGTCGTACCTAGTATTGCAAATGCGATCAAAAAAGAGTTTAATCCAGTTGGGCTGAATCTCTTACAAAATAACGGAGAGCAAGCAGGCCAATCTGTGTTCCATTTCCACATGCACATCATTCCGCGTTACGGTAAAGGTGATGGCTTTGGCGTAGTTTGGAAGTCCCATGAAAACCAATATTCTGGGCAAGCTTTACAGGATATTGCATCAAAAATTTCAGAATCGATTGAGAAATAGTATTTAGTAAGAGTGAGACGCTTTGGTGGCGTCTTTTTCTTTTGGGTGTGAGTAAACAAACACGCACAAATATGTCAGCGAGGGCCGCAGACTCACAGTTTTCACTGGAGGTAAACTATGGGCCGAGAAATTGTAATTTTGGCTAGTGCTACTTTTTGGCTTTTTCTACCGATCTGGCTCTTGCTGTACACCTTTTGCTTGGGTTCTGGTTTTCGTGTATCGCATCTGGCTTTTGCGATACACCTTTTGCTTGATTTCCGGTTTTTTTTGTTTGGTGCTCGCTACCCTTTTTAACCTAAGCACCACTCGTATCTTCCTTCTTCGGGTGGCGCTTGATACCTCTTTGCCCCAAGCACCACACGCATCTTCCTTTTTCGGGTGGCGCTTGGCACCTTTTTACCCCAAGCACCACCCGTATCTTCCTTTTCCCTGTGGCGCTCACTACCACTCTAACCCTAGCATCACACGCATCCTCCTTTTTCGGGTAGCGCTCGGTACTGACTAAGCCCCAACCAGCCCCATCTTCCTCTCTCATGTCCGTGAATCAATGTATTCCCAAAACTAACTCCCTAAGCTATACAAACCGAAACACCTTTTGAATATTTGAAAAATAAACTCTCTATATCTATAAAAACATGTTATAATACTTAATATTTTAATCATGTAAAGCAGTAAACTGAGGAGGAGATTATTTGAAACGTGCCTATAATTTCAATGCAGGGCCATCTGCGTTGCCTTTTGAAGTGTTACAAAGAGCACAGGCTGAGCTTTTGAACTTTAACGATACAGGTATGTCTGTGATGGAACTGAGTCATCGAAGTAAGGAGTATGATAAAGTTCATCAACATGCCATTACAGATTTAAAAACCCTTTTACGAATTCCAGATAACTACCATGTTTTATTTTTACAAGGTGGGGCTAGTCTCCAATTCTCCATGATTCCACTAAATTTTTTATCATCTACGTCTACTGCAGATTATGTTCTAACTGGTTCCTGGTCTGAGAAAGCTTTAAAGGAGGCTCAAAAAGTAGGCTCAACTACAGTCATTGCATCAACCGAACATAATCATTATTCCTATATTCCTGAGATATCTGCGAGCAGCGCTTCCTCAAATAGCAGCTATGTACATATTACTTCAAACAACACCATTTACGGGACTCAATGGGAATCTTACCCAAATTTCTCTCAAGTTCCTCTGATTGCAGATATGTCTAGTGACATTTTAAGTAGAGAGATTAATGTTGAACAGTTTTCCATGATTTACGCAGGAGCACAGAAAAACTTAGGCCCATCCGGTGTAACTGTTGTCATTATCAAAGATGAATTTCTTCAGAAAGCAAACGAGAATATTGCAACTATGCTCGATTATAATACGTATGCCAAATCGAATTCTCTTTATAACACACCACCTACCTTCTCAATTTACATGCTTTCACTCGTTTTGGATTGGGTAAAAGAACAAGGCGGTGTACCTGCAATAGAATCAAAAAATAAAGAGAAAGCTAACATTTTATATCAAAGAATCGATGAGTCAGATGGTTTTTATAAACCACACGCTGAACTTGGGAGCAGATCGACTATGAATGTAGTTTTCACTTTACCAAGTGAAGACTTAACAAAAAAATTTCTAGCTAAGGCCAAAGAGCATGGTTTTGTTGGACTAAGTGGGCACCGTTCAATCGGTGGTTGTCGTGCTTCTATTTACAACGCAGTACCATTGGATACTTGTGAAGCTTTGTCCGATTTTATGAGGGTGTTTAAATCTGAAAATTAGCTTCAAATGAATCTATGAGTCTGCTATACTTATTAATAAGATTTTCGCAATGGGCAATGAGTGCATCATTGGAGAGTCTTACAAAATAATAGCTTAGAAAAGCTGAGGAGAGATGAGAAATGAATACGAAAGTACTAGTGTTTTTATCATTATTAATTGGAATGGGTGCTGTTTTGCATGCTGCAATGCCAGGTATCTATCTTGGTATGAAGCCTGATTTGTTGTTAACCATGATGTTCCTTGGAATTATGTTGTTTCCTGAAAAGAAATACGTTTTGCTTGTTGCAATAGTAGGTGGAATCATTTCAGCAATGACCACTACATTCCCGGCAGGCCAAATTCCAAACATCATTGACAAACTTGTAACAGCCTTTGTATTTTACGGACTATTTACATCCATAAGAAAATACAATACCTCCATTGTAATGATTAGTGCTATTACTGCAGTAGGAATTTTAGTTTCAGGATTTGTCTTCTTAAATTCTGCGCTTCTTATTGCTGGTCTACCAGGAACATTCCTTTCACTGTTTATAGGAGTTGTTATTCCTGCAACTGTTATGGGAACAATTGCTATGGCAATTATCTATCCAGTTGCTCAACAGATCATCAAGCGTACGAAATTTACAGTTAGTGCTTAATTGTAAGCAACTCCAATCTTCTGATTGGAGTTTTTTCTTTTGTAAATCTATTAATTATTGTGATAAGTCTACCTCTCTGTTCATATAGTAGAAGTAAAAGTAGGACAAGGGGTGGTAAGGATGGTTTCAATTCCGTGGTTTGTATATGTGGCTCTTTTTGGAGTACTTTTTAGTGCCTACATGGTGATACGTACAACAAGAGAAGAAAAACTAGAAGAAAATTCCTATATCGAGCAAGAAGGTAATGTTTATATTGAGAGAATGAATGAAGAACGTGAAAAACGTGGAAAACACGTTAAAAAGCCAGAAGCAATGTGAAAAAGGGCCCCATCAAGGGCCCTTTTACTATTAATTATTCAGTTGGAGCTTCAGTTGTAAATAAGTCTTTAAAATCTTTGTCCTTAACTTTTACATCAGCATTTTCGATTGCTTTATCTAATGCTTTTGTAAGTGCATCTTGATTAGTTTGTAATAATGCAGTACGGATTTCAGATTTCTCTGCGTCTTCCATCTTGTCAAAGTTCTCCACTACACCCGTTACTTTAATGATATGGAATCCATAGTCTGACTCAACGATTTCACTAATTTCATCTTTCTTTAAAGCAAACGCTGCTTCTTCAAATGCTGGAACCATTTGTCCCTTTGTGAACCATCCTAAATCTCCACCAGCTTGTCCAGATCCATCATCAGAGTATTCCTTTGCTAATTCTGCAAAGTCTCCACCATCAGCAAGCTTTTGTTGAACTTCTTTAATCTTTGCTTCAGCTGCAGCTTTGTCTTCTTCTGATGCATCTTCAGCAACACGAACTAAAATATGACTAGCTTTAATTACTTCGCCATCTTTAACTTCGATTTCATCCATTGCTGCCTTTTCCTTTAATAGGTCAGAACGAAGGATTTCGCGAACAAAATCTTCCCCATTTTGAGCAACGATTGCATCAAATTGAGCACCTAATTGTGCTTGCATTTCATCATATTTTGCATCTACTTCTTTATCTGTTACTTCATATTTCTCTGATAATACCTTTGTATAAACTAAATCCTTAAGGATTGCATTTCCTGCTTGATCCTTCATTGCATCATAAAGTTCTTGTTTTGTAACATTTCCAGCACTTGTTTCAACAAGTACTTCTGAATCATTTGCATTATTACATGCGCTCAACGCAAAGATGCTTGCTGCCGCTGTTAGAGCGATCATTGTTTTTTTCATTATTACACACTCCTATTATATCCGTTTTTATCTATTGTTGTTGTACAAGGGTACAACAGATACTATAACATACTTTTAAAAAAGAAAGAAAACATTTTCGTAAGAAATTCCAAAAAGTAGGACATTCACACAGTCAAGAGTTTGTTAGCGGAATAGGATACATTGAGCATGAAAAATGGTTTAATTAGCCATTTTCATCATGTGAATTAAGAAAATTATCAAAGGCGAGACAAACGCCTATTCGTTCACAAATGTGGTTGCATAAAATACAGTATTAACACACAGGAGGTGTTATTATGGGTCACGGATACGCTGGTGGATTCGCGTTAATTGTCGTGTTATTCATTCTTTTAATTATCGTAGGCGCAGCTTGGTTCTAAAAATGGCTTAAACGCCTAATAGAATTAGCTAACGATGAAGTTGATTAAAAGTATGTAAAAAGGATGACCAAATTAAAATGTACCCTATAGAATAGACACTTAAAAAAAGTGCTCTTTCTATAGGGTATTTTTTGTATAATTTAAAGTACA
>NZ_JBFOKR010000030.1:0-35677 GCF_047246645.1 Ferdinandcohnia jepli
CCCTTTGAAGGGCTGGCCAGTAACGAAGGCTTTCAGCCGTAGAACAAACCACCCGTTTTCACGGGTGGTTATGATTTTGTGTGCAAGTAGAGTTTTTATTGTATTTTTCGAATTAATTATTTTATTGCAGGATTTCCTTGTAATAAGTTTCGAATAAATCAATACCTTTTTCGATAAAATCTTATTATTGCCGAATTATATGAATTATTACCGGATTAATGTGTTTTGTTCAAATTGAAACTCTATTTCCCCTCAACCCACGCCAACAATTTCCGTACTCGAGGCATCTTTCCACCGAAATAACTCGCTTTTACAATAAAAAACAACACAAGTACACCAATTGTATCCTTCACTAAGTCAATAATAGTTGCCGAACGATATGGTACAAAGTATTGGTGTGCTTCATCAACAAATCCATAAGCAATTGAAAGCGCAGCAGCAATCAAATTTGTCCGAGATGTAAGATTTCCACTACTTAAAAAGAACAATACCCATAATCCATACAGAATGCCAAATTCAATTAAATGAAGTGACTCTTTAAAAGCATTATCCCAGGAATAGCCCGTGTCAACTATTGCGTCAGAGGGTAAACTGGATAATATCCAAATGAAAAACATATATGCAAATGGGGCAATTTTTAATAATAAGCGTAGTAATGCCTTCATAATAAACTCTCCTTCGGTGTAACTTTACCTAGTATATCATACGAAAGAAATTCCTTTTACGAAAAATATTTTTAGCAATCATGCATAATAATTTATACTTTGTCGAAAAATAATCTAAAAAAATTTTTTAGCAAATGTATATAATTCAGCGAAAGTGTTCAGAATGGTTGCTGAGGTGATGAAACATGAGAGAGGAAGAAAAGAAACGTACTTCTCAAAAATCAAGTTTACAACGTTTTTTCAGAAAGCGTTGGGTATTTCCAGCAATCTATATTGTAAGTGCAGCACTAATCTTAACCGCGGTTCTATGGTTCCAAGGCAATAATGATGTAGCAGATGAGGATTTCCAATATGGTGAGGATATGCCTGGATCAGCTACTGGAGATTCGCCAAGTGTTCCTGTAAACCAAGCGGGTGAGAAATTCAGAATGCCAGTCATTGACGAAGATGCAATTGAAATCTTTAGAGAGTTTTACGATGTAGAAGCATCAGCTGAAAAACAAGAAGCAGCTCTTGTATTCTATGATAATACGTATACTCCAAATAAAGGTATCGACATCGTAGCCAAGAATGGCGAAGCATTTGAAGTTGTTGCTTCATTAGCTGGAACTGTAACACGTGCAGAAAAAGATCCTTTACACGGTAATGTAGTAGAAGTTGAACATTCTGATGGTGTTGTCACAATGTATCAGTCTCTTGCAGATTTAAAAGTTGCGCAAGGTGACGTTGTTGAGCAAGGTGATGTACTTGGAATGGCTGGAAAGAATACATTCGATCCAGAAGCAGCAATTCACGTACACTTTGAAATCCGTAACAACGGAAAAGCTGTAAATCCGCTTGAGTTTTTCGGTGAGCCAATCACATCACTTGAAGAAAGTGAAGAAGGAACAAAAGAGGAAGAGGCTGCTAAAGAAGAAGCGCCTGCAAAAGAAGAAGATGCAACTGAAGATGACAAAGATCAACCAGCAGAAGAGAAACCAGAAGACAGTGACGATGCAGCAGACGAAGAAGACGATGCTGCTGATGATGAAAAGTCAGATGAAGAAGAAAATGCGAATTCAACTGATGCTTCAATTGGAATGGCAAAAGCGTAATAAAAGCTTGATATTCCGAAACGAATGGCTAGGATCTGCTTATGCAGGCAGTTTACCAGCGCATAACTACTTCAGCTAATGAAGTGGTGGTACGACTGCCTCACTAAACGGAAACGATAGTCTAGTAACTGTGGTGGCAATGGAAGCTAAATTGTAGTCTAATATAAGAAAAACCGATTACTCAATAAGGTGGGTAGTCGGTTTTTTTATTGTATAATAGAAAGAAATGATACAGTTGGGGCTGGATAATATGAAAACACAAATAAAGAGTAGCCAACTTCAAACGAATGATGACATTTGGAATGCGGTTATCCATGCAATATGTGAATGTGATTTTCCAACAGAGAATGAACTTATTAATGACGCCTATTTAGTGTTTCAATTTTATTCGGAGTTAGAAAGTGGAGGATTTGAAGCACTTTTTAATTGGTGGTCTGAATATATTCAAGAAGTTGGGATACATACATATGTACAATCAGTAACATCTGTACTTGAAAAAATAGGTGCATACGAAACGGCGGTTATTTTTAAAAAGTATGGCGAGGACATGTGGAGCAAGTTTGTCACCCTGGAAACTGATGAGATAGATGAAGAGCAATTTTACGAAGTGATTGAAAAGGCTAACTCAGAGTATTACGCGCTAAATGACCAACTTCAGCAAATGCTAGAGTCTTATTTTGTAAGGATACATACTAAAATCATAGAAATAATTGATTAACACCTGCAAAGAGTGGGTGTTTTTAATTTTTTTATAAAAAAAATTAATTTCCTCTGAACTTTTTCACTACGCCAAACGTACTATCTCCGGATAAGGTGAAACTCAATTAGTGGGGGTTTTGTTCATCCCCCACTAATTGTTTTAGTTGAACCAATCGGGGTGTTAGCGTCCGTTAACTCCCACCTAAACATCTTCGTTTAACATCAGGTTTTAAGGTGGGAGTCTTACGGACGATTACACCGGGATAAAACAAATTGAGGGGAAAGTGATAAAAATGGAAGAAATCAATTGGGCATTACTAGCACCGGTAATTGTAATTCAGTTAATTTTAATGGCAACAGCATTAATAGATGTGGCACGAAGTGAAGAAACAAATGGACCAAAACTGTTATGGGTACCGATTATTATTTTTATTAGCATGCTTGGACCGATTCTATATTTTGTGATAGGAAGGAAGCGTTAATATGGCGATTGGGACACTTGAACGTGTTGAAAAAGTAGTGGCACCAGATCAAGCGCTCGTTACGATTGAAAATCTAGTGAAAAAATACGGAAAAGAAACAGCGGTTAACGGTCTTTCTTTTGATATAAAAAAGGGAAGTTGTACAGCATTGTTAGGTCCGAATGGAGCTGGGAAAACAACAACACTACGTATGCTTGCTGGACTTTTACATCCGACTTCAGGAAAAATCGAGTTTGACGGAAACAACAATGGAGACAATCGCCATCTCATCGGGTACCTACCACAGCACCCTGTTTTTTATAACTGGATGAGTGCATATGAGTTTTTGGTATACGTTGGACAATTGGCAAACCTATCGAAAAAGGATTCCCAGAAAAAAGCTGAAGAGCTTCTTGAATTAGTGGGGCTAGCAGATGCCAAAAAGCGTAAAATAGGTGGATTTTCCGGTGGAATGAAACAACGTTTAGGGATTGCACAAGCAATGGTGCACAATCCTAAGCTTGTTATGCTCGATGAACCAGTATCTGCACTGGATCCGGTTGGTCGCCGTGAAGTCATTGAGATGATGAGAGAACTTAAAAAGAAAACAACAATTCTTTTCTCGACCCACGTTTTACACGATGCAGAAGAAGTTTGTGATGACATTGTTATCATCCGAAAAGGTGAATTGGCCCTTAATGATTCACTAGAAGGCTTACGTAAAAAGCATCAGCATGATGTCATTACAATTGTAGCTGAAACGAACATATCTGAGTGGGCAAATAGTTTAACACACTTGAATGTAGTAGAAGAAGTAACGGTTGATCGTTCCACTGCAACAGTTGTTGTTTCAAAATTGGAAGAAGCAAGAGAAGTAATTTTGCGAGACATCTTGTCTAACGAAATCCCAGTAACTTCGTTTAAAATTGGTCAATCGTCCTTAGAGGATGTATTTATGAAGGTGGTGAACTCATGAGTCAATGGTTAGTACTTTTTAAAAAAGAATGGATTGAAATGACACGTAATTTTAAAATACTATGGATTCCGTTAGTGTTTATTTTACTAGGAATCATGCAGCCGGTTACCACTCACTATTTACCTGAGATAATAAAAGCAGCAGGCGATTTGCCAGAAGGGGCAGTTTTTGAAATGCCAGATCCCACTGCGCAAGAAGTAATTGTTCAAACACTAGGGCAATATAGCCAAATCGGTGTACTTATTCTTGTATTAGCGTTCATGGGGATCGTGGCATCTGAGAAAAACAGTGGTGTTACGGATATTATTCTAGTAAAACCAGTTTCATTCGCTAATTATATAACCGCAAAATGGCTTAGCGTTGTTTTAATGACTCTAGGTTCGTTTCTACTAGGTATTCTAGCATCCTGGTATTATACAGGTATATTAATAGGAGATATAGCATTCGCGGATGTATTGCAGGGGTCACTGGTTTATGCGTTATGGCTTGTGTTTTTAGTAACAGTTACGTTATTCCTAAGTACGGTCATATCCAGCAGTGGCTTCGTGGCATTCATGTCATTATTGGTAGCAATCGGCTTATCAGCGCTCACTCCATTACTATCAAAGTGGATGATATGGAGCCCAGCAAGACTATCCTCACATGCTGGCAATCTATTTGTAACAGGTAGCCCAGATGATCATTTTGCATTAACAATGTCAATCACAGCTGTTCTTATCATTGCTTTAGTAGGAAGCGCGGTTGTGTTGTTTACGAAGAAGGAAAGAGCAGCGTAAACATATATGTGTTAGATACCAGGGGAAATGGGCCCCTGGTTTTTTGTTTTTCTAAAGTATAGGGATTTTGAACTATCTCTTCGACATGCAAAAAAGTCCTATTGTGCCTTTAGTAACAACTAATGAGCATGTTTTTACATAAGTTGAAACTAATCGCCAAGATATATGAAAAGGTTCGTAGCAATTGTCAAATCTATCAGAAATTTGGCTAAAGGATAATAGAAGGGACAGCTAGAATCTAAGCAGTATTGGGAAAAGCCCTGCAATTCTTGAAAGAAGGAGGGATGACTTTTAGTGCTTAAATAGGGGCTAACTCAGTAGACACTTATGTAGAGGGAGATGGAGCTTAGGTCATGGGTAAAAAACGAACGTTAAAATCACTACTTATTTTATTAGTCTTTTTATTAGCATTTTCTTCATTTGGTATGGGGGCATTCGCGCAAGGTGAGTCCTCAACTCCTCAACAACTGGCAGAACTTCATGGAAACATTAATGTAAAATCCTCAAAATCTACAACTGTAATTGTTGAGTTAACAGAAGAGTCAGTTGTAGAAGCAAAACACACAGGGAAAAATCAAACAAAATTGAATTTAGCAAAAGAACGTAACAAGGTTAAAGAAGCGGTGAAAAAGGCAGCCAAATCTAGCAAAATAAACCGAGAATATGACCATGTATTTTCAGGGTTTTCAGTTGAATTGGCTGCAAATGAAATTCCAGCTTTACTGGCAGTACCTGGGGTAAAGGCAGTTTATCCGAGTGTGACGTATACAGTAACTGGTGATGAAACTACCCTAGTAGCACCAGAAGAGTTTAGTCCACAGATGGCAGCGAGTGCTCCATATATTGGCGCAAATGATGTGTGGGAAACGGGTATTACAGGTAAAGGTATAACAGTGGCTGTTATTGATACTGGTGCTGATTATACACATCCGGACTTAGCTCATGCTTTTGGTGACTACAAAGGGTACGATTTTGTAGATAATGATGAAGATCCACAAGAAACTCCAACTGGTGACCCTCGTGGTGCTAAAACTGACCACGGAACACACGTATCTGGTACAGTAGCGGCAAATGGACAGATTAAAGGGGTAGCTCCTGAAGCTAATCTTCTTGCGTACCGTGTATTAGGCCCTGGTGGAAGCGGTACAACTGAAAACGTTATTGCTGGTATTGAAAAAGCTGTTCAAGACGGGGCAGATGTTATGAACCTATCATTAGGAAATTCATTAAATGACCCTGACTATGCGACAAGTATTGCACTTGATTGGGCAATGGCTGAAGGTGTTGTAGCAGTTACTTCAAATGGTAACGCTGGTCCTGCTAACTGGACAGTTGGATCACCTGGAACTTCACGTGATGCAATATCTGTAGGAGCAACTCAGCTTCCGTATAATATATATAATGCTTCTATTTCAACAACTGGAGGGGTTAAGTATCCTTCTGCGAAGGTACAAGGATTCCCAAATGATGAAGAATTATTAGCATTAAATGGAGAAGAATATGAATTTGTAGATGTAGGATTTGGTGCGGCTGCAGATTTTGTAGGCAAAGATGTAGAAGGTAAAATTGCATTAATTAGTCGTGGAGCGGGCATTGCATTTGTAGACAAGGCGAGTGCGGCAAAAGCAGCAGGTGCTGTTGGGGCAATTATTTACAATAATGTAGATGGAGAAACTCCAGACGTGGTCGGGATGGCTGTACCTACCATTAAAACTACATTAGCGGATGGACAAAAGCTTTTAGCAGAACTTGCGAAAGGGAATAACAGGGTAAGTTTCAACATTGAATTTGCAAATAGAGTAGGAGAGTTAGTTGCAGATTTCTCTTCTCGTGGACCTGTTACAAGTACATGGATGATTAAACCGGATGTTTCAGCACCTGGCGTAAATATTACTAGTACTATTCCAGGCGGTTACGGTGCGAAGCAAGGTACAAGTATGGCATCCCCACACGTAGCAGGAGCGGCAGCTTTACTTTTACAAGCGCATCCTGATTGGGATGTAGAAGATGTAAAAGCTGCATTAATGAATACAGCAGAAGAACTAACAGATGCAAATGGAAATGTATATCCACACAACACACAAGGTGCTGGAAGCATTCGCCCATTGGATGCAATCCAAACTGAAACACTTGCTACACCGGGAAGCCATTCATTCGGCGTCTTCTACAAAGACAAAGGTAAGCAAGTAGAGAAGCAGCATTTTACAATAGAAAATCTATCGGGTGAAAGAAAGACTTATAGTTTTGATGTTAAATTTGCTGGAAGCCCAGCGGGAATAAAGGTTTCAACTAGCAACAACTTAAAGGTGAATGCTGGGAAATCACAACAAGTGAACTTAAATGTTCAAGTGGATGCTGGCAAATTAGCGACTGGGTATTATGAAGGAACTATCGTAATTAGCGATGGTAAGCAGACGTTTGATGTTCCTACTATTCTATTTGTGAAGGAACCGGACTATCCACGTGCAGAGTATGTATATGTTGAAACAGATGAAAATGGCTTAACTGCAGTTGGTGGGTTCTTCCCAGGAGGAGCTGAATCCGTAGACTTCTTTGTTTATCTTTCAAATGCTGACGGCGCTCCAGTTGGCTATTTAGGAGATATTGCAGTGTATGAAGATGTCCCTGCTGGTTATCAGACATTTGCGTGGGATGGAACACTTTCGAACGGATTCAAGTTGCCAAAAGGTTATTACTATAACGTCTACGCATATGCAACGTATGAAGGCCAAACAGACCTTGCAGGTGTAAACTTCCTTTATAAGTAAATATTAGTGAGAAAAAGGTGTCAGGCATTTTAGCCTTGACACCTTTTTATTTGTAATGTAACTGAATGTCCACCTCAGGCGGACATTTTGGTGGTTTTGTATTTCTGTGGTGCCTGACACCCCAGATGTACATTTGTATTTCTATGGTGCCTGGCACCATAATCGCCGAATTTTTTCTAAAGCTTCAAACCCGTCCGGCTTTTGAAGCGGCGCAGTAGGATGTGGCTTTCGACTCGGGTGATGCCTTCGAGGCTGTAGAGTTCTTCGTTGATGAAGTTTTCTAGTTTTGAGAAGTCTTCGACTAGGACGTGCATGTGCAGGGTGCTTGGTCCTGTCATTTGGTAGCAGCTTGCGACACTTGGGTTGTTGGCGAGTGTTTCGGCAACTTGTACGAGTGAAGCGGGTTCGCAGTCTACTTCGAAAAAAGCTGATACGCCTTTTCCGACTTTTTCAGAATTGATCACAACCGAGAATTTTTCAATGACGCCATTTTCAATGAGCTGGTTTACACGTTCACGTATCGACACCCGTGATAACCCAAGCTCCTTTCCTATATCCACATATGACATTCTTCCATTTATCGTTAACAATTCGAGTATTCGTTTATCTGTGTCATCAAGTTTCATTATTTCACCACATTTCGATTCTTTCGTCACTATTTATTATTTTACCATCGACATTTCTTTCGTACATCATAAAATTGGACATGCCTTCCATATGATAACCTTACCCAAACAGGTAATTTCTGCATTTTTACAGAATTAATCAAAAATAATAGAAAATATTCTACATTTCAATTATAATCATAATTATAAATAGTTTCTTCCGTTTGTTAATCATTTTTTAAAAAATAACTAACAAATGTCAAAGTTACGTACAAAATAGTCTACTATTTTTAGAGGGGGATATGAGAACATGAATGTCGATTATTTGAATTACCCATATGCGTCACAACGCACAACTACCTTTGCGAAAAATGGAATGGTGGCAACTTCTCAACCATTAGCAGCCCAAGCCGGCTTAGAAATTCTGAAAAAGGGTGGAAATGCTATTGATGCAGCAATCGCTACGGCCGCAACATTAACAGTTGTTGAGCCTACTTCAAATGGAATCGGTGGAGACGCATTTGCACTTGTTTGGACAAAAGGAGAGTTACACGGATTAAATGCAAGTGGACCTGCACCGAAAAGCATTTCAATCGATGCAGTAAAGGAAAAAGGTCATGAGTCAATGCCTACTTTCGGGCTTATCCCTGTTACAGTTCCAGGTGTACCTTCAGCATGGGCAGAGCTTTCACGTAGATTCGGTAAGCTGCCATTAACAGAAGTGTTAAAGCCGGCAATTGAATACGCAGAAAAAGGCTATCCGTTATCACCGATCCTCGGGAAGTACTGGAAAGGTGCTTATAAAAGATACAAAGAAATTTTTACTACGCCTGAATACAAGGGTTGGTTTGATACATTTGCACCAGAAGGTCGCGCGCCTGAAATTGGTGAAGTATGGAGTTCCCAAGGCCATGCGGACACATTACGATCTATTGCTGAAACAAATGCAGAAAGCTTTTACCGTGGTGAAATAGCAGATAAAATTGATGAATTCTCAAAAGAAAACGGAGGCTTCATTTCAAAAGAAGACTTAGCAGATTACAAGCCTGAATGGGTTCAGCCTATCTCAGTGAACTACCGTGGCTATGATGTATGGGAGATTCCACCAAACGGTCAGGGAATTGTCGCATTAATGGCATTAAACATGTTAAAAGGATTCGAACTAACCGAGAAGGATTCTGTTGAGACGTATCATAAGCAAATCGAAGCTATGAAACTAGCGTTTGCAGATGGTAAGAAATATGTTACAGACCCAACGAAAATGTCAGTTACCTCTGAACAGCTTTTATCAGAAGAGTTTGCAGCTGAAAGAAGAAGCTTAATTGGGGAAGAGGCACTTACTCCAGAACCTGGTACACCACCAAGCGGAGGTACCGTTTACCTTTGTGCGGCTGATGGAGAAGGAAACATGATTTCGTATATCCAAAGTAACTATATGGGCTTTGGATCTGGAATTGTCATTCCTGGTACAGGGATTGGCCTTCAAAACCGTGGTCATGATTTCTCGCTTGACCCAACCCATGAAAATGCATTAGAGCCTGGTAAAAAGACATACCACACAATTATCCCAGGATTTTTAACGAAAGACGGCGAAGCAGTTGGTCCGTTCGGCGTTATGGGTGGTTACATGCAGCCACAAGGTCATGCACAGGTAGTTATGAATACTGTTGACTTCCACTTGAATCCACAGGCAGCACTTGATGCGCCAAGATGGCAGTGGATGGAAGGCAAAAAGATTGCAGTTGAACCAACTTTCCCATCACATGTGGCACAGGCGCTAGCTCGTAAAGGCCACCAAATCCAAGTGACTCTTGACGGAGGCAGCTTTGGTAGAGGTCAAATTATTTGGAGAAATCCTAAGACGGGTGTCCTTGCAGGTGGTACAGAATCTAGAGCTGATGGCTCGGTAGCAGCTTGGTAAGGCTCTAACAAGAGCTCAAACAGAAAGTGAAATGAGTGGATAAAATGAAACAGCTTCAATTGTTATTAGCATTTTTTCGAGTAGGGATGCTTGGCTACGGTGGAGGTCCTTCCTCCATCCCTCTCGTTCATAAAGAAGTAGTCGAGAAATACAAATGGATGAACGACGATGAGTTTGGAGATGTATTGGCACTTGGAAATACGCTTCCGGGACCAATTGCAACAAAGATGGCAGGCTATATCGGTTACCGCGTCGCAGGCATTCTTGGAATGATTACTGCTGTACTTGCAACGATTGTTCCAACGATTATATTAATGATTGTACTTTTAACTTTTTTAACATCCTTCAAAGACCAACCATGGGTTCTAGGGATGACAAAAGCTGTTACACCGGTTGTTGCGGTCATGCTCGCAACATTAACCTGGGATTTTTTCAAGAAATCAAAGGATTCGCTAGGCTGGATGCACGCAGGAGCAGTAATTGTTGCAAGCTATCTTCTAATTGAGTTAGTAGGTATTCACCCTGGTATCATTATTGCGGTGCTACTGATCGCAGCAGTAGTGAAGAGTGACAAAGACAAACAAGTTAAGCAAAATGTTGAAAAGGGTGTTGGCATGTGATTTTATGGAAGATATTTTTAGCCTTCTTTATTCCGGGAATTGTAGGCTACGGCGGTGGTCCCGCATCAATACCGCTTGTTGAAAATGAAGTTGTGGATCGTTACGGCTGGCTTTCGGTTTCGGAATTTAGTGAGGTGCTTGCATTAGGGAACGCCCTGCCAGGACCAATCGCTACCAAAATGGCCGGCTATATTGGCTATGAGGTAGCAGGAGTACCAGGTGCGATTGTTGGAATCTTTGCTACGGTTGCTCCGTCACTAATCTTAATGATTGTACTGCTCGGATTTTTATATAAACACAAAGATTCACCAAAGGTAAAACGCATGTCATCCTATGTTCGCCCGGCGATTGCGGTTTTGCTTGGGATCATGACAATCAGCTTTGTGTCTACTTCATACGTGGATACTGGGCTTTTACAAACCGTTATTATCATAGTTGTTAGTTATGTGCTCCTTGAAAGGCTCAAGGTTCACCCAGCGTATGTAATTGTTGGTGCACTGGCATATGGAGCGATTTTTCTAGCATAAAAAAAGTAGGTCAGACTTTGGAGTCTGGCCTATTGTAAAAAGGAGAGATAATTGATGAAAAAACTACTATTAACAGGCTTCGTACCTTTTTTAGATTTACCAATTAATCCGACTGAGGAAGTTGTAAAAGCGTTGGACGGTAAGACAATTGGCGGCTATCAAATCGTTGGTAAAATACTGCCTGTTGAATTCGCGGAATCTGCAAAGCAATGTATTGAACATTTTGAAGCAGAAAAACCAGATGTGGTGATCTCGCTTGGACTCGCAGCGGGACGAAATAAAATTACTCCTGAACGAATTGCGATTAACTGTCGTGATGGAGCAGCAGACAACAGTGGTGTGAAATTGCAGGATGCACCAATTGAAGAAGCTGGTCCAGCAGGTTATTTTTCAACACTACCGATCCGTCAGTTCGTTGATGCTTCTGTGGAAAAAGGCTATCCAGCGGTGATATCTAATACAGCAGGAACGTATCTATGCAACAATGTAATGTATTCCCTTTTACATAAAATCGAGCAGGAGCAGTTACCTGTTCGTGCTGGCTTTATTCATATCCCAGCTTCACACGAGCTTGCGTTGAAAAAGCAATCGTTACCAAGTTGGTCACAGGGAGATTTAACACAAGCGATCACAGCGATGATTGAAGTGCTTGATTAAGTTTAAAAAAATCTAATAGTGGAGGGGTATTTAAGATGACGTTTTCAATAGTTGGGTTTGATCCGGAAACAAAGGAATTAGGAATTGCTGTTCAATCTAAATTTCTAGGAGTAGGTGCGGTAGTGCCTTGGGCAAAAGCGGGTGTTGGTGCTGTTGCCACTCAATCATATGCAAACACGTCGTATGGACCAAAAGGACTCGAACTATTAGCAGCGGGAAAAACAGCACAAGAAACACTCGACCAATTAGTCGCAGAAGATGAGCAAGGCGAATACAGACAAGCTGGTATCGTTGACGCAAATGGAAATGCCGCTACATTTACAGGTGAGAAATGCTACGACTGGGCTGGTGGCATCACCGGTGAAAACTTCGCTGCCCAAGGAAATATATTAGTGAATGAAGAAACAGTCACCGAAATGGGGCGCGTTTTCCTTGAAACGAAAGGAACCCTTGCAGAACGCCTTTTACAAGCACTTGATGCAGGACAGGCTGCAGGCGGAGATAGCCGTGGTATGCAGTCAGCTGCGATTTTGGTCGTGAAGGAAAACGGCGGGTATGCAGGATTTAATGACCGCTACATTGATTTGCGTGTAGAAGACCATCCAGATCCAATAAAAGAGCTCATTCGAATTTATAAATTACAACAGCTTTACTTTGCTCCAACGAAAGAAGAGAACATTTTGGAGATTCAGGGTGATGTTCGAGATGAGCTTGCAGGGTTGTTAGTAGGGTTTGGCTATCTAGAAAATGCTGATGTAGACGACACAAAGTTGTATGAAGCACTCACAACCTATATCCATACCGAAAACTTTGAAGCGCGCGAACAAGAAAATGGAAAAATCGACCGCGAAATTCTGGAATACATGAAAAATAAATGAAAAAACTAAAAGGAAGCCGTATGGCTTTCTTTTTTTAGTTTGGTTGAGACTGTGAGTTTTCACTAGGTTTGGTCGGGAAAGTACGCTAATCAGCAATTAAATTTTTTATTATGCAATTATTGAGTTTAACATGCAATTAAATTTTTTATTATGCAATTATTGAGTTTAACATGCAATTAATAAACACTTCTATGCAATTATGTATGGTAAGTGGACAATTCTCGGGATTATTACGCAATTATGATCGAGCAACAGGTACAATTCTCTGACTAGCAGTGAACGTATAAATAAATTGAGCAATAAAAATGGTAATTGAACAATAACCGATAGAATTGAGCAGTATTTACGATTATTGAGCAATAACCCCAGACAATTGAGCAATAGTACTAATACCAGCATTCACTTCAAACCAAATCCAGCTTCAGAAAGGAACTCCAATATGAAGCAATTCAATATTTTCATTGCCTTCTTAAAAGTCGGCCTACTAGGCTACGGAGGTGGCCCGTCATCAATCCCCCTTGTCCACAAGGAAGCGGTGGAACGGTATAAATGGCTCAAGGAAGATGACTTCGCAGATATCCTCGCCTTGGGAAATACACTTCCAGGCCCCATTGCGACTAAGATGGCAGGCTACATCGGTTATCGTGTTGGTGGATGGTTAGGCATGATCAATGCAGTCTTGGCTACAACCGTTCCGACTATCATATTAATGATAATCCTTCTTGCATCATTATCCTCATTCAAGGACCTTGCGTGGGTGCAGGGCATGACAAAAGCTGTTTTGTCAGTTGTCGGAGTGATGCTTGCTTCTTTGACTTGGGAATTTTTTATAAATGCCAAAAAGGGTTTGGGTCTTACAAAGGCAATCATATTTGGAGTTTTAAGCATTATTTTACTTGAGTTTTTACACATCCATCCCGGACTATTAATTGGCATTCTACTAGCAGTCGCGATACTGAAAAAAGACAAAAAAGAGGAGGTAAAGTCATGATCTATTTGCAACTCTTCTTAGCCTTCTTTATACCAGGGATTGTGGGGTATGGCGGTGGACCAGCCTCGATTCCGCTTGTTGAAAATGAAGTGGTCCACCGCTACCATTGGCTTTCTGTACATGAATTCAGTGAAGTACTTGCCATTGGAAATGCACTACCAGGTCCAATTGCGACCAAAATGGCAGGCTATATTGGCTTTCAACAAGCAGGTGTTCTTGGAGCGTCGGTTGCAGTATTTGCAACAGTCGCACCTTCTCTATTACTAATGGTCGGACTACTAAGCCTTTTAGCGAAATTTAAAAACTCACCAAAAGTAAAAAGAATGACCAACTACATACGCCCAACCATCGCTGTGCTTCTAGGTGCTATGGCATACCGTTTCTTTGAAGAATCATACACAGACGCTGGTCTCTTACACACAATCATCCTAATCGTAGCAAGCCTTCTCCTCCTCGAAAAATGGAAAATCCACCCCGCCTACGTCATCATCGGCTCTCTCATCTATGGCGCCATATTACTCTGACTAAGAGCATGTATCCACCTGAGGAGGACATTTGTATTTTTGTGGTGTCAGTCACCGTAGAAATACACAACAGACTAATTGTCCGCCTCGGGTGGACAAATTTTTTTCTTGACGGTTACTGGTAAAAAATTCATAATATAAATATTAATAATTTTCGTAATATTACAATTCCAATCTCGTAATATAGTATATGTAATACATTCTTTTATCGAACAAATGACAACGCTTACACAAAAGGGAGTGGTACTACTCAAATGATCTTTTATATCCTTCTATTTATTACTGGAATCAGCTTGTTTATAGCGTTTAAGAAAAAGCGTCCGCTTTTTTTACTTGTCCCGTTTTTGTCCATTTTTATCTATTTTGTTATTGAGATAATACTATTTCCGGCACCAATCGGAGAGACAATTCGATTCATTTTTAATCTGGGATAAAAGACTTCCTCATACTAACAGGACTAGCAACTCAATGATTTGCGATAATCCGTACCCAACAGAGTACTACTTTTACGAAAAAACCTACTCAAAAAAATACTATAGAAGACAAAATCCAACAAAGCACTATTTTACAAAATATCCCACCTCAAGTGAACCAAGCATACGCCATAAAATATCAAAAAATCTTAAAACTGCCTTTTAAACCTTTAAGGAGGTGATGCGTGAATAGGAGAAAGGAAGAATTGAAGTTTTAAAATTACTACATTATTAATGGAGGTGCAGAAGTTTGAAGAAAATTGATAAAAAGGTTGCTGATGGTTACTTTAGAGAGCGTACAAGAAATATCATCATTTATTTGATAATTGGATTTCTTGTTTCGTTTGGAGTGGTGCTTTTTGCAGAACCGCTATCAACATTCTCAGTAAATGGTCTACCATTCCATTATTTTATGGGAGCTCAAGGAGCAGTGTTAACCTTTATTATCGTTCTGTTCGTAAATGCTAAAGTAAGCGATTCAATCGATCGCAAATATGGCATTGATGAAAGCAAGAACGAACAAATTAGTTCTGGTAAAGTCCTAGATCATTAAAATACCAATTAACCCACGCACAAGTCACAACTACCTCAACATGAGAGAATTACCAAACGTAAGATAAGGCGAACTTACAAGTTGATTACTCTTGTCTCACCATAGCAATGAATACTCCAACATGTCTAACTACTAATCACAATCATTAAAAAGAAAACTTACTGATATAAGAAAATCTCGAATGGGAAGGAATAAGGACCTTCACCGGTTTTTCTTATCTTAGTAATCAACCAACAAATTCCTTAAAAGGGGGAGGAAATTTGGATACACAGTTTTTGGTCTCATTATCTATCATTCTAGCGTCGTTTGCGCTTTATATTGGGATTGCTATTTTCAATCGTGCTAAAGCGACTTCTGACTTTTACGTAGCAGGTCGTGGCGTACCACCGGTATATAACGGTATGGCTATTGGGGCTGACTGGATGAGTGCTGCTTCCTTTATTGGAATGGCAGGAACAGTTATGGCTCTCGGGTACGGCGGTCTTGCATATATCATGGGGTGGACAGGTGGATACCTGTTGCTAACATTCCTACTTGCACCACAGCTTCGTAAATATGGTCGTTATACAGTACCTGAGTTTATTGGTGACCGTTTTAATAGCCATACAGCTCGTATTGTTGCGGCAATTTGTACAATCATTATTTCCTTTACATACTCCATTGGACAGTTATCAGGGTCTGGAGTAGTAATTGGGCGCCTATTTGAAATTGATGCGAAAGTTGGAACAATGATAGGGGTTGTCCTAATCGCGTTCTATGCAGCAATGGGTGGTATGAAGGGGATTACGTGGACACAGGTTGCGCAGTATATTGTCTTAATTGTTGCGTATCTAATTCCTGTTATCTTTATCTCATTACAGTTAACAAATAATCCACTACCATGGCTATCATATGGTAATATCGTGAAAGAAATTGGGGAGCTTGATCGTGAGTTAGGCTTTACTGAATATTTTGCACCATTTACAACAGGTACGAAGTGGCAATTCATTGCCCTAATGTTTACCTTAATGTGTGGTACAGCTGGTTTACCACACGTAATCGTTCGTTTCTATACAGTATCAACGATGAAAGCTGCACGTTGGTCTGGCGCTTGGGCACTATTATTCATCGGCTTACTTTATTTATCTGCACCTGCTTATGCAGCATTTTCACGCTTTATCCTAATGACTCAGGTTGCTGGTCAAAAATTAGCAGAGCTTCCGGCATGGACTCAATCATGGATCGATACTGGATTATTAAAACTTGCTGACGCGAATGGTGACGGCATTCTACAGTGGCAGGAAATGACGATTGCTAATGATATCGTCGTTATGGCAACACCTGAAATTGCAAATCTAGGCGTATTTGTTATCGGCTTAATGGCTGCGGGAGCTATGGCGGCAGCATTATCAACAGCTGGTGGTTTGATGATCGCACTTTCATCTTCATTTGCACATGATATTTATTATCGTGTAATGAAGCCGGATGCTACTGAGCAAAAACGTCTAAACGTAGCACGTTGGTCAATTGCAATTGCTACTTTACTAGCAGGTCTAGTTGCATTAAATCCTCCTGGTGCGATTACGCAAATCGTTGCATGGGCATTTGCCTTGGCATCGAGTACGTTCTTCCCTGCCCTTGTATTGGGAGTATGGTGGAAACGTTCTAACTCACAAGGGGTTATTTCGGGGATGATTGTAGGTTTAGCTGTAGCATTAGCGTATATCTTTGCAGCTAAATACGGCGGCTTTACGATTGCTGGAATTATCGATACAGGAGCAGGAATTTTTGGTGCGGCAGCTGGCTTCATAGCTAACATTGTTGTGTCACTTGCAACACCGGCTCCATCACAAAAAATCCAAGACGAAGTTATGGATATGCGCTATCCTGAACAAATGGTTTACAAGGATGGAGAAGTGTGGCTTAAGGAAGACGCATAATACATTACTAAAAATAAACCATCAAGCGGCTCTGCGAATCATTCGTAGAGCCGTTTTAAAAGAGGGAAGAATATGGAACAGCTATATGATTTGGTAAAGAACCATCCATTTTTCCAAGAACTATCAAAAAATGAAATTCTCTCGTTACTATCACTTTGTTATCCAAAAGGATATATACGTTCAGATATTATATTTCATGCAAATGAGCAGCGGGAGGGAGTACTTCTGCTGCTTTCTGGCTGTGCAGAAGTGTATGTAGGAGAGCAAGATAACCCAGAGGTGCTTGAAATTGTAAATCCAGGTGAGTTAATTGGTTTATCAAGTATTGCGGATTTATTGGGTACACCTCATCGCGAAAATGAGTATACCGTTGAAGTAAAGGCGACAGAGAGTGTGCAATGTTTGTTAATACCTAATCAGGTTATAAAACAAAGATTGCATAGCCAAACTTTCCATCACTATCTTCTTACCCAGCTTGCCGTTCGCCTAAAGGACATTTATGGATCCTTGGCGGAGCAGGTGGCTCTCACCCGAAAAGGCAGAGAAAATGGTTCATTTACTAGAAGAGTTCAGGATATTATGACACAAGATATTATCTCGGTAGAGCCATACGCCAATATAACAGCAGCTGCGAAATTAATGACCACCAATCGTACAAGTTCTGTTCTTGTCATTGAAAGTACTAAGTTACAGGGAATTATTACAGAAAGAGACCTTGTTGCGAGAGTCATACAAGAACAACTCAATTTGAATGTACCCGTAAAAGAAATTATGACCAGAAATCCAATAACCATCTCAAGATACGCCTATTATTATGAAGCCCTTTCCACCTTTATTTTACATGGAGTAAAGCATTTACCTGTTGTAGAAGGTGAAAATGTTGTAGGTATCATTACACTTTCAGATGTCATGCGCAGAAAAAATGATAATATGCTGAAAACAATTAGAGCTATTGAAACTACAAATGAGGAAACATTACCTTCCATAAAATTAGCCATTTATGACGTAGTTGATGCCCTTTTACACGACGATGTGCCGATTTTTAGATTGCTAGATAGTGTAACAAAACTTTACGATCGCCTTGTTAAAAGATGCATCGATATGGCCATAGAAGAGATATCCAAAAAGGAAGGACTGTTGCCACCGGTCGCGTTTTGTTTTTATCAAATGGGAAGTGCGGGCCGAGAAGAGCAATTTCTTCTTACAGATCAAGACCATTTTCTTATCTATGAAAATACAGAAGATACAGAGGTTGAAGAGTATTTTAGAAAACTAAGTGAGGAAATTGTTCGTCTGCTTGAAAAGGCAGGGTATGCGCGCTGTAAAGGTGACATGATGGCTAGCAACCCACGTTGGAGAGGCGGAATTGACACATGGATGGGGCGTGTTCATTCGTGGAGCATAAATGCAACAAATCAAAATATGTTACTCGCACAAAACTTTTTCTCCTACCGATTTTTGTATGGAAATGAATCGCTGCATAACCAGTTTGAAGGAAGATTGCAAGAGGAATTGCAGAACGCAAAGATCTTTCTTTTTCGATTACATGAGCAGGAAAAGGAGAACCAAATTCCAACATTGGGCCATCCGATTCGCGCTTTATTTAAGTTAGACCGAAAGCAACTAGAGATTAAAAAGGAAATTCTATTTCCCTATCATCATAGTCTACAACTATTATCGCTGGTACATGGAATTTTTTCAGGAACTCCCTTTGAAAGAGTCGATAAACTAGTAGATAAGAAGGCATTTGATGAAAAGTTTGCAAAGGATATTAAAGCAGCTATTTCAGAAGTTATCGGATTTTACGTGAGACAGCGGTGGAAGCAGTATAAAAACAAGGAGGAATTGACTTCTGTTTTACATTTTTCAAAATTAACAACAAAAGAAAAGGAAGAGTTGATTTTAAGTGCTAGAATTCTAAAAGAAATCCAAAGTCTAGTAAGTTCCCACTTCTAAACATAGAGAAGCTAGTTTCAAAAAAGGAGGAGAGTCATTGTATTTTACTAGAAAGCCTCTTTTTCAAAATTTGCATACTGAAATCCCTCTATCAACACAAATAGAAGACATTGCATTCACTGTTTTCGATACAGAAACAACGGGCTTTCAAGTAGCTGCGGTTGATCGGATAATTGAAATAGCCGCTGTGCATGTGCAGAGCTTGAAAGTAGTAGAGGAAAATAAATTTCACACATACGTGAATCCAAACCGACAAATTTCTCAGGAAATAATCGAATTAACAGGAATTACAAATGAAAAGGTCGAATCCGCACCACCCCCTATCGAAGCCATCTCGCAATTGTTTCACTGGATCAAAAAGAAAAAAACTGCGTGTCTCGTTGGCCATTATGTGTCATTCGATATGCTTGCATTGAAGAGTGAGTTAAAACGTGAAAAGTATAGCTTTCAAAAAATACCGACAATTGATACACTCGACTTGATAGGATATATTTCTCCATCATATGACATGCGCGATTTGCACCGCTACGCTCAAAGCTTTGGGACTCGAATATACGAACGCCATAATGCAACGGGTGACACGTTAACAACCGCGTACTTATTTGTAGAACTGTTACAACTTTTTATGGACCGCGGTGGGCGGACCTGGGGCGAACTTTTACGAGCAACTGAAAACCAGAGTAGAGATTGGTAGGGGATAACATGGAAATATTCATTCTTTTTGCACTGTTGGTAGTTGGCATTTTACTATTCGTTTTGCTTCCGCTATGGGCATTTAACAAAGGCTGGAGAGTAGTCTCGGTTGGTGGATCACTTTTAGTAAGCATAGCTTTATTTTATCTTATTTCACTCATGACAATTGATCCTACATCCATATCAGGAAACGGAAATCTCGCCATTTTAGTCATGCCATTTGCAGTTGCTTCTTATGTTGGTACACTATTACTTTTATATAAAATAGAATTTAATCTGACTTTCCTAATAAGGATTGTTTGTACAATCGGTATTTTGCTTTTAGTTATTGGAGAAGTCATTCACGTACAGAATCTGGTTGACACACTAGGTGGAGGACCAGACATACCAGATTCCCGAATTTACCGATTTGGCTGGTTTAATCAATACACAAATACGTTTTATTTTAACGGTTATATATTTGCGATAGGGATTCTGCTTGTGGTGGGTGTCTTTCGTAAAAAGTGAGAATCGGATTCTGGGGGATCCGGTTTTTTTGTTTTTATAATGTGAAAATGACTACTCAATAAAATTACATCCTCAAAAAATTAATCCATTTTACCTACATAAATCTGTCCAAATTCACTGATAAAATGCCTCTTTTTAAAAATATTTTGATAAAAGCCTTGTCCCTCTTGACTTTTATAGCATATTCCCTCAACCAAGCTAATAAAATGTTACAAACCTAACAAAGAGAGTGTTTGAGGTGAGGGGTCGTATATCGTCTTCATAGATACAGCAATTCAAATGGCGAACGATGATCAAATAGAGCTACTTCTTCATTGAAGCATGAGCGCGTCTCATTTCACACTTCTCACATCCATATAGGGAGGGCGAGTAGTGTGCACGATTACATCAAAGAACGAACTATCAAGATTGGAAAGTATATCGTGGAGACAAGAAAAACAGTTCGCGTCATTGCGAAAGAATTTGGTGTTTCCAAAAGTACTGTCCATAAAGATTTAACCGAGAGACTGCCGGAAATCAATCCCGAATTAGCAAACGAAGTGAAAGAAATCCTTGATTATCATAAATCAATACGACATTTACGGGGTGGAGAAGCAACGAAATTAAAATACAGGAAAGAAGAAGAATTAGAAGAGCAGCCTGTAAAATAATTTGAACAAGCGTGTTAAGACTTAGAAAATTGAGGCACCTTCATATGAATCTGCCTCTACATCTAAAAGGTTTTAATATAGGGCTTTGGTAAGGTTATGTGTTACTTTCTTTCATGCATATCGACAATTTCCTACAAATTTTTGTATCTTTTTTCACAAAAAACTATTTTATCTTGCAAATTGTGATACAATATATTATTAGGAAAATACGTGCATTGGTGATTGAATGCAAGGAGGAAAGTTACACAATGTTAGCTAGGGATATCGGTATCGATCTTGGTACGGCGAACGTACTGATTCATGTTAAAGGTAAAGGCGTTGTTTTAAATGAGCCATCTGTTGTCGCATTGGATAAAAATACTGGAAAAGTGTTAGCTGTTGGTGAAGAAGCAAGAAGAATGGTTGGACGTACACCTGGGAATATTGTTGCGATTCGACCATTAAAAGATGGAGTTATCGCTGATTTTGACGTAACAGAAGCAATGCTGAAGCATTTTATTAATAAGCTTAATGTGAAGGGATTTCTTTCAAAACCACGTATTCTAATTTGCTGTCCAACAAACATCACGTCTGTTGAACAAAAGGCGATTAGAGAAGCAGCTGAAAAAAGCGGTGGTAAGAAGATTTACTTAGAAGAAGAGCCAAAGGTTGCTGCAATTGGTGCAGGAATGGATATTTTTCAACCAAGCGGAAATATGGTTGTAGATATTGGCGGTGGAACTACTGATGTTGCCGTGTTGTCAATGGGCGATATCGTCACCGCCTCTTCTATAAAAATGGCTGGGGACAAGTTTGACGCAGAAATCCTCAGTTATATTAAGCGTGAGTACAAGCTATTAATTGGTGAAAGAACAGCTGAAGATATTAAAATTCAGGTTGCAACTGTATTCCCAGATGCGCGTCACGAAGAAATTGATATTCGCGGCCGTGATATGGTGACGGGATTACCACGTACACTTACAATCAAATCAGATGAAATTGAAAGAGCATTACGCGAACCAGTTTCAGCGATTGTACAAGCTGCAAAAAGTGTTCTTGAACGTACACCACCAGAGCTATCTGCTGACATTATTGACCGTGGCGTAATTTTAACAGGTGGCGGTGCATTACTGCACGGAATTGACCAACTCCTAGCAGAAGAACTGCGAGTTCCTGTTCTTATCGCAGAGAATCCAATGGAATGTGTGGCAATCGGAACAGGTATTATGCTAGAAAACCTGGACAGACTCCCACATAAAAAACTAATGTAATTAATTATATATATACGGAAAGGACCTCTCGAATTGGTAGGTCCTTTCCCGGTTTTTAAAAATTTGTATAATTCTAACACTTGCTGTTGGTATAATTTACAGATGAAGAAAAAGGGATTCCCTTTTATAATAGAGAGATAAGAATATGTCTAGCTCAGGTGCTTTGCGCTTTTCAAGACTACATAAAAATGAGGTGAGTTCATGTTACGTGGGTTTTACTCTGCAGCGGCAGGAATGATTGCTCAACAACGCCGTACAGAAATGCTAACAAATAATATAGCAAATGCAAATACGCCAGGTTATAAAGCAGATCAAGGAACAATGCGTGCATTTCCGGAGATGTTAATGAATCGATTGGAAGCTACAGGCTCTTTAGCGAAAAATGGAAATAGCATAAATACTTCAACCGGAATTGGCGGGCTCAATACGGGTGTGTATATGCAAGAAATGTTGCCACTGTTTAAGCAGGGTGATATTCGCGAAACAGGACTACCTACTGATATTGCATTAGTAAATGGTAACCTTCCGATTAATCCGGACACCAATGCACCGGGATCTTTATTTTTCACCGTACAAAATGGAAATGGTGATATTCGTTATACAAGGAACGGTAATTTTACAATCGATCCAGCTGGATATTTGACGACTAATGAAGGCTTTTATGTATTAGATGAAGCTGGGAACCGCATTCCCCTTCAATCGGATGATTTCCAAGTAACTGCAGATGGAAGCTTGGTTGTGAATGGACAAGCTCAAACTCGTTTGCAAATTGCGTATTCGGATGATCCATTAGCGCTAATTAAAGAGGGCAATGGTCTTTATCGTACGAATGACAATACGCCTTTGCCAAATGCTGCTGCCAATCCTGCAGTCAGTTATAACTTAAAGCAAGGTTTTATTGAAGGCTCAAATGTCGATGTTTCAATGGCAATGACTGAAATGATGACTGCTTATCGTTCGTTTGAAGCAAACCAGAAGATTTTGCAGGCGTATGATAAGAGTATGGATAAAGCCGTTAATGAGATTGGAAAACTATAAGAATAGCAAACCTTGTTACTCGGGAGGTACCATGAATGCGCTCAATGATTACAGCAACAAACACAATGAGTCAATTACAAAAACAATTAGATACAATTGGACATAACCTAGCGAACCTGGATACAACCGGCTATAAACGCCGCCAAGTTAACTTTAGTGAATTATTATATCAACAATTTAATAATCAACCAGTTGCTTCCCAAGAGGAAGGACGCTTAACTCCTAATGGCATTCGTCAAGGTGTAGGTGCAAGACTTGGCCACACCAATATGTTGATGACACAAGGTGCTATTAAAACAACTGACCGCCAGCTTGATTTGGCTTTAACAAACGCAAATCAATTTTTACAGGTCTTGGTTGAAGAAAATGGAATTCAGGTCCCACGGTATACGAGGGATGGTGCACTATATCTATCTCCAGCGGCAAATGGACAAGTAACACTTGTGAATAGCGGTGGGAATCCTGTGCTCGATCAGGATGGCGAACCGATTGTATTTGATGACAATTTTAAAGAGATAAACATTTCAGCTAATGGTATACTTACAGTAACATCATCAGAAGCGGGAATGCCTAATCAAACCTTTGCTTTGTCTGTAATGGAAGTAAGGAAGCCTCAATTACTTGAAGCGGTTGGACAAAATATGTTCGCGCTACCTAACTTAGCTGAGCTAGGGATAGCAGAACAAGAGGTACTGGTTTCCCTCGAAGGTGACCTGCGGAATCAAGTAAGCATTCAACAAGGTGCTTTAGAGCAGTCCAATGTTGACTTAACGTCTGAAATGTCAGACCTTATGTTAGCGCAGCGTTCATATCAATTTAATGCAAAATCAATTTCGGTAGCCGACCAAATGCTCGGACTTGTAAACGGAATACGATAGAAGGTTAACTTTATTCAGCAGAAGTCCCCTACTTCTATAAGTGGGGGATGATGCAAAAAGGGTTTACAAATCAGTCGGGGTTCAAACTCCGACTGAATAAAGTTAAAGCCTCCGGCGGATGCCTCGATTTTTAAAAGGAAATTTTTCGAGCAAGCACGAAAAAAATCGGGGGCAAATACGCCAAGGCGCATTTGATTGCAAGGCTTATTAAGTGCCTTGGGGCCAATCCTATGTAATATGAAACGATAAGGAGAATTCTCTGTGACTAGTGAACTAAACAATACACAAGTAAAATCACGTGCTGATTTTAAAAAGACTCGTGAGGAAGAACAGAATACAGAAAAAGAAAAGAAGCCAAAGCGTAAACGGAAAGAAAAAATTCGGTTACGTTTAATTCCAATTTGGGTTCGCCTTTTACTGGTGGCAATTCTTCTTGCAGGAAGCGTCGTTCTTGGTGTAGTTGTGGGTTACGGATTCATCGGAGATGGCGAGCCAAGTGATGCTTTGAAAAAGTCAACCTGGCAGCATATTATTGATTTAGTTCAGAAGGACGTTTAGAAATAACATGAATTTACCACTTCCGGTTGCGGAGTGGTATTTTTTTGTGAAGTTTTGTATGGGATTAGGTAGGAGTATGAATGTGTAGGGGTTTTTGCTAAAAATCGTATTTTTTTCGTAAAAACCGTATTTTGCTATTAAAAATCGTAAATTGCTGCTAAAAACCGTAAATCTCAAATAAAACCCGTAAATCCAAATTAAAAACCATAAAGCCTATTTCCCACTGGAATTTCTGCGTGATTGCCGAGATTTTTTAAGTGTGGCTATATCAATCATGCAGAAACTTGGCCAGAAAGCCGACAAAAACACACCTACTTTTAAAAATCACCCAGTACATGTATTATAATAAGCATAAGGTACAAGTTGTTATACATAGAGGAGGAAACGAATAGTGCTTGATGTTAATCAAATAAAAGAGATTATCCCTCATCGTTATCCATTCTTATTAGTGGATCGTGTTTTAGAATTGGACGAAGGAAAACGCGCAGTTGGAATCAAAAATGTAACAGCAAATGAAGAGTTCTTTAATGGACATTTTCCTGATTATCCGGTGATGCCAGGAGTATTAATTGTTGAAGCTCTCGCGCAAGTCGGAGCAGTAGCTATGCTAAAAAAAGAAGAAAACAAAGGCAGACTAGCTTTCTTTGCAGGAATTGATAACTGTCGTTTCAAAAAGCAAGTACAGCCTGGTGACCAGCTTCGTCTAGAAGTTGAAATTACACGCCTCCGTGGCCCAGTTGGAAAAGGAAAAGGCATCGCAACAGTAGACGGAGAACTCGTATGCGAAACTGAAATCATGTTCGCCCTAGGCGAAAAAACCGAATAACCGTACATAAACAAACCCGGCTGCACCAAGCAACCGGGTTTTACCTTGCACAAAAATAGCGCATCACTTTATCCCCAAAGTCCCCACTATCCCCAATGGTGTCAGGCACCATAGAAATACATTTGTCCACCTGAGAAAGACATCGCGCAAAAATCCCTACCACTATTTATTTCCTATACGTAAAAATTTTTGATACATTTTTGTTGTTCTGGGCAAGATAATCGAAGACCGGAGTAGGTCAATAATACTTAAAATTAATGTTGAGAAAGGAGAATATTCAATGAAAAACAAATGGTTTTTAAAATTGTTAGGTTCACTTCTAGCAGTGTTTTTAATTACTGGTTGTAATGCTGATGATCAAGATCCGCCACCAGAGGATGATGGCCTTGAGACACCAGGAGAAGACATGAACGAAGAGATGGGTGACGATATGGGCGATGTTACCCCAGGCGTAACTCCAGAGGAAGACGTTGTCCCTGGTGAGAATGGTAACAATGGTAACAATGGTGATACTGGCACTGGTGATAATAACAATATGATCGGTGACGATAATAATGATGGTGACCTTGATATGGGTAAAGATAATGACAATGATAAACTAGGTGACAACGAAATGGCTCCTGGCGGCGGTACAGGTGGAGATAACGGTGGTACTGGCGGTGCAGGTGGAGGAAGCTAAACCTTCAATCAAGTAAACTTGGCATTGGGCGGGTGTTTTAATAACCTGCCTTTTTTACTGTAAAAGGCTACAAAAAAACTCCTCACTGTTGTGAGAAGTTTTTTTAACTTTGTATAGGTTTCTTGTTCTTCTTGTCGAGAATTCTGGTTTTGAATTCCTGTAGCAAGCCTTCACCTTGTAAACCTTGTTGAACTAAATCAGTAAGAACAATTTCGGCTAAGTTTATCCTACTTGATACGAGGTTTCCTTCAATTAAAACACTTACACGGTCTTCCATTTCTTTAATGACCTTAACGACGCCTAATACTGAAGCAGGATCATTCGATTCATGTGAAATGGTACACTGAAGATTAAGCGTTTCCTGTGATTGAAGGCCTTTTTCAAAAACTCCTTTATATTGCTTGTCTATGTAAGCTTCCACAAGCCAGCGCATGACTCCGTCCTCTTTGTTAATAATGAGCCCGTCTATTAGTGGGATTTCCTCGATCCGACTTGGTTGTTCCTCCTGATGAAAAATCATAAGAGAAACAAGTTTAAATGTTTTCATCCTCGTGACCTCCTTTACCTACATAATTACCGAACGTTATTAATCAAATTATAGCATATTTGTTAGTATATTATATGGAAAAAGAGTGGAAATCAGTCAAAACCTTCTGTAACTTGTAAGTGTGTTAATAAAATGTACGAATACGCCTTCAAGTCTTCTTCTTTCATTAGGTTTTTGAATAGAAAGGTTTTTTAATGCTGTGACAATGGATGGATTTTGAATAAGATAGTCTATAACATCTGGGAGGTCGGTGGGAGCCATGTGTTGGTCTTCCAGACTGTAATCTAAATGCTCTGTTGAACTATATTTAACACCAACTAATTGGTCAAGATTAATGTGAAACAACTGACAAAGGTGTAGTAAATCTACTAGAGAAGGTGTCATATCACCAGATTCCCATTTGGATACATTGGACCTAGAAACATTAAGTCGATTGCTCACTTCTACCTGTGACCACTTATATTGATTTCGATAAAACTTAATATTATTTGCCACTTTATTTACTATTTCCATTGCTAATCAACATCCCCTCCTAGAAAATCACCAGATGTTCATATAATGAACAAGTATGTAAAAGTGCTATTTATGAACAACATCATTAGCTTAACAGGAATATTCAGAAAAATTAGTGATGTACGTCACTTTTTTTATAAAAAAATAATAAGTTGTTCCTATTTGTAATGTGGAGATATAACAAACCGTCTATTAGTTTGAAAAGGGAAGCAATAAAGAGTGTCTGAAAGATAAGGTTGTGAAAATGACGATTTTTGACGAAAAATGGCTATTTTTAATTAATTAGCAGTTTTTTATACTTAGAAAGAAATTGAAAACAAGGGGAGAAGTGGATGGAGCATTATTATTTAAATGAACTTAATATTGATGAACTGAATGAATATCGAAAAACTTATTATCGTTCCCTTACGTTATATAAGGTTGTCATAAAAGAATACACAGCTGACTACCATACCCAGAATCAACGTGCATCTCTTTCCCCTATATACGACATTCTTAACCTCACAAAGAGTGAGGAAAATCCCATTCTTAAAGAAGAAGGCTTTAATGTGCTCACTTTCTTAGCGTTAGGAAATAAAGAGCTTCCTATTGATTTACGTTTCATAAAGAAGGACTCGCAAGAAATGCTACGATTGAAAATAAATCCTGTGAACAAGGTCATACAAATAACAGCACTAGAATGGAATGAAGCAAAGAGTAAATATATAACAACTAATCAGATGATCTTTCAAGATCCAGCAGTTAAGAATTTACTTGAGCGAATTTTTATAGGTACAGAAGATGAATTTGGCTTTTTTCATTTTCCACGTAAGAGAGTTAGATAAAAAAGTTGAGGCACTCCAGCATATGGCAGGGGTGTTTTTACATGTCGAAAAAAATTTCAAATTTATATAAAAGTAACCGTAAGTATCAACGTACTGCTGCAAAACAAAATTTTATCCTATATAAAAACTAAATTTTGTAAATTATCCCGTAGATAAAATCGAAATATGTCGATTTTACGTGAATTTTTAGATAGAGTATGATTGCCTTGTTAAATCTAACCAAGGAGGTCAATACATGATAAACCAAGTAATTTTAGTAGGTCGATTAACCAAGGATCCTGATTTGCGCTATACCCAAGAAGGGAAAGCGGTAGCTAATGTTACATTAGCAGTTAGTCGTAATTTTAAAAGCTCAGGGGGTGAAGTGGAAGCAGATTTTGTAAATTGTACGTTATGGCGTAAAACTGCTGAGAATACCGCGAACTTTTGTAAAAAAGGATCGATTTTAGGTGTAACTGGACGCATACAGACTCGTAACTATCAAAACAATGATGGAAAAAAGGTTTACGTTACCGAAGTTTTAGCTGATTCTGTAAAATTTATGGGTGGTAGACCAAGGGAGTTAGTAGAGAACTAAGAGCTTCATTATAGGAAGGGTAGGAGTTCTAAGATGGATAATGAAGAGTTAAGACGAATTGATGAAAAGCTTAACAAGCTTGCTAAAGGTATTGCGTTACATTTGGAAATATTACAGGGCCAAATAGGAGAACGCATTGATCAGATTGACCAATCATACTCAGATCGTTTAGTAAAAATAGATAGTTTTATAGAAGGGAAGCGTTATTAATATGAGAATTATACGTAAGTACCCACTATAAAAGCCACTACTCAATTACCTCGCAACAGGGAGCCTCAGAAGTTTTCAAAATGAGTCCTCAATATAGAGACGAAGCCTCGAAGAATCTTCATTTTCTTACCAATCATGATCAGCCATGGTTGGTCTTTTTCTATCTTTAATATAGAACATTTGTTCCTATTTGTCAACAATATATTTCATTTCTTATCCAATTAAAATATAATTATCGTATTGACTAAAAAGAGGGTGATGGATTTGAGATACATAATTTTATTTGGAACTGCATTTTTATTGGGAATTTTATTTGCATTTTTAGAAATAAGTGAGCCGTTTGGTTTGATA
Source organism: Ferdinandcohnia jepli (assembly GCF_047246645.1). Lineage (NCBI taxonomy): Bacteria > Bacillati > Bacillota > Bacilli > Caryophanales > Bacillaceae > Ferdinandcohnia > Ferdinandcohnia jepli. Next base: position 29,165 of record NZ_JBFOKR010000030.1, read on the forward strand.
ATAGCGCTACTTATAACTTTCATTCTGGGATTCTACTTATTTGTGTTTCCAATCCATATGGAAAAGAATGTAGAGAAACTAGAGAAGTTTATTGAAAAGAGAAGAAAGAACCCTATCTTTAAACTATATTATGGGATTGGAAACCGAATTGACCAGGATGTAAAGGAAGCGACGGATATTTTGCTGAAAAAGTATAAACAACCGGCAAGACAAGCTTTATTTAAAACCCTTTTTGCTCTTTATGAAAAAGATATTTTACGTGCAAAAGATGATGTGGAAGAAATTAAACCACCGGAGTATAAGCGTTATTATCAAGCGGTAATTGCCACGGAAGAAGGGAATATTGAAAAGGCTGAGGCGCTTGTCAAAGAGATTAAATCGGAATGGATGAGACATGCATTATTAGCAGGAATTGCAGAAAAAAACAATGATCAGAACTCTTTTAAAGAGCATATTCAAAAAGCTTTCGAAAAAACACGCGGCCTGCAGCGATATATAATATACAAGCAATATGAAATGTATCTAAAGTCAAGATGACTGCTAATAGGTTAATAGGGTGCACAAACGTACCCCTAAACAACAAAAACGCCCGAGCTTAGACCAAACAACTCGGGCGCTTATTTTATTTTTTTAACTTATCCTCCATAAGCTGATACAGTCTCTGCCATGGCTCTGTCTTATCCTTATGCTTCTCACTCGGAACAAACTTCTTCGATTTCTTCTTTTTCGTACCCGAATCCTTATCTGCCAACTATTTCAGCCCCTTTCAAAAATATGGTGTCAGGCACCGCAAAAAGACATTTCATCCAAAATGTATTTCTGGGGAAGACACTACAGCCTGAATTCACGAAATTTAAAAGCTTCCCAGCAGGTCTTTGAGTTCGGTTGTGGAGAGTTCGGTGATCCAGTTTTCACTTGTGATGATTTCGTCGTTTAGCGATTGTTTCTTTTCGAGCATTTCGTCAATTTTCTCTTCCAGTGTACCGGTTGAGATAAATTTATGAACATGAACAAAGCGCTTTTGCCCAATTCGGTAGGCACGGTCTGTTGCTTGATTTTCAACTGCTGGGTTCCACCAACGGTCATAATGGATGACGTGGTTAGCTTCAGTTAAATTCAGCCCAGTACCGCCGGCTTTTAATGAGAGAATCAATATGGAATGCTCTCTGTTTTGGAATTTTTCAATCATTGAATCACGCTGGGTTTTTGCCAAGCTACCATTCAGGAACAAAACTTTTTCACCGAATTTCTTCTGAAGAACTTCCTGAATCATTTCTCCCATATGAATATATTGGGTAAATATCAAGCAACTCTCGTCCTGGTCGCGAATATTTTCAACAAGCTCGAGTAGCTTCTCCATCTTAGTGGAGCGCTCGTCAATGTTCTTCGGTGCAACTTCCTTCAGATATAGCGCAGGATGGTCACACACTTGCTTTAGTTGGCTGAGCATTTTTAAAATAAGACCCTTCCGCTGTATTCCGGCAAGCTGTTCCACCTGTTCCAGCGTATCCTTCACCAGCTGTTCATAAATCGAAGCCTGTTCAACGGTTAATGGACAATATTCCTTTTGCTCAAGCTTATCAGGCAGGTTCAATGCCACTGCTTCATCTGTCTTTGTACGTCTTAATAAGAAAGGCTTAATTAAACGCTGCACCTGGGCAATTTTTTCTGCATCCCGGTCTTTTTCAATTGGGTTAACAAACCGCTTTTGAAATTGTCCTAGACTGCCTAAATATCCACCATTAATAAAATCGAAAATAGACCAAAGCTCTGTTAACCGGTTTTCCATCGGAGTACCTGTTAATGCGATATTGTGGTCACCTTTGAGCTTGCGAATTGCTCGCGACTGCTTCGTTTGTGCGTTTTTAATATTCTGTGCCTCATCTAAGCAAATCGTGCCCCAATCAAACGCTGAAAGCTCTTCTTCATCTAAATGTGACAAACCGTATGAAGTTAACACAACATCAGCTTGGTCAACGCCCTTTTTAAAATCCTCACCCTTTAAGCGGTTCCCGCCATAGTGAAGGTGTACGCGTAAAGAAGGCGAAAACTTTTCAAGTTCCTTTTGCCAGTTTCCAAGAACGGAAGTTGGGCAAATAATAAGTGCAGGCTTGCCGCCATTTTCTTTTACAGTAAGGAAATACGCAATCATTTGAATCGTTTTTCCAAGCCCCATATCATCTGCAAGGCAGGCTCTAAATCCGAATCGCCGTAAGAATAACAGCCAGTCAACCCCTTGTTGCTGGTAAGGCCGTAGCTCTCCTTTAAAACTTGAAGGAATCTCTGTCTTCGGTATTTCTTTAATGTCTGTCAGCTGTGTAATCATCTGTGAAAGATGACGATTCAGTTCAATTTGAACGCCTGCAAATGCCCTGGCATTCTCAAGTTCAGCTTGCTCTGCTTTTTCAGAAAGAGAAAGTAGCTCCTGTTCCAACACGTCCCGAACATGGAGCCCTTCTTTATTGGCTTTTTGTAAAAGGGTCTGTACCTGCTTGATAAAAGCCGGGTCAAGCTTAATCCATTTTCCGCGGATATTAATTAACCGTCTTTGCTGGTTAACCAGGGACATAAACTCTTCCTCAGAAAGCTCCACACCATTTGTCGAGAAACGCCAATCAAAATTAATAAGAGATTGTAGTCCTACAAAGGATTGTCTGGCACCGCCGGAAGTTGTTTTCACCTTCGCTTTTACAGCAAGTTGCGCATCCTTAATCGCTTGCCACCAAGCTGGTAACAGAATGCCAACACCGGCATCAAGTAATTGAGAGCTTGCATCGGTTAAAAAGTCCCACGCTTGCTGTTCGGTTAATTCATTGAGAATACCGTCTTGGTCCTCTAACCAGGGAACAAGCTTACACCACAAGGCCTGGTCTGCTGCCACCTTGTCCTCATAAGGCGCCCATTTTGTCGGGAGGTGACCGTGATACGTCATCATCTCACTGGACTTGCCTTTGCTTCGTAATACTGTTTCTAGCTTCCAAGTTCCATTATCCATCTCAGGCTCATCAATTCGGAGCAGCACATCAAATGGAGTTAAATCTTCTTTCCACCCAATTCGTTCAAGCCAATTGTTTTCATCAACAACAGATGCAGAACCAGTCGTGCTTTTTACAAGCGGGAATGCTGTTGTAACCTCTTCCCATGCTGCGTTTAATGAGGAATCAGATTGAATCCAGTTAGAGAGTGCAGCAGAGAACCAGTGGGCAGCAAACCCAGTCAACTCCGCGCCTATTGGTTTCCATCCAAACACCCCATGAGTATTCCAAAGTTCAAAATCAGGCATGAATTGGCCATCTTCTATCAGTGGAAGCAGTGGTGCAGTTAGGTCTCTATATTTTTTTGCTTGAACACTGAGCTCTATATGTAAAAAAGAGTTCTCAGGTGCACCGGCGAAAAAGGTAAATGCCTGCCAAGGAGTTAGAAGAACAGCGGGATAGCCGTTATAATCGGTCTCTTCAACAAAAGTTCCATAAAAGGAGGCTTCATGCCAAGCGAATACATTTCGCTTCCAGTCTTGAGTCTCAAGTGGTTTGTCTTTTTCATCTGTACACCATACGTAAAAACCCTTTTCCTCTTCCCACTCAGATTGAATGAAGAGTGTTCCTGTAAAAATCACGCTTCCACCACCTTTACTCTTTCACTAAAGAAGCCCTTAAAAGCTCCTCTTGAAATGCGCGTAATCGTTTATTCGCTGCAGCGAGCTTTGAAATATAATCGTCCCAAATGTCTTCCTTTTTCAAGCGGCGATAATGTGTTCTAATCTTTCTCAGGTACTTGACGGCTTTTTTGTAACTGCTGCGGTTCTTTGCTTCGACCGCCTGTATAATCGCTTGATGGTAAAAAGGAAGTAGTGCACCACGGTCATTTTCCTCAATCGTTTTTAGAATATAGCGGTCACAGTCATCAAGGTCATAACCGACAAGCATTTGAAGCTCAATCCATTTACGGTACTCTTCTTTATCAAGTAAAAAATCATTATATTCAACATAGCTGTATGGAAGCAGCTGTTTCATTACTTCTGTATAAAGACTGTCATCATACTCTAGTGCATACTGTGAAATGTTTTTTAAAAAAGAACGTGTCAAATGACGTCTGCCATCATAAGAAGGAATGTCAAATATATACGAAGCTAAATGCGGAGCCACAAATTGAACCCACTTGTGAACCCGTTCCCACGCCTTTTGCTCTGATAGATAACTAATCCACCAAAAACTATGGGGAGTCCCTTGAACGCCTAATTGCGTCATAACATCCATTGCAGTTTCATCCTCTTTTTGTAAAAAGCGGAGGTGGGCAAGTGCCACCATATCCTCAAATGTTAAATGGTCCCTGTCATTTTTCTGCTCAAGATACTGTTCTTCAACTTCTCGCCACTCTTTTCGATTCAACAAAGTGGCCCAAAGTAAACGATACATCTGCATGCGTTCAAATTGGAAACCGGTATTTTGCAACAATGTATTTCGAAATGGCTCAATGCTGTCCGCAAGTAATTTATCCATCGAAAAAGGTAACGAAACCTGTTTCATTTCCATGCAATTGTCCAATACAACATCTGTGAAATTATGAAAATAAGGACGTACATAAGTTTCAATTTGATATTGCTTTAATTCAAGGTTATCCAGCGCCTCGTATGTCTTTCGGACACAAAACAAAGCAGCATGTATATGAAATAACCTTTTCAGCTCTTGTGAAAAAGGTGCTTTTCGTTTAAGTGTTTGAAAAAATGTGTGAAAGATAGTTGCAAAGTAATACTGGCTTTTTTCAGGGCACCCTGCAGAAAAACGCTCATATTCCCGATTGAAAAAAGAAATCCAACTAACGAGTGAATCATCCTGGTAATCCTTGCGCAGCTCTTTTTGTTTTGCAGCAGCTTTCATAGAATCTAAAACAGAAGGCTTTGATTTATTCCCTTCCTTCCAAAGGTCAAGCAAAGATCCAACACGATCAACACTTGCATATATGTAAAAAAACAAGGCCATTCGGTGTCGACAGAAATCTGTTGAAGGACAAGAACAACTGCTCATCTCTAATAAGGCGAGGTCTAATGTGACATCAACGGGTGTTACATCCTGGACGCGACCCTCAACCACCTGTCCGTTAAATTTCACATTATAAACACTGCCCTGACGGTACAGGTTTAAGCCTTTTTTTATTAAATTACGATCCTCTTCCGTGTCATAGGTGACCGTGCTGCGCAGCTTTTCGGAAAAATGTAATACCTGTTCTTTTGATATATCGTTTTGAAGCAAGAGTATCTCACCTCCAGGAGGGATATAGTAGGTAGATTTTTGTTCGGTTTTACTATTATGTAAGTAACTGAAGTTGATTATTGTATTTTATTTGGATATATCCATATCTTATTATTATAGCGCAAAAAGGAAAAAAACTGTGGACCAATTAGTGATTGCAGGTATTACTGGTAAATATTTTTAAAAAAATTTACCAAATACAGTCGCAAAAGGAAACTGTCCAACGTACTTGTATAGTAATACTCTCACAGTGGTGTTTTTCTCCATTCACCATATGTGAAGGTTTAGTTTTATCCATGAAAACCGCTGGGGTTACGGCACCAGCAGGTTGGAAGCGGGTAGGGTTATCATGTCGGTGGAGGCGTCTCCATCCTTCATCGGCTGATATCCTTTAAAAGCAACCTTCCTAATGAAAAGAGAATATCCTATACAAGGTTGCTCCGAAGAATCCGTATTAGGAGTGAATACATCTTGGATATAAAGCCAACTAATGAAGCAATCTCAATTGATCATAACAAAGTACGAAAAGCGCTAATTCGTGCATACATGAAAGGCGAAAACAGCAACAACATCGACACCAAACAATTCATCCAAGACCTAGCCAACGACATCAAAGGCCACCCAAACACATAACAAATGGCAACAAAACCGGTGACAATAGTGGTGCCAGGCACCACAGAAATACATTTGTCCACGAGCGGTGTCAGGCACCAGAGAAATACAACTGTCCGCCCCAGGCGGACAGTTGTTTTGGTTTTAAGCAGCAAAAGATAAATCAGATCCTACATTTACTGTTTAATGGGGTACGCGTAATTTGTTGAATTTCCTTTTTGGGAAATTTTTTTAGTTGTGAGTGAGTGCTGTTAGAGATTAGTTTGGAGGGGATTTGGGACAATCTATACTACTTTCGAAGTAGTGAAATACTTACTTTGTCTAATGGAAATTATCTTAATTTTTTGTAATAATGGTCAACACAAACTACAATGTTTGTGGTTGCCCAGTATTGGTCAGTGGTAATAAAGCCATTCGACTAGTCTGGGTTTTTATTTAGCGCGTTACATAGGCTATTTTTAACAGGTCGATAGACCCCGAAACAGTGGTTGTAAGTTTAAATCTGGTGCAATAGGGTTAGATAAAGAAGAGGTGGCCCTTTATTTTAAGAAGAGTGAAATGCGTTTTTTTTTAGCAGATAAGAAAGCATTCCTGTATTAAAGCAAAAGGAGGTTTGAACAAAAAAAGTCCTCTTGGTATGATACGAGGTGTC
>NZ_JBFOKR010000031.1:0-29929 GCF_047246645.1 Ferdinandcohnia jepli
CACCTCGTATCATACCAAGAGGACTTTTTTTGTTCAAACCTCATTTTGCTTTAATACAGGAATGCTTTCTTATCATTTAAAAAAACCAGGCATTGCCCGGCTAACAATTCTTGAAACTATTTAGTATAGTTGAAATTCCTGTGCTAATAGCGAAATTACTTTCTTACGGTTCTGGATTCCAAACACATTTGGTACAATCATAATTTCATTCGTTTTATATGCTTCAGCAATTTTGTTGATTTTTTCTTTGACCAAGCTTGGTGTACCTACCAGCATGCGATTTCGATTTTGTATTACTTTTTGCTTCTCAACAGTACTAAATCCTCGCCTCAAAGCTGTTTCGACAGATGGATAATAAGGTGGTTGATTATCGGACTCAACAAAATACAACCATAAATCAAATGCTCTTGCTAGTTCCTCCGCCTCTTCTTCTGTTTCTCCCACAACTGTAAATACGCCGATTATCGTTTTAGGTGATGAAAGAAAGGTTGATGCCTGAAAGTTATGGTAATATCTATTAACAATGTTTACCCCGGCCGTCCCTGGTTTGGCAAAATGAGCATAAACAAAACCAAGCCCCTCTTTTGCAGCTACTTCAGCACCAGTTTCTCCAGTTCCCAACATCCACATTTCTGGCTTTGAAGGTATTCGTGGAGTAGCTATCAATGACTGATATCTATGCTCGGAATCCGTATTATCTGTAAAATATTTTTTCAAATCTATTACCTGTTGTTCATAAGATTGCTTTTTAGTTTTACCTTCATTCAAGGCTTGATTTACTATGCGATAACTTGGAGACCTCCCAATCCCTAAGTCAATGCGATTTGGGTGTAAAGCTTCCATCATCCGAAAGTTCTCAGCCACTTTGTAACTACTGTAATGCGGTAGCATGACTCCACCTGAACCAATTCTAATCTCCTTTGTTGAAGAAGCAATGTGCATCATCAGTATTTCTGGGCTGCTGTTTGCAACCGATTCTACAAAATGATGCTCGGATATCCAGTATCGTTTGTAACCAAGTGATTCTGCATACTGCGCCAATTCTGTTGTGCTCCATAAAGCATCATGTGCAGTCGTGCCTTCATCAATTGGCGAATAATCCAGTATGCTAAGTGATATCATTTTTGTAACTCCTTTACTAGTAGTATCCTTGCTATTTGTCATAGTATATCACTCCAGTTTGAATCTAAAAAAACACCCTTCGATTAGAAAGGTGTCATATTAGCCCCAAACCGTGTACAATGTTTCCTTAAAAAATTGATCCAGCTTAGTTGTTGGGTTTGTCTTTTGTTGGTGTAATGTAGTTGTGTATACTTCGATTTGTTTCAACTCATTTTCTATGTAATCATCAAGTAAAGAGAAGTCAGAAGAATTTATATCTTCTCCCGATATTTTTTTCTGTAAAATAAAAGCAAACTCGTTTCTTATATCATCATTTTCTACCATTTCCTCTATTAGCTTGTAAAGTTCTATAGGCGCCATACGATTGTGTTTTTCAATCCATTTTGCTGCGAGTAACGGACGAATTACAGTTACATATCCTTTACTAGTTGCCTCTGCCTCTTTCAATCTTCGAAAGTTTGCTTTGGCCATTTTTAAATAGTGGTGTATGCAAGGAATGGGTGAAAATGTTTCGTATGCTAACGCCCTCAACTTATCAATAAAAATTTCTTCTTGTACATAAACAAGGCTAGAGTTTAACCATTCTAATAATGGTGGGTTAGATTTTCTGAGTAACCGCAACGTCTTTGTTAACTCCCAACCACTCATATCAATTCGTGAATCAACCGTGATGTTAACCTTTTCTTGCTTCGGTATTTCAATCACATCGCGGTTTGTATCAATCGAAAGGTACCAATCCATTGAAGGAACATAAATAAATCGCACGTCATAATCACTGTCTTCAGATGGAAATCCCCATGCCCGACTACCAGCTTCACATGCATATAAGATCTTCACCAGATATTCACGTTCAACCTGTCTTACAACCTCAAGTATATGTTCCTTCATCATCGTACCTCATTTACAATTATATATACATAAATCTGAGCATCGCGTGTGCAGCAAGACGACTTGTTATATCACGAACATCCTTTGAAGGATCAATTTCTACAATATCCATCGCCTTAACCTTAGGATGTGTAGCTGCTGCGGTTATACTAGATAGTAACTCACGTGAAGTTAGTCCACCTGGTCCGATTGCAGGGCACCCCGGAGCAAATGCTTGGTCGACAACATCCATATCAACAGATAGATAGATAAAATCAACTTGGTTTGCTAATCTATTTAGTTCATTTTGTATGATTGGAACAATACCCTGTTGTTCAACATCGTCCATCGTATAAACAACGATTCCCTTTTCATTCGCATAGTTATGATAATATTTTGCATTGGAAAAATCACGTATCCCTATTTGAACAAGATCATCGGCTTTGACAAATCCACCCTCAAGTAAACTTCGAAACGGTGTTCCATTTGTACGACCACCATCTTCTAGATTCCGAACGTCATGATGTGCATCCCATTGAATGATACCCACTCGACCAAACATTTCCTGAAATGCACGAATCGATGGAAAACTCACTCCATGGTCGCCACCTAATAGAATATAACGTTGGCATGAATTAGTATGAACCATTTCTTTGACACTTATATATAATCGTTCAGTTGTTTCCTCGAGGTTTGTAGGATGTGTCTCAACATCACCAAAATCAAGTATTCTAACATCATCGTAATCACAATTTCGTTCACCAGAAAATGTTGAATACGAAGCAAGTGCTGCACGGATTGTCTTCGGTGCATCAGCAGCAAGCGATGGAGATATCGACGATTTAGATGCAGGTAGACCGATGATTCCAATATCACCTGTTAATCCCTCTTGAAAAGGAGTTATACATTCATTTACTTTCGTCACATATTTGTCCTTAAAAACAGGAGCTTTGCCAGGTTGTAGATATGAAAACTTAGACATATTCACATCGCTCCCACACTTTGTTTCCATTACAGTAAACTGTTTTAGCGTGATTTACACCAAAGTGGTATGGAATATACATATAATTAGGAACATCCCAGACTACAAAGTCTGCTTGTTTTCCTATATCAAGAGTACCTGCTTGCTCACCCTTACCAATCGCAAAAGATGCATTTACAGTGACAGCGTTCCAAATTTCCTCAGCAGTCATTTTTAACTTTAAAGCAGCAAGTGACATAATAAGTTGCAAATTCTCAGTTACACAGCTACCCGGATTAAAGTCTGTCGCAAGCGCTACAGCAACTCCTTCATCAATCATCTTACGGGCCCGTGCATATGAATCTTTTCCTAAATAGAATGTGGTACCTGGAAGTAACACTGCAATAGTATTACTTTCAGAGAGACGCTTAATTCCTTCATCAGAAGCTGCAACCAAATGGTCCGCACTTGTGGCACCTAATTCTACCGCTAACTCAGTACCACCTAGAGAATCAATTTCATCTGCATGTATTTTTAGTCCAAACCCTTTTCCCTTCGCCTTTTGTAAAAAGTGTTCCGATTGCTGTGTTGTGAATACACCTGTTTCACAAAAAATATCTGCATATTGAGCTAGGTTCTCAGCTTTTACAGTATCAAGAAGGTCAATCATTTCTTCAAGGAATTCTGATTCTTTCCCTTTGTATTCAGGCGGAATCGCATGTGGACCAAGGAAAGTAGCTACGATTGAGACTGGATACTTGTTTCTAAGTTTATTAACGACACGAAGTTGCTTTAACTCTGTTTCCTCATCAAGCCCATACCCGCTTTTCGCTTCCATTGTTGTTACACCGTATGAAATCATTCTTTCTAAATGAAAGGAAGCTTTCTCTAGCAATTCTTCTTCAGAGGCTTGTTTTGTGGCTTTCACAGTGGATAAAATCCCACCACCATTTGCAAGTATCTCAAGATATGGTACTCCCGCTTGCTTTAATGCAAGCTCTCTTTCACGCGAGCCACCAAATACAAGATGAGTGTGCGGGTCTACTAGACCAGGTGAAACCACCTTTTGTTTCGCATCAAGACTTTCGTTTGTCTGAATAGTGTTTGCTTCTTCGTTTGTTCCGATCCAAGCAATCTTCCCATCCTTTACAGCGAAGGCTGCATTTTCCTTTACCATGAGATGCTTCATATCTTCTCCTTTAAGAGGAGTAGATGTTACTTTTGGAAGAATGAGTTGCCCTATATTGTGTACGAGTAAATCATATTGCAATGTGATCCCTTCCTTTCGTTCGAGTTTTGCTAACGGCCGTAATTTTAAAATAACGACAGTGATTTGGAGCTATCGGCCGTATTCGAAATTTAACGACAGTATTTAGAGATTAACGACAGTTTTTTAAAAATAACGACAGTATTTATATTTTCATCTACAAAATGAGAAATATATTAAACATAAAATCTGATTTAGTGAACCGTTCCAGTCAATTACTCTATAAAACTAATTAAAGCATCGGTATATCTACGCCTTTTTCCTTTGCAACTTCGATTGCCTTGTCATATCCGGCGTCTGCGTGGCGGACGATTCCCATACCAGGGTCTGTTGTCAGTACTCGTTGTAATCGTTCTTCAGCTAACTCTGTTCCATCTGCAACTACGACCATACCTGCATGAAGCGAGTATCCCATGCCTACTCCACCACCATGATGTACAGAGATCCATGAACCACCTGCAGCTACATTGATAAGTGCATTCAAAATTGCCCAATCACCAACTGCATCACTACCATCCTTCATTGCCTCCGTTTCCCGATTCGGAGAAGCAACCGATCCACAGTCTAGATGGTCACGACCGATTACGATTGGTGCTTTAAGCTCGCCTTTTCTAACCAATTCGTTTATAGCAAGACCCATTTTTACACGTTCACCATATCCTAACCAACAGATTCTGGCTGGTAGGCCTTGAAACTCAACTTTCTCCTGAGCCATATCAATCCAACGTAATAAAGCTTCATTTTCAGGAAATAACTCTTTAATTAGTGCATCAGTGCGGTAGATATCCTCTGGGTCACCCGATAAAGCAGCCCAACGGAATGGTCCTTTTCCTTCGCAGAACAATGGTCGTATATAAGCTGGAACAAAGCCTGGAAAATCAAATGCATTCTCTACATCATGATCTTTTGCTACCTGTCGAATGTTATTTCCATAATCAAAAGTCACGGTACCACGGCGTTGGAACTCGAGCATCGCTTGAACATGCTTAGCCATAGAAAGTGAGGATAACTCAACATACTTTTTCGGGTCTTCATTACGTAACTCGGCTGCCTCTTCTAGTGAATACCCTTCCGGTACATAACCATTCAAAGGATCATGCGCAGATGTTTGATCCGTCATAATATCTATTGTTATGTTGCGATGAAGTAACTCATGATGTACTTCAGCCGCGTTGCCGATTAACCCAATGGATAATGGCTTCCCGCTCTGCTTCGCTTCCTGTGCCCACGTTATTGCTTCATCAATTGAATCTGTCATTCTATCACAATATCTTGTATCAAGTCGTTTTTGTATACGTGTTGGATCCACATCGACTGCAATACAAACTCCACCGTTCATTGTAACTGCAAGAGTTTGAGCGCCACCCATACCACCTAAACCAGCTGTAAGTGTAATGGTACCCTTTAGTGATCCACCGAAATGCTGTCGAGCAAGTTCAGCAAATGTTTCATACGTACCTTGTAAAATCCCTTGTGAACCAATGTAAATCCAGCTCCCAGCTGTCATTTGTCCATACATCATCAGACCCTTTTGGTCTAATTCGTGAAAATGCTCCCAGTTCGCCCACTTTGGTACAAGAACAGAATTTGAAAGCAATACTCGCGGTGCTGCTTTATGTGTTTTAAAAACAGCAACGGGTTTTCCAGATTGAATCAACATTGTTTCATCATTTTCTAAGCGACGAAGAGTATTTACAATCGCATCAAACGCTTCCCAGTTTCTTGCCGCTTTACCGATACCTCCATATACAACAAGCTCCTCTGGTTTCTCAGCAACAGCAGGATGCAGATTGTTATATAGCATACGTAATGCAGCTTCTTGTTCCCAGCCTTTACACTCTAGCTCTACTCCCTTTTTGACATGAACAACACGATTTTGAATTGTCATTTTATTTCCCCCTTCACACCGTTTCCTTAGTTTGATTAGCTGTCCTAACTAGGTCATTTTTTTTAAGCCATTCTGTTACATTTTCAATGTCCTCTGCGAAAACACGATCTTCAATGATTGATGGCACAACCCTTCGTGCTTCTTTATAAAACGCCTTTGTGGCAGGAGCCATTTTTTCAACACCACGATACTCAACAGCTTGAAGTGCACAAATGCATTCAATTGCAAGTACACGGCGAACGTTTTGAATGATTTGATGTGCATGGCGAGAACCAATTGTACCCATGCTTACGTGGTCCTCTTGATTAGCAGAGGAAGGAATCGAATCTACACTGGCAGGATGAGCGAGTGTCTTGTTCTCTGATACAAGCGATGCTGCCACATACTGCATAATCATTGCACCTGACTGTAGCCCAGGTTGCGCGCTAAGGAATGGTGGCAAATCACTAAGCTGTGGATTTACGAGTCTCTCGATTCTTCTTTCAGAAATACTCGCTAACTCTGCAACACCAATTTTCATAAAATCCATTGCAATTGCGATTGGTTGTCCGTGGAAGTTACCACCAGATATAACGGTATTTCCTTCGTCGAAAATAAGTGGATTATCCGTAGCAGCATTCATCTCTATTTCTAGTTTTTCTTTCACATAATCCAACGCTTGCCAAGATGCTCCGTGAACTTGTGGAATACAACGTAATGAGTACGCATCCTGAACACGCTTTTCACCTTGTCTCGTAATTAACTTGCTTCCATCTAAAATATTTCGAAATCTTTTCGCAACATCCATTTGTTGAGGATACCCGCGAGCTTCATGGATGGCTGGATGAAACGCATCAATGATACCTTCTAATCCTTCAAGTGTTAATGCTGCAATCATTTCAGACTGTAAGGCAATTGAATTTGCTTCAATCCAATTAACCACTCCCATTGCGGTCATTGCCTGCGTACCATTAATCAGCGCAAGCCCTTCTTTTGCTTGAAGAACAACTGCCTCAATCCCTTCCTTTTCAAAAACAATTTTAGTTGGTAGGATTTCACCTTTGTAATGAACCTTTCCCTCACCTAATAAGACAAGTGCCAAGTGCGATAGTGGAGCTAGGTCACCAGAAGCACCAAGTGAACCTTGTTGTGGTATAACCGGGTGGATTTGTTGGTTTACTAAATCTACTAAGCGCTCTGCAATCACAGGCCTAATACCCGAAAAACCTTTTAATAGGGCATTTAATCGGAGTAACAACATAGCTCTTGAAACTACCTCTGGAAAAGGCTCACCCACACCACATGCATGAGAACGAATCAAATTGAGCTGTAAATCATTCACATCATCATCTGCAATAACCACATCGCTGAATTTTCCAAAACCAGTGTTAATTCCATAAATGGTTCTCTTTTCAGCTAAAATTCGTTCTACTGCTTTCCTGCTTTGTTCTACTTTATGAAGAGATTCCTTGCTAATTGTTACGAGTTCACCGTCATAACAAACTCGCTTGACTTGTTCTAGTGTTAGTGAATTCCCTGTTAACTCAACCATTCAACTGACCTCCTATAGAAAATGCATATTATAAATAAACGAGAAGTTCTTTTAAGAGTTAAAAAACAAAAAGAGACGACAATGGCATACGAAACCATCATCGCCTCCTATTAACTAAAGGACTATAGGCAATGTAACTCTTATATAAAGTAATGAATAACTCCTAAATATGATTAATTCCTAACCCAATTGTTTCATGTTCGAGACCCTTAATTGGTGCTCCGATCGTTCCGTAGAACGCTACTGCAATCCACTCTCCCTCATCTTTATTTTCATAAGGGGTGCCACGAACTACTGCAAAACGAAGACCAACAGTACGGCTTATTTCACCAATTGCTGTTTGCCCTCTTGTCACACCTTCAATTCCTTCCAAAATAGCGTGGTATAAAGCATGGGTTTCCCGATATTGGCTCTCATGAATAAGTCCATGTCGTTTAGCCGCTGTTTCAACCGCTGAAATTACTTTTTGCATATTCATGGAACCTACTTTTCCTTGGCAGTATGTTACGTCTTTCAGAGTAGGTCGAAATGCGTTCATCTCATCATCTGATAATGCAGCAAGAAGTACCGCTATTTTTCCAATCGCTATTTTCTGACTCATAAAAGAACCTCTTATTCTGAATTTTCCTATTATCTACTAACTTATTATTAATTTTATCGGTCAGCAGGTAATAAAGTCAATGGTTTTGGAAAATTTTAGTATATTAATATAGTAGTAGTCTACTACACTAAAGGATATGTTTCATAAGCTCATCCCTGATTTCTTCGGGGATCACTTCCGGCTTACCTAATTCCTGATTATAGTACACGTACGTTGTTGTTCCTTTTATACAAAGCCTCTCTTCCTGATAGATCTCTTCATAAAGTACAAGACTAGAATTACCAATTTTTTTCACATGAGTATGAACTTCAACAGGGGTGCCATAGTGTATTTGCGCAATGTAATCTACGTTAATATTCACAACAATCATATTCCAGTTTTTAAAAGAGAGGTTTGGCATAAACAGTTTAAAAAGTTTATTACGACCTGCTTCTAACCAAATTGGAATGGTCGTGTTGTTGATATGCCCTACTCCATCTGTTTCAGAGACTCTCGGTTCAATTATTGTTTTGTACATTATCTAACTCCTCATGCTTTCTGCCACTAAAGGCAGCTTCATATATTTTTCTAATGTCTTCTTTTTCTAGAGGTAAAGGACTTCTCGCAAGAAGACGGCTTTGTTTTACTGCGTCATCCGTTAATTTTCCGATTGCATTTTCAGGTATAGCGAACTCGGTAAGTGTAGAAGGAATTCCAACATCTTTTACGAATGTATGTAACTCTTCAACCAAACGGAGAGATGCCTCATCTTCTGATAAACTATGAATTGGAACTCCCATAGCAGCAACTATTTCTGTCATCTTTTTTGTACAGCTTTCTCGGATATATTCCATTACATAGGGTAATAGAACTGCATTTGATTCCCCGTGTGAGATATGAAACTGACCTCCTAATGGATAGGCAAGTGCGTGAACTCCTCCAACTCCAGCATTAAAAAAAGCTAAACCAGCAATATAACTACCTTGACTCATTTCTGTTCTCGCTTCCTGATCATCACCATTTGCAACTGCTCTTCTTAACGAATGACTAATTAACTTAATCGCTTGCAGTGCTAGACCATCAGTTGTCGGACTTGCCTGCACAGAAAGATAGGCTTCAATCGCATGTGTTAACGCATCAATTCCCGTCGCAGCTGTAACACGCGGTGGAACACTTACTGTTAGTGAGGGATCAACAATTGCAACATCTGCAATAAGATAATCATGGCTAACAACATCCTTGGTTGTTTCAAGAGATAAAACAGAAATATTTGTTACTTCTGAACCTGTACCAGACGTTGTAGGGATTACTATTTTTGGAAGTCCTTTATTTTTTATAGTTTTAGAGCCTGTTAGATTTAGATAGTCTGATACATAACCTTCATTATCAGCAAGAACTGCTGCAAGCTTTGCTAAATCCAAAGCACTGCCTCCACCTACACCAATTACTAGTTCATAGCTACCTTCACGTGTATAAGCAACAAGTTTTTCTCCTGTTTCTAAAGGAGGCTCAGGTACCACATCCTCATAAATTGATACAAAATATCCCTCGTCAACTAGTGGCTCCACAACTTGTTTGACTAAGCCGATCTTCACAAGGACTGGGTCAGTTACGACTAGAATACGAGAAACATCGTATTTCTTCACTTCAGGTAATAGCTGCTCAAGTGAACCCCAACCGACATGGCTCAATGGCGTAAAAACAATTTTTGAATAGGACATTTATCAAACTCCTTATTTCAAAATAGAAAAAACACCTGTTCTCAAGTAGAAAATAAGAACAGGCTTCGAACGTAGAGCAGATATACTTATTTATATAGTTTATAGACTACACTTCCCTTAATAACATCCTTATCATTTTGGTTTACAGCTACGACGTTAAAGGTTAGCTCAGTATCATTCTTATCTTTTAACGATGCTTTTAAAGTAATTACATCATTCAAAAAGACCATATTTCGAAAGCGAATGGAGTAGGTTTTGATGAACCCTTCTTCATAAAACGCTGTAAAGAGCTTTGCTAAGTTCCCCATTGTCCACATACCATGTGCAATTACACCTGGTAAGCCCGCTTTCTCAGCCTCTAAATCAATCGTATGTATTGGATTGTAGTCACCAGAGGCACCTGCATACTTAATTAAGTCTAATCTTGAAACAGGGGAAAGTTGAACCTCCTCTAGAGAATCTCCGACTTGTATTCTTTCTAATAAACTCATGCCATCATCCCCTTTCTTACAGCTTCTGTGATAATAGCAACTTGTTTAGAAGAAAAGATAATATCCCCATTTCCATCTTCACCGTAGCTAACAACAGTTATAAACCCCATTGTTCCAGATGAACCTTTTTTCTCTGTGTATTTTTCGAAAACAGAGTAGCAGAAGACTTCCTCTCCCACAAGAAGCGGTCTCGTATACTCATAAACTTGTTCACCATGAATGAGGCCTTTATCTGGTAATTCAAGTCCATTGATCTCTCCATAGTCAAACACCCTTGGAAATGTTGGTGGTGCAATGTTGGTACAATATCTAGATGCTTTTCCTACTTCTTCATCAATAAAAATTGGGTGAGGATCACCAATTGCTTCCGCAAACTTCTTAACTGCCCCTCGTTCCACACTATTTTTCACTTTCGGAGAGCTTTTCCCGATAAATTCAGAAAACATTGAACCCAGCCACCTTTTCTATTAATCTTTTGGACCTCCAGCAACATATAGAACCTGCCCACTAACAAACGATGACTTTTCGTCTGCAAAAAATGCAACTGCATTGGCAATGTCAGCCGGCTTTCCAGTTCTACCAACAGGAATACTCATTAAACTAGCTTCAATTAGGTCTTCAAATGAGATACCAATACGTGCTGCAGTTTCTTTCGTCATTTCTGTTTCAATAAAACCTGGTGCTACTGAGTTCGCCGTAATTCCAAAGCGACCTAACTCAATTGCTAATGTCTTTGTAAAACCTTGTAACCCAGCTTTTGCTGTAGCATAGTTAGCTTGACCACGATTACCAAGTGCAGAAGTTGAAGAAATGTTAATAATTCTTCCATACTTCTGATTTACCATATATTTTTGAACAGCACGAGTCGCATTAAAAGACCCTTTTAAATGCACGTTCATAACTGTATCCCAATCAGAGTCGGTCATTTTAAATAATAAATTGTCGCGGATGACCCCAGCATTATTGACAAGAATATCAACGGAACCAAATGTCTCATGCACTTCTTTGACAGCGCTTTCTACTTGTTCCGCATCAGCTACATTAGCAACCTTAGAGTATACTTCAAACCCTTTTTCTCTTAATTCATTTGTCGTGCTAACTAACGCCTCTTCATTCACATCAATAAATGCCAGCTTTGCTCCTTCTGCACCAAAAAGCTCAAGAATCCCTTTTCCAATTCCCCTACTTGCTCCTGTAACAAATGCAACTCTGCCTTCAAATCTTCCTGCCATGATGAATACCTCCACGATTTCTATTATTCTCACATTTTTTTTACATAAATAAACCATTTTTATTGTTGCTTACAATTTGTTACACCAGCTCCATCCTATTTTATTTTACTTACACACAATATATGATATCGTTAACTAACCAGTTGGTATGTACTATTTTAATTTTATTGGGAACTTTCAGAAAATACAAGAAAAACTTTATTCTAGGATATTTAAAATAGCATAACCTATTTATTACGTTCATTCCCTCTCTTGAAATTCCCTGTAATCTTAGCCATTATCAATTGGATGTCTTTATTACTTCCAGCAGAATTTATTCTTTCCAAAAACCTTTCAGCCTGTTTACCTTTTAAAATTTTTATTTGTTTGCCGTAATAATCTATAAACACTCGATGATCTTTATTTACCCGATAGGTAAATGGATTCTCCTCAAGCCGATTGTTCTTATCAATATGGTTCATATAGTCCCCCAGTAGTTAAAATTCGGTTATCTCTTGCTCAAAAATGGGTAATAACGCGAATCACTAGTAGTAGTGTTAGTATTCCAATGCCGATTAGGGCTGAATATTTCGTATATTTTATCGCTTCTTCAGAGAAATCTGGTTCATCCTGATACATCCATCTATTCCCCCACAGCAAGCTATCCTCAGGACAAAGATACGTCCAAATCAGTAATCCATAAAATGGTATTGAAAAGATAAACAGAAGAATTGTTGTGGCCAATGGTTCTCCTCCTTTAGGTTTATACTTTAGTTTACGATTTCGCAGCACATAAGTTTCATGTAAAAAGCGTACCTACAAAAGTAGATACGCCATTCTTATTAATCTAATTGTTTAAGCTCTTCGTTAAATCGGTTGAATAGCTTTTCAACTAACTCACCTTGCACCTCAGAGTACAAGTCACCTAAACTTATTTCAAAATAACATTTATTATCATCAACTTTATTAAGTTTTGCAGTTATCCCAACTCCAGTTTCTTGTTGAACCTTAGCCAGGACAGATTCTATTTTCTCTTTCGAAAAAGCAAAATGAACATGAAACATATTAGAAACAGGATCATGAGGTAGAGTTGAAACACCTTCACATGAGTTAAAAAAGCTCGCTAGTTCCTTTGCATTTTCATAGTACTGCTTCATTTTATGAGATCTCTGTTCAAAATAGTAATCCGCAGAAATGATGTAAGGATAAAGACTAATTAAATCACCGCCATGACGTCTCTTCCACACTTTTGACTTTTCAATAAAGTCATTATCTCCAGCCAGGATAGCTCCGGCAATACCACCAATTCCTTTATAAAATGACATGTAAACACTATCAAACAATTCACATACTTCTGCTGCAGTTTTCTCGTAAAATGGCAATACTTCCAATAAACGTGCACCATCAAGATGGAGCTTAATATTTTTTTCTCTACAATACTTTGAAATTTGCTCAAGAGTATCATAGCACGGTAATTGTCCCCCTATTTCCCGCTGAGGCAGTTCAAGTAACAAACATGATACCTCATCTTTCATTTTGATAACATCATCAAGCTGAATCACAGAATCCTTATCAGATAGTAACACAGTCTCGATTCTATGTAATTTCTTTAATCCATCTTCCTCATGTATCTCTAAATGGCTTAAGGGATGATAAGCAACTCTTGCTACACCTTTTTCATCACACCAAATTCGTAGTGCAATTTGCTGCGCCATCGTACCACTTGGAAAAAAAACTGCACTTTCTTTACCGAGTAAGCTTGCCATCTTTTCCTGAAAATCTTCAATGACCTTGCCTTGGCCGTAGATATCACTTTCAACTTCTACGTCTACTTTTTCGAATGCTTCTTTTAAAACATGAACATTACGTTTCCCATGCCCACCTAACTGGAACTTTGTTACATTATAGGAATCCTTTAATGTTAATTGTTGATTCATTATGTACTCGCCTACCTTATAATGTTGGTTGTTAGTAATACTTTAGCTCGTAACCATGAAAACAGACAGCTATTTTTGTTTAAAAGACATTCCATTCTGGATCTACGCCACGTAATTTAAATATAACTGCTTTAGTAACATTGGTTAATTGGCTCAATTTTAGTAATACCTGTAACAATGAGGACTCGAATAGAGAGTTTTCCTCACTTCTCCCTTTTAAGAGTTAGTCTTTATCATTCTGTATCGCATTCCAAGTATGTACTATTTTTGGTAACTATACAATTATCCTATCTAACTCAGTTTCACTTTACTTTTCTTCCTTTTTCTTCTTTTGCATGTCAATATACATCAACACCATAAACCAAAACATTGCTAACAAAACAAAAATCTGGTACTCGGGTTGTAATAAAGCTGGAATGAGGGTAATTGTTCCAAATGCTAGTAAAATACTAATTATTATTCCAATAAGAATATATAACATATTTTCCTCCTAAGATTTAAACTAAAATCGTATTTTGTAGTCGTTGGTGCAGCCCATTATACAAGCGAAACAGGAATCGATAACTTGTTAGAAGAAAAAGGTTACAAGATTAAATAAATGATATAAACATAGACGCGTGAAAAATCATGCGTCTATTCTATGTTAGTCGACTTTATTGAAAGAAAGAATAATTGGCCCGGTCTCATCCATTGTAGCTTTATACAATGTAATATGACCTGTTGGCGGTTCATAATTATTATGGTCTACGACCATATCTTCATTTAATGAAACGGTCCATTTTGCTTCGTTATGATCAACTAAGACAACCGCAAGGGTACCAAACTGAACTATATTCTCCCAACCATAGCTTTCACTTTTTCCGTTCTTTTCAATTGTAATTCCTTCTGTATTAGCAACTAGATTTGTATTCTTCCCTTTCCATTCCCCATGAAGAGAAGAACCGACATAATAATAAGAATTCCCAATTCCACGGTCACCATAGGTTCCAATAAATTGATGAAGAGTATGGTCTTTCGACTGATAGGTTACTGCTGCAACATCATTTGCCAGCCACTCTACTTTAAAGTTGCTAGTAGTTGGATAAGGCAAGCTTTCCTTTGGTCTTGCAAATATTCTAAAATACGTTCTATAGTAAACCGCTTCACCTGTCAGCTTATTTTCTTTAATCACAAGCAAATGTTTGTGATTTGGAGATATGCTCACAACATTTGTAAGCTGATTATTTTGCATGAGAAGTAATATGATAGATAGAACACTAAAGAGTATGACAAAACTAGAAATGACAATCTTCCATTTTCTCCTTATGTTCAGTAATAAAAACAAGCCAAACGTTAATAAAACCATAATACAAATATTTAATACATAAAACAATCGGCTGTCGCTGTACTCTATTTGATATCGACCCCGTAAGAAAAAATATCCTAGTTGTAGGAAAAATAATGCTAGGGCAACCAACAAAAACATATAACCACTAACCTTGGTTTTATTGTTCATCAGGGTCTACCTCCTCGGAAAATTCCCAAGTTAAACCATTATCCTGAGAAATAAATTTGCCTTTTACTTTTCCACCCTGATAATCACCGTTTGGACCTTGATTGATTAGAAGGGCTAACTGCTCTCCTTCTTTATAGGGGACTTCTGCAATAACAAAAATTTCATGATACTCCTCCGGGATTACAATATTTGCTTTAGTCCAACTCTGACCGGCATCTTGCGTCACATAGAAATCTGGTTCTTGTGGATTTAGGATTCCATACGATAAAAATCCAGTATTCTCATCGGTAAAACCACCACCAGCAAGTAATCTAGTGACATCTGAGTGATTCGTTTCTTTCCAGGTAACTCCACCATCATTTGTAAGAAACACCGTCGACCATTCTTGAGACATTGTCCGGTCTCCAGAGAGAATCACATAACCAAACTTTTCATTTAAAAAATTCACCTTTCTAAAACGAATTGGTGGAAATTGCTCGGCAACCACAGAATTTTGCCAAGTCTGGCCTTCATCCTGAGAATGCATTAAATTAATGCTCATGCCAGGTTCGTCAGTATATAAAAAAGCAACTCTATTTTCGGATAGAATATAACTACCTTCTATTAATTCAGATTTATTTCCATTGTATTCTCCTGAGAAAAGTAAATCTTTACCTATCGGAACTGTAACCCATTCTTCACCATTATTCCACGTAATTTGCAATTGATCATTTTGCAGTGAATACCCAATAGAATCTTTTCCATCTACTACAAGCAATTCTTCTTCCTGAGGCTGCACTTCATTTTCAGATGTGTTTTCATTAATTTTATTTTCCCAATCCGGTGGCGAGAGTGGAATGGTACGTTCATAAAAGTAGGTGAAAAGCAAAAGGCCAATGACTATTATGCCAGAGATGGATATTAAAAGTTTATTCACTATTACAATCTCCCTTTTGTACTATTTATCAATTATCTTGACTTATTCAAAGCCTACCTTTTTTCCGTCATTAGATTGTTTTTCCATTTCCTTCATTTTCCTATTAAAAGGTCACTCTCATTAGCTGGTACTCCATCACTCATAAAAAACTCCACGTTTTCAAGCGTAGGATTCCCGACGCCCTCCCACATTAAATCGTAACTCAAATAAAAAACTCGACCTTCATCAAAATGCTCTATTCCCGCTGCAGTATGGCTAACCTTCAAAAACTGTCCCTTCGTACTGAAGTAATTAAAAGTAATAATAGTGACGCTAGCGAGTATGATTATTGAAAGCATTATCAAAATAATTTTTTTCATCACATATCTCCTCACAGTACTCTTAATTTGACTTTCCACTTCTCGTTAAGACCTCACTAGCTGACATTTCAGTCCATTCCGATTTCATATAACCATAATGTCTAATTCATTACTTTTCTCTTCTTCTGATATATAGTTGTCTTCCTATAATTCCTAAGACAAGAACAATAACTCCACCGATATACGGGTAATAATTAAGAGGTATCACCCTCTCTTTCAGACACTTATTTATGTCATCTACTTCTACCCAATCTTCTTCACAATCCCAGTAGTACTTATTTTCATCATATGATAACGCCGCAGCTTGCATTGGAAGGAAAGAGACAACCATTACTACAACTATCAAACTCAAAATGGATTTTTTCATTTTACACCTCCCAATTATCAAAACTAGCTAAGTATATTTATTTAGGCTGCATACGGATAGCTCCATCAAGACGAATGGTTTCTCCGTTTAACAATGGATTGGTAATAATACTCTCTGCTAACCTAGCATATTCTGATGGATAGCCTAGACGTGATGGAAATGGCACCATTGCTCCTAATGCATTACGAGCTTGTTCTGGTAGCGAACTAAATAACGGTGTGTC
Organism: Ferdinandcohnia jepli; assembly: GCF_047246645.1. Lineage (NCBI taxonomy): Bacteria > Bacillati > Bacillota > Bacilli > Caryophanales > Bacillaceae > Ferdinandcohnia > Ferdinandcohnia jepli. The sequence goes on from NZ_JBFOKR010000031.1 coordinate 16,937, forward strand.
AATAAGGCCCGGTGCAATTGTCATTACACGAATCCCATGTCTAGAAAACTCGCGTGCAATTGGAAGCGTCATACCGACTACACCACCTTTTGAAGCACTATATGCCGCTTGACCAATTTGTCCCTCAAATGCTGCAACAGAGGCCGTATTAATGATTACTCCTCGTTCGCCTTCATCATTCGGATTGTTTTTCATCATTCCTTCAGCAGCTATACGAATGACGTTAAAAGTTCCAATTAGATTAACTTGAATTACCTTGGAAAAACGTTCTAAATCATGCAAAGCCTCTTTTCCGATTACCTTTTCAGCAATCGCTATCCCCGCACAGTTTACAGCAATATGTATCCCACCAAACTTATCTATAGTTTTAGTTACCGCAAGTTTTACCTGTTCTTCATTAGTAACATCAGTTTTTAAAAAGAGAACTCGATCTGAACCAAGTCTATCAACTAACTCAGCCCCTTTCTCCTCCGCTAAGTCAAGAATCGTAGCATACCCTCCATTTTCAATAATCCTTGTTACGGTTGCTTCGCCGAGACCAGAACTTCCTCCAGTTACAATTGCAACGCTACCTTTTACTTGCACAATACCCCTCCTAAACTATTTATCTTTTAAAAAACAAAAGGAGCAAGATTGCCCCCTTATACTATTCTTCAATTCGTTCAATAATCGTTGCATTTGCCATCCCGCCGCCTTCACAAATGGCTTGAAGACCATAACGTCCTCCAGTTCTTTCAAGTTCATGCATCATTGAAATCATGATTCGTGCACCGGTTGCTCCCAGAGGATGTCCCAACGCAATTGCTCCACCGTTAGGGTTTAATTTGTTAGAATCAGCTTGAATCTCATCCAACCAACACAATGGTACAGGAGCAAAAGCTTCATTAACTTCGTAAGTATCCATATCTTCAATCGTTAAGCCAGCCTTTTGTAAGACCTTGCGCGTTGCTTCAATAGGTCCTGTTAACATAAGTGTTGGATCAGAACCAACAACTGCACGTGCAAGAATTCGGAATCTCGGCTTAAAACCAAGTTCTAAAGCTTTTTCCTTTGACATTAATAAAATAGCAGCAGCTCCATCACTCATTTGACTAGCGTTTCCTGCATGAATGACTCCGTCTTCTTTGAAAACAGTTTTCAGTGAACCTAATTTTTCAAGTGTGGTATCCCTTCGTGGACCTTCATCTTCTGTAACAATAGTCTTTGTTCCATTAGGAAGTGTCACTTCTATCGGCATAATCTCACATTTAAAATATCCAGCTTCTTGGGCTCGGATAGCACGACTGTGGCTCTCAAGAGAAAACTCATCAAGCTTCTGTCTACTATATCCCCATTTTTCAGCTATGCGCTCTGCTGATAAACCCTGATGTATCATTTCATAGCGATCAGTCAAACTCTCACTCCAGGTAGTTTGCTGACGAGCAGAACCCAATGGAACTCTTGTCATGCTTTCTACTCCTCCAGCAATCACTATATCCATATCACCGCTCATGATTGCTTGAGTAGCAAAATGTACTGCTTGTTGACCAGAACCACATTGACGATCTATTGTCGTTGCAGGTACGTGTATTGGAAAACCGGCCATTAAAGTAGCAGTTCTGGCAATATTAACAGACTGCTCCTCCACTTGAGAAACGCAACCTAATATAACATCCTCCACCAAACCAGCTTGTATACCTGCACGATTGACAACCTCTTTAAGTACCATAGCCGCTAATTCATCTGGACGTACTGAACTTAACGTACCTTTTCGTTTTCCAACCGGCGTCCGTACCGCTTCAACAATCACAACTTCACGCATATAAAAATCCCCCTTATGTATGAGTAAAACGTTTTCATTTTGAGTTACCCTTTTTCTAAATCATACCAATTTTCTGTATAGTAAACAATTTATTTTACAGTCTATTAATCTCTTTTCCATAGCTATTAGGTCCTTTCTATCTGACTTTCATTCCTCAACTTGCTCAATGAATGGTTCTTAGAAAGTCTCTATCTGACATTCATATACCCCACCGAACTCTGAACGGCTCATAGAACACTTCTATTTGACATTCATCGAGGCTCTACGTACTCTAAATGGCGCGTAGAACCAAAGTCTATCCTACATCAATAAAGACACATTTTTTAAACTAATATAATTAGCAAAAGTCCACACGATATTTTCGTGTGGACTAGATTCTCTCAATGATAAAGACCCTTTTCCCGCAATAAAGCCAATCCTACCGTTAGAAGCAACATTAGTCCCAAACTAACCGTATCTCGATAATGCCAATTTAACTGTCTAAATGTGGACCGAGTAGATCCAGATTGATAACCTCTTACCTCCATTAAGTTTGCAAGTTCTTCTGCTCGATTCATTGAACTTACAAAGAGCGGTAAAAGGATTGGAACAAGGGTTTTCATTTGTTTGAACAGCGATCCTTCTCCAAACTCAGTTCCTCTTGCACGTTGAGCATCCATAACCTTTTGCGTTTCATCTAAAAGTGTCGGGATGAACCGCAATGAGATGGATAGCATGATTGAAATCTCATCAACCGGAACCTTAAATCGTCTTAATGGACGTAATAATGAATTTATTCCATCCGTTAGATCAATTGGTTTCGTTGTAAGAGTTAAAACAGTTGATACAAAAATGATCATTACAAATCTACAAAATGTATAAATGCCATGTACAATCCCAAAGCTTGAAATTGTAAAAGGACCATAATCAACGTAAATTGTACCGCCTGCTGTAAATAATGTTTTCATACAAACCGTAAAAAGAATTAACCAAATCAATGGTCTAACACCTTTTATATACGTTGAAATTGAAACACCTGACAACCTCATAATCACAATCGTAAAAATCCAGAGTAATGTATAGGTCTGCCAGTTGTTTGCCAAGAATAAGATACCGATAAAATATATGACTGCTACTAGCTTTGCTCTGGGGTCAAGCTGATGCAACCACGAATCCCCTGGAAAGTATCTTCCTAAAATCAACTTATTCATACTAGTCCCACCTCTATCAGGCAATCAACAAGTTCCTCAACCGTTAAACAGACTCCAGGAAATTTAATACCAGTTTCCTGCTCAATTTTTAACTGGAACCGTCTTGCTTCAGGTGCATCTATATGAAGTTGTTCTAATCTCTTATGATTCGAAAAAAACCTTCTCTTTTCTTCATGTAATACGACTCTACCTCTTTCCATTAGAACTACCTCGTGAGCATACATAGCAACATCATCCATATCATGCGTGACGATCACAGTAGTTAGACTTCTCTCCCGATTCCAAGCTGATATAAGAGAAAGAATATCTCTCTTTCCTTTAGGGTCAAGTCCAGCACCTGGTTCATCTAAAATTAGTACATCTGGCTCCATGGCTAGTATACCTGCAATTGCCACTCGTCGTTTTTGACCACCAGACAAAGAAAACGGAGATTTCGACAATACTTCGTGACCTAATCCTACTTGTTCAATTACGGATCTGGCAATCTCTTTTGCTTCCTCAACTGGAACTCCGAAGTTCATTGGACCAAAACAAATATCCTTTTCAACTGTTTCAGCAAACAACTGAGATTCTGGAAATTGAAAAACCATACCAACCTTTTTTCGAACATCTTTTAGGGATGAATTAGTTTTACCAGCCTCAATGATCGCTTCGCCGATTTTAACACGACCTTTCACCGGTAAAATCAACCCATTCATTGTTTTTAATAAACTTGATTTGCCTGCACCTGTGTGACCTACTACAGCAGTAATTAGTCCGGATTTTATTAGTAAATCTACAGATTGGAGAACTAGCGGACTCCGAATTGGTCCCAATTGATAATCTGCTGTCACATTTTCAAAATTTATTTGCATAACCAATTCACCAAATTTTCTTCCGTCATATATGTCTCTGGAACATTTCGTTTCTTCATCATTAAATTACGCCTTACACTTTCAGCAAAGGGTGGTTCTAGTTCTGGTCTAGTTTGGAAGATCTCTGCAGGAGTTCCACTTGTTTCAATTTTTCCTTCTTTTAGCATTAGAACACGATCTGCTTCCGCTGCTTCATTCATATCGTGAGTGATTGAAATAACAGTAAGTTTCTCTTTTTCCTTTAATTGTTGGATTGTTGAGATAAGTTCACGTCTACTTTTAGGATCCAGCATAACAAACGCTTCATCTAATACTAAAACAGCAGGATGCAGTGCAAGTATTCCCGCGATTGCTACACGTTGCTTTTGTCCACCAGATAAACGTGATGGATCATGATTACGAAAATCTCTCATTCCTACCATATTAAGTGCTTCATCCACTCTTTTTTTCATTTCTCGATAAGGTACATTCAAATTTTCTAATCCAAATGCAACATCATCTGATACAGTTGCACCAATGAATTGATTCTCCGGATTTTGAAACACCATTCCGATTCGAAGCCTGATTTCTCGTAATGTATTTTGATCCATTTTCACACCACTAATAAAAATGCTTCCTTCTTGAGGTGTCAACAAACCTACTAATATATGGGCCAAGGTAGATTTCCCAGAACCATTGTGCCCGACTAAGGCAACCCATTCCCCTTTTTTAATTGAAAATGAAACATTTGATAGAATGGGTGTTTTTTGGCGTTCATCATATTTAAAAGATAGATTTTTAACTTCTACCACAGTTGTGCCCATCTTAGGTTCCTCCCATATAACCTCTTTCACTCTAGTAAGACAGTAGCGTGTTTTTTTGCTATTTTAGTAGTTGAAACTAACAATTTAACGAATGATTAAAGAATTACAGAAAGTAATAGCAATGAAACGATTGAGCCATTCACTAAAATTAAGTTTTTAACAGCCACTGAGAATGTCTCTGATTTGACTTGTTTCTTATTAAAAAGAACAACATGTTTATAAACTGGGATTGTTATTAACAAAGAAAACAGCATGACCATCGGTAAGAAATTAATGAGTACCGCAAATATAATTGATAAAAATGAACCAATATACATGGCATTAAATAGCCAAATTGAATATCGTTTTCCTAAATAGTATGGAAGGGTATAACGATGATTAGCTATATCATCCTCTAAATCACAAATATTATTTGCTAACATTAAGTTCGCAATTGTAAAGATGCAAGGTATCGAAACCCAAGCAATTTCTAGTAATAATAAAAGATCTCCCTGAAGGCTTACAAATCGTCCATCCCATACAAAGTTAGCAATTCCTTGGTCAAAGGCATTTACATAGACTACTAAAAAGACAATACCAAAGCCCATTGTTACTCCTGAGAACACTTCTCCAAGCGGCATTCTAGACAATGGAATTGGGCCAAAGGTATAAAATATCCCAATAGCAAAGCATACCATTCCAATAAGTAATACTAATAAGTCCGTCCTTACTACCAACCAGAGACCTAAAGCTGTTGCAGTACCCAGAAGTACTAAGATCGTAGTAATAACGAGTCGCTCAGGAATATTTTGTTGTCCTATAATATTTTTCTCTTTTTGATAATCAGTACTCTTGGCTTTTCGATAATCCATATAGTTATTAATTGCTGTTGTTGTTAAATCAAATAGTAACATTGAGCTAAAAAAGATAATCGTATTTCCTAATTGGAAGGTTTCATATCGGTATATAACAAACAATGTACCTATAAAAAATGGAAACAAGCTAGCAATCTTTGTTTGAATTTCAACTAGTTTTAAAAAAGAACGAAAGGACATCTCTTTCACTCTCCCTTTATACGTTTTAGTTTACTACCTCGAATTGGTCATTTGTAAGCTCAAACTCACCCTTTAACCCAGATGTGAAGTATATTTTTTTATCCTGGCTTACAAAAATGGCTTCGGCATCTTCAATATTTTCAATATATTCCAATCCACCTTGAATTCCCTTTGAAAACAAGGTTGTAGAAAGTGCGTCACCATCAATGGATTTATCGGTAATTATGGAAACCCCTGCTACATCGTTATTATATGGATAGCCGTCTATTGGATTTAATATGTGATGATATTTTACTCCATCCACCTCTAAAAATCTTTCATACACGCCAGAAGTTACAATTGATTTATTCGACTCTTTAATTTTCCCTACAATCTCACCTCTAGGAGAAAAAGGATCTTGAATACCAACTGTCCAATCGCTTCCATTTGCATTTTTACCAAGAACATAAATATTACCGCCTAAATCTATAATTGCTGAATGTACATCGTGTTCCAACAGCACATCTTTTACCTCATCTGTAATAAATCCTTTTGCAATTGCCCCTAGGTCTAGTTCCATCCCTTGATTTGCCAAATATACAGTTTGCTCTTCCACATTTAAGTAAATTTGATTGTAATCTATTAATGGTAATACTTGATTAATTTCCTCTTGTTCGGGTTTCCGTGCGTCTGGAAACCCAATATTCCATAATGTAGTTAAAGGTCCTACAGATATATCAAACGTTCCATTTGCTAGTTTACTATGAGCTTTCCCAGCTTCAATTAACCTATAAATATCAGCCGAAACTTGAACAGGCTGGATCCCAGCATTTTTATTAATATCAATTATTTCAGACTCTTCTTCATTTACACCGATACGATCAGCTAATTCAAAAATTCTTTCAAACACCGGATCTAATACTTCTTCTTTATCTTCATCATAGATTTTTACAGTTACGACAGTTCCCATTAGAAATTCAGTTCTTTTATATGGATTATTGGTGATTAAAGAAGTACTACTACCTTCTTTTTGTGCGCATCCTATTACAGTGAATAGAACAGATAAACATACCAATAACAATCCTAGTTTTTTCATCTTGATAGTTCCTTTCTAGCTTTAGCCCCTACTGTTAAAATACATTTCCCGGGCTAAAATTATAGAGTAAATTCATCTTGTGAAATATTTCACAATTATACATGAACATCGTATCACCATCTTATTAAACTGTCTATATTACAATAGCAATTAACCATACAATTAAGGTAAAAATGTACAAAAACTTGTCAATTTCTGTCCATTTTTACCAATAAAGTTTGTTACCATTTCGTGAACTGAATAGACACTTACAAAAATTAGCGCTACAATACAATCGATTGTTCAACATTTCACATAGTGTTATACACTGATAACTTTAAGGAGTGAAAACAAATGGCAAATAAGAATATTGTCATTATCGGAGCTGGTTATGCAGGAGTTCATGCAGCAAAGAAACTAGCAAAAATATACAAGAAAGATGAATCGGTATCAATTACGTTAATAGATCGTCATTCTTACCATACAATGATGACCGAATTACATGAAGTTGCAGCACATCGTGTTGAACCTGAAGCTATTCAATTTGATTTAAGACGGTTGTTCAATCGTACAAAAGTCAACCTAGTTACTGATAACGTGACACATGTAGATTACAAGAAAAAGATCGTAACAACTGAACATGGAACTTTCTCTTTTGACTACCTTATCTTAGGTATGGGTGGAGAACCAAACGATTTTGGTACACCAGGTGTAAAAGAAAATGGATTTACGCTATGGTCTTGGGAAGATGCAGTTAAACTTCGTGAGCATATTGAAAAAATTGTTCGTAAGGCCTCAACTGTTCATGATGAAGAAACTCGACGAGCAATGCTTACATTCACAGTTTGCGGATCTGGATTTACAGGTATTGAAATGGTCGGGGAACTAATTGAATGGAAACAACGTTTAGCAAAATTAAACAAATTAGACGAAAAAGAAATTACATTAAATGTTGTCGAAGCTGCGCCAACCATTCTTAATATGCTTGAGCGACGCGATGCTGACAAAGCAGAAGCTTACTTATTGAAAAAAGGCGTAAATATCTTAAAAAGCTCATCAATCGTAGAAGTTAGATCAGACTCTGTTATTTTAAAATCTGGTGAAAGCATCCCAACTCATACACTAATTTGGACAGCAGGTGTACGAGCAAACTCCGATACAAAAGATTACGGCATGTCATCAGGACGTGCAGGAAGATTACATGTTAATGAGTATATGGAAGCTGATGGCTTTGAAAACGTATATGTCGTTGGGGATTTAGCTTACTTTGAAGAAGAACCTGGTAAACCTCAACCACAAATAGTAGAAGCAGCTGAACAGACTGCATTAACAGCAGCTAAAAGCATTATTGCTGAAATCAGCGGCGGTGAAAAAGTTCCGTTTAAAGGAAAATATCATGGAATTATGGTATCAATTGGTGCTCGTTATGGTGTAGCCAACCTAAGTGGAATTCATTTAAGTGGTTGGTTCGCTAACTTTATGAAGCATATGGTTAATCTGTATTATTTCTTTGGTTTACGAAGCGGCTATTATATGTTCCACTATGTTGCACACGAGTTTTTCCAAACAAAAGACAAGCGGAATATATTTAGAAACTTCCCTACCCGTTTCGGTAACGTCCTTTGGAGTTTACCATTACGTATCTTTGTTGGTGGGTTCTGGATTGTAGAAGCTTGTACAAAGCTTTGGGGTGAATCAACCTGGAAAGAAGCAACTTCTAGTTTCTCCAACATCAAAATTCTTTTTAAAGGCTTAGGTGAGGATTCTTGGTTAGTTGGTTCTACCGTCAGAATGCCTTTTGAATGGTTACAAACTACCACTACCGGTGCAAGTGCTGCGGTTGAGGGTGGAGCAACAGAATGGACAACACCTATTTTTAGTAAAATGCCAGGAATCTTCCAATGGGTTATGGAAATTATGTTACCGACTCCAGAAATGGCTGTATTCATGCAAAAAATGATGGTCTTTATTGAGTTAGGTATTGGTCTTGCCATTTTAGGTGGTTTATTCACATGGTTAGCTAGTGTTGCAAGTGCAGGTTTCCTAGTCGTATTCACACTTTCTGCGATGCTAGGATGGGATAAGCTTTGGGCACTACCAGCTTCTATTGCATTATTAAACGGATCAGGACGTACATTTGGTTTAGATTACTGGGTTGTTCCATTCCTACAAAGAAAAGCGGGCGACTGGTGGTATGGAAAAGAACGTGCTATTTACTCTGATTACAATGCAGGAACATTGAAAACAAAATCAGATAAGAAAACAAAAAAAGTCAGCTAACTTACTATCATACGGGATGGTTATGCGAGAGGCGAAACGCCTTTCGCCCCCCTTCCCTACTACTTATAGAACAGTAAAGGAGAGAAAAGACATGAGGACATACTACAGCATGATAAAAAGATGGGATATTATTCTAGTCATTTCACTTGTCCTCCTTTCTTTTTTGCCCTTTACTGTTTTTGCATATCAACAAGCAGGGATAAGCGAGAATACAGCACTTGTTGCGGTCATATCAGTTGATAGCAAAATCGTAAAAGAAATTAACCTGACTAATAACAAAGGCACTCAACAATTCGATATTAAAGAATCGGATTCGGAAGTTAATACAATTGAGATTGTAGACAACAAAATCCGTATCAAAGGGGCCACCTGTTCGGATCAGGTTTGTGTCTTAACTGGTTATATTTCGAAACCAGGTGAGACTATCGTTTGCTTACCGCATAAGTTAGTAATCGAAATTCAAACTGTTGATGGGCAATCAGACGACATCATTATTAGCTCATAAGGAGTGAAGGTATGACAAAAAATCAACGGCTTGTCTACATTGCTTTATTAGCAGCTCAAGCTGTAATAATCAGCTTACTTGAAAGAGCAATTCCGTTCCCATTTGCTTTTGCTCCAGGTGCAAAATTAGGTTTAGCTAATATTATCACAATCATGGCCTTATACACCCTATCCCCCAAGGATGTTACCAAAGTAATAGCAACACGTATTATTCTGGCAACCTTATTAGGTGGAACCATTTCAAGCTTTATGTATAGTGCGTCCGGAGCCCTCTTAAGTTTTTTAGGAATGTGGGCTGTTAAACAACTCGGACCTAAAAGGATTAGTCTGATTGGAGTAAGTACAACCGGTGCTATTTTGCATAATGTCGGCCAATTAGTTACTGCAAGCTGGATTGCCCAAACCTGGACTGTACTACTTTACTTACCCGTATTAACATTTATCGGAATTTTATCTGGAATTGCAATTGGAATTGCAGCTAATTATCTTCTTACACATGTTGAAAAACTACATTACTATAGATATCTACATGAATATCAATTAACTACAAGATGAAAAGAGGTTTTTTAAATGCACGTACATCAAATGTGGAATCCATATCCCGAATTAAAAGTAGACTTAGCTTTGGTGCTTAAATTAATAGAATCACATATAAAAGTACGAGATAAAAATGTAGAAAAAACCTTAAAGGATATGGTCTACTCTGGTGGTAAGTTACTTCGTCCCGCCTATTCCCTTTTATGTGCTCAAATAGGACCTGAAAAAGAAAAAGATAAATCAATTGCTGTTGCAGCCGCTCTCGAAACCTTACACATGGCTACTTTAGTACATGATGATGTAATAGATGAATCAGAAACAAGACATGGCAGGGCTACCATGCATTCAAGCTATGGAAATAACGTTGCTATCTATTCAGGTGATTACCTTTTCTGTATCTGTTTCCAAATTCTTTCTCGATACTCTACTTCTCTTTCGCATCTCGAATTTAATGCAAGAAGTATGGAGAAAATACTTGGAGGAGAACTAGATCAGTTAAACTCCCGTTTTCAGTCAAAAGTTTCTGTGAAAACCTATTTATCTCGTATTTCAGGAAAAACTGCTCAACTTTTCGCAGTTAGTTGTTATTCAGGTGCACTTGAGAGTAAGGCTTCTCATAAACTAGCAATGAATGCATGGAATATGGGGCATTATATCGGAATGGCTTTCCAAATTACAGATGATATCCTAGACTATTGCAGTGATGTAACAACTCTTGGAAAACCAGTAATGGCTGATGTAAGACAAGGTATTTATACCCTCCCATTAATTTATGCCATGCAAGAAAATTCAAGTGCCTTTATGTCCATCTTAGAAAAAAGAGAAAATATCACTGAAGAAGATGTTCAAGAAATTGCTGATCTTATTAACCATTACCAAGGTGTTGAAAAAGCTTATAATTTAGCAAAACGCTATACACAAAAAGCACTGAATGAGATAGCAAAACTTCCTGAAGGTACTTATAAAGAAACACTAAATACACTAACTAAAACATTATTAAATAGAACACTTTAATAGTTTAAAAGAAACATGAAGGGAGAAGAAATACGTTCTTTTCCCTTTTTTCACTTTTACAAAATTTCTACCCTACCTCTATTGTTCTTCATTTTGGTCAAGACTTTCCTCATTGGCATTTACGGGATTTGAGTTTTCTTTACTAGGAACGCATACATCTAAACAATATCTGCCCTCAACAAAGCCTTCTCCGATACGGAATACTTGCACCAATTCAGCATTATCTACTGTCCCAGAACCAGTATTCCCCGGAGGAACAGTGAATTCAAGGGAGGAGCTGTCCTTTCTATTTACTAGCACTCTAACATTTGAACTACTATTTGGCTGGTTAAATACAGAAACAAATAAAGTTGTATTTGTTTCTACATACTCTTCCCATATGTCAAGGCTTGATACTTGCTCATTTAACGAAACGTTACCACATATTTCGCTGCAAAGAACCGAATCCTCTTTATCCTTCAATAACTTTACCTCAACAGTAATATGCTTATCCTTATTTTTCTCCTTACACTTTTTCTTTTTCGAGCTCTCATTACCCTTTGACATCTTCCCTAACACCTCTTTCTAAAACACTTTCTAATATTCTATGTAAATAGAGACATTAGGTTTGGACGAATTGTATAAGGTAATAGACTATTTTTTTAAAAATACTATAAGTACGAAAACGGTGAAACCAAGAGATATATCTGATTTTCTAGGGGAAGCACCATAACTCGTAAACAAATTTCCAGTCTGGAAAATGTAGTTTTATACCGGAATCCTGGGAAACTAGTACTTCTATCTATAGATGAATTTACTATTCTATCTTTAATTCTAGCGAAATTTCGCTGATGTACGAGGCAATAACTACCTATCAAGCATGTAATACATTTGTACATCTTAATTACAGTTCAGGAGGAATATAATATGTGTGGATCCAAAAACAACCAAAACTCCTTATGTTGCACAGAAGCAAAAGTGTTTACAGAAGAAGAGATTAGTGGAGTTCTACGAGGACCAATTACCAATGAAGTCTGGACTGCGACTACTTCCAAGGTTCTCTCGGGGTATTGAACACAGGTAACTCGCCATTTACTTTTTCTGTAAACACAGTTACGTATGACGTACCACCATAGTAGAAAAAGATGACGGAGAATTTGTCTGGATTTATTAAAAACCTTGTTACTTTTAAATTTTGACTACTGCAATTACAGATTAAAGGGCATTTTTTATGATTTTTTTAGAGTTTAGTAGATTATCAGGTCTAAGTATTGAATATAAAGGGAAGTATGTTTGAGGAGAGACGCTTATTTTGGATTTACGATTTTTAATTTGGGAATACGGTTTTTAAATTGGATTTACGGTTTATAATCAGAATTTACGATTTTTAATTGAGATTTATGGTTTTTAAATTAAAAATACGGTTTTTAGCAATTTTTCGGTCGGTATCTAAAAAAATGTTAAAAAGACCCTGCTAATCTTACTGGTCTCTACTAAAAGTAAAGTAATTTTCATCTAGTTTTATTCAATAACCGCTGAGAAGTTAACCCATTTACTCAATTTTGTTATTACTATGGGTGATTTTATAGGAATTGAATCCTATATCGAAGGATCTCTGCAAATTACTTGTCAATTGTTAAAACATTGGGATGAGAATTGACCCTTATGCACGATAATCGAGATTTGTGCATGTTAATTTGGATTTATGCACGTTAAATTAAATTTGTACATGTTAATCAAAATTTATACATTTTAGCAATTTTCACAAGTCATAGTACTTAACCATTTCAAACAAATAAAAAACACCAGTTACATTAAAACCTTTTTATAAAAAAACAAAAAAAGACCAGCCTTCATCAGCTGGTTTTTCTCTCGTGCCTAGCGACGTCCTACTCTCACAGGGGCAATGCCCCAACTACCATCGGCGCCGAAGCTTAACTTCC
>NZ_JBFOKR010000032.1:0-29530 GCF_047246645.1 Ferdinandcohnia jepli
CATGTATTAGGCACGCCGCCAGCGTTCATCCTGAGCCAGGATCAAACTCTCCGAAGAAAGTATTGATTGCTCAATAAGTTTGTTACTTGAATTAAACGTTGACGCTTGTATTGTGTTCAGTTTTCAAAGAACTAATTGTGTGTCACTCAGAAGCGACTTTATTAATATAGCATATTATTATATTCAAAGTCAATTACTTTTTTGAAATAATAATATGTTTCAATCCAACTTTTGAAGTATACCAAGAATCCATCCACTTTTCAAGCATGAATATAAAATATATTTTAATTAAGATAATAATATTTACCTTTGGCTTTTTAAAAAAAGAAATAACCTCCAAGTCTGGAGGTTATTTTATGATTTCTTCGATATATATTTCTCTTTGTTTGATCAACTCAATGAATTCCACTTCACTACATTTAATCATTGGCCTTGTTGGATTGTTTGAATCAATATAGATGACCTCACCGAGTTGACCATTTGATAATTTAACTTTAGTTCCGATCGACAAGTACCCAATAATTGAAGTTAATGCTTCCAACACTTTTACATCAAACTTTCCAAAGAATTCTTGTCGGATTTGTTCTAAAACTTTGAAAGGAGCTTGTCTGCTATTGTATGGGCGTTCGGATGTCATAGCAGAGTATACATCAGCAACACTTATTATCTTTGCAAAAGGATGTATCTTATCACCAGATACGCCAAGCATATAACCTGTTCCGTCTATCCGTTCATGATGCTGTAAAACGGCTAATTTTACACTATCTTTAATAAGAGTAATCTTTTCTATCATTCGATAGCTATACAGCGAGTGTTTTTTAACCTCAGTATATTCCCCTAGTGTAAGTGATGAACTTTTTGATAGTATCTTGGGATCTATTTTAGACATACCACAATCACTTAGTAGACCTGCAACCGCAAGATGATTACAGTCGGCTTGTGTATAGTCTAGTTTCTTTCCTAAGTATCCAGAAAGTAAGCCTACTACTACAGAATGATGGTAGATGTAATCTTCTCTAGTCGAGTATCTGTAGAAGTTAAATAGTTCACTAGGTTGTTCGAGTAAGCTTTCTAATAAAGGAATTACAATTAGTCGTACCTTACTAATATCAACTGGTGCTCCGGCCTGCCAGTTTTGAAATAATTGTTTATATTCTTTTACTGCTCCTAGATATTGCTCAACTATTGATTTTTCCTTAACTGTTGGTATTTCGTCAGCATCAACTGTTTCTAATGGTCTGAATGCTTCACCACTTATTAGAAAAGATTCCACCTGCACGTCGTTAACTAAAAACAATCGTAATACCTCTATATGCGCAGCTGTTAGTACAGTTTTCTTTGAAATGATAGGTTTATTAGTTAAGGAATAGACATCTTCTAAAAGAATACATCCTTCCTGTAACTGGTTCGTCACTACTCTCATGCGTGTTATCTTCTCCTTATGCCTACCAAATAAGTCAAAAATTTATATTTCTATTTCTCATTTTACCAAAAAAAGAGAAACACTGCACTGCAGTGTTTCTCTTAACTCATTATTTATTCTTGGTCTGTGTCTGTCTCATTTACTTGTTCTTCAACTTCAACTTCGTTTGCTGCATCAGTTTCTGTGTCTATTTCAGATTCGATTTCTTCTTCCTCTTCTTTTTCAACAACTGCTACTGTTGCTACAAACTCGTTTTCATCTAGACGAATTAATTTAACACCTTGAGTTGTACGGCCAATTTGTGAGATGTCACCAATTGCCATACGTATTAAAATACCTGCTCCAGTTATTAGCATTAAATCAGTTTCGACTGTAACTGCCTTAACCGCTATCACACTACCGTTTTTCTCAGTAATATTAACCGTTTTTAGACCTTTACCACCACGACTCTGAATTCGATACTCACTAGCTGGAGTACGTTTTCCATACCCTTTTTCAGTAACGATAAGGACATCTAAACTATCCTCAAGTATCTCCATGCCTACTACTTCATCGCCTTCTGAAAGGGTGATACCTTTTACACCAGCAGCAGTTCGTCCCATTGAACGTACATCTGTTTCTGGGAAACGGATAAGCATTCCGTTCTTAGTACCAATAATAATGTCCTTTGTGCCATCAGTAAGTCGTACAGAGATTAACTCGTCACCTTCATGGAGACCGACTGCAATTAACCCGCTTGTTCTAATATTAGCAAATGATGAAAGTGGAGAACGCTTAGAAATACCTTTTCTCGTTGTAAAGAATAGGTACCAGTCATCTACAAACTCAGAAACTGGAATAATTGCATTAATCCATTCTCCTTTTTCAATTCCAAGTAAATTGATAATTGGAATTCCCTTCGCAGTACGTCCAAACTCTGGGATTTCATATCCCTTCAAACGATATACTTTTCCTTTGTTTGTAAAGAAAAGTATCGTATCGTGAGTGGACGTTGAAAGAAGATGTTCAACGAAATCATCTTCATTCGTTCCCATACCCTGGATTCCACGACCTCCACGTTTTTGACTTCGATACGTAGAGATAGGGAGACGCTTGATATAGCCTTTATTTGTTAGGGTAAGGATAATATTCTCTCTCGGGATTAAATCCTCATCCTCAAACATTTCGTAGCCACCAGCAATAATTTCAGTACGTCTCTTATCGTTAAAACGCTCTTTAACTTCTAATAGCTCTTCGCGGATAATTTCTAATACCTTTTCCTCATCAGCAAGAATTGCCTTTAATTCAGCAATTAACGCAACAAGTTCTTGGTATTCGCCTTCAATCTTTTCGCGTTCCAAACCAGTTAAGCGTTGTAAACGCATATCTAGGATCGCTTGAGCTTGCTTTTCAGAAAGATTAAATCTTGTCATTAATCCTTCGCGGGCAATATCTGTGTTTTGGGAGCTACGGATTAGATTAATTACTTCATCTAAGTGATCTAATGCTATACGTAGTCCTTCTAAAATATGTGCTCTTGCTTCTGCTTTTCTAAGTTCAAAGGCTGTACGACGTTTAATTACAACCTTCTGATGCTCTAGATAATAGTGTAAACATTGCTTAAGGTTTAATACCTTCGGTTGGCCGTCTACAAGTGCTAGTAGATTTATACCAAAACTTGTTTGCAATGCTGTATGTTTGTATAAGTTATTCAGAAGTACATTAGAATTCGTATCACGGCGTACTTCCATGACAATTCTCATACCTCTTCGGTCTGATTCATCACGAAGGTCTGTAATACCTTCAATTTTTTTATCACGAACAAGCTCAGCAATCTTTTCAATCAGCTTCGCTTTGTTTACTTGGTATGGAAGTTCGTGAACTAAAATAACTTCTTTACCGTTCTTCATTTGTTCAATTTCAACTTTTGCTCGTAAAGTAATAGAGCCTTTACCAGTTTCATATGCTTTACGGATACCACTTCTACCAAGGATCTGACCTGCGGTAGGGAAGTCTGGTCCAGGTATAATATCCATTAACTCAGCAATTGTAATCTCAGGATCTTTACTTATCGCAAGAACTCCATCAATTACTTCACCTAATTGATGTGGCGGGATATTTGTTGCCATACCCACGGCAATACCAGCTGCTCCGTTAACTAAAAGGTTTGGAAAGCGAGCAGGTAAAACAACAGGTTCACGTTCAGAACCATCATAGTTATCTTGATAATCAATTGTGTCTTTGTTAATATCACGGACAAGTTCCATTGATATCTTAGACATACGTGCTTCTGTATAACGCATTGCCGCAGCAGCGTCTCCATCAACCGAACCAAAGTTTCCGTGGCCTTCAACTAACATATAGCGATAGTTAAAGTCCTGCGCCATACGAACCATCGTGTCATAAACAGCGGAATCACCATGTGGATGATACTTACCGATTACTTCACCAACAATACGTGCTGACTTTTTAAAAGCCTTGTCCGATGTCATTCCAAGATCGTTCATCGCATATAAAATACGACGATGTACTGGTTTTAAGCCATCACGCACATCAGGTAGTGCACGTGATACGATAACACTCATTGCGTAGTCAAGGAACGATGTTTTCATTTCCTGACTTATATTAATTTCGGTAATACTTGATTTTTGACTTTCAGACATAAGAAAAAGCCTCCCTTATCAGGGGTAGAAAATAAGTAATTTCTATTTTTACCCATTCTATTATGTAAGTAAAGAACAGGATAGTTGAAAAGCTATCCTGCTTAAACTCACGACTTAATGCGCCTTGGCTATTACGCAAAGTTTATTACGAGCACTCAAGTGATTCTCATTGAAGTAGTAAGAGATTTGACCTCTGGTAAGTGGTTTAAAAATCTCTCTACTTTATGTTACACATCCAAGTTTTTAACGTACTGTGCATTTTCTTCAATAAAGTTACGTCTTGGCTCTACTTTGTCACCCATCAGCATTTCAAATGTCTCATCTGCATCAATTGCATCCTGTAGGTTTACTTGAAGCATTGATCGGCTTTCTGGGTTCATTGTTGTTTCCCAAAGTTGTTCAGGATTCATTTCACCAAGTCCCTTATAACGCTGAATAGAAGGCTTCGGATTACTTGGTAACTCACTTAAATATCTTTCTAATTCACGGTCATTATACGCATATTCAACTCGCTTACCTTGTTGAACTTTATATAAAGGTGGCTGTGCAATATAAACATAACCACTTTCGAGTATTTGACGCATATAACGGTAAAAGAAGGTCAATAATAATGTCCGTATATGTGCACCGTCAACATCAGCATCTGTCATAATAACAACTTTATGATAACGAGCCTTTGAAATATCAAAATCTTCACCAATACCAGTTCCTAGGGCAGTGATCATAGAACGTACTTCATTATTTGATAATATTCTATCTAATCGAGCCTTTTCTACGTTTAAGATTTTCCCTCTGAGCGGTAAAATCGCTTGAAAATGACGATCTCGGCCTTGTTTAGCCGACCCACCCGCTGAATCTCCCTCTACGATATACAGTTCACTAATCGAAGGGTCTTTAGACGAACAGTCTGCTAATTTTCCAGGTAAACTTGAAACCTCTAAAGCACTTTTACGTCTTGTTAATTCACGTGCTTTTTTTGCAGCCATTCTCGCACGTGCAGCCATGGTTCCTTTTTCAACAATTTTTCGTGCAACTGATGGATTCTCTAACAGAAATGCCTCAAACTTTTCTGAAAATACTGATTCAGTAATCGTTCTTCCTTCACTATTTCCAAACTTTGTTTTCGTTTGTCCCTCAAATTGTGGGTCTGGGTGTTTGATGGAAATAATGGCTGTTAATCCTTCACGAACATCATCACCAGTGAGATTAGCATCAGCATCTTTAAAAATATTACTTTTGCGAGCGTAGTCATTAATAATACGTGTTAAGGCTGTCTTAAACCCAGATTCATGAGTTCCACCTTCATACGTATGAATATTATTTGCAAAGGAATATATATTACTAGTATAGCTATCGTTATATTGAAGGGCGATTTCTACAGTAATTCCTTCTTTTTCACCTTCAACGTACACCGGCTCTTCATGTATTAATTCTTTTGAACGATTTAGATGCTCTACATAAGATTTAATACCACCTTCATAATGGTATTCCTTACGTTTGTTTTCTACACGCTGATCTTCAATCGTGATTTTTACACCCTTTGTTAAAAAAGCGAGTTCACGGAGACGATTTGCCAGTGTATCAAAGTCGTATTCTAATGTTTCTGTAAAAATTTCAGCATCTGGCTTAAAATGCGTAATTGTTCCTGTATGATCTGTATCACCAATTACTTTTAAGTCAGCAACAGGTACACCACGTTCAAATTCAATATAATGAACCTTACCATCACGATGTACATATACCTCTAATTGAGTGGATAGTGCATTAACAACTGAAGCACCAACACCATGTAATCCACCAGAAACCTTATAGCCGCTTCCGTCAAATTTACCACCAGCATGAAGTACAGTCATAATAACTTCTACTGCAGGTCTTCCCATTTTTTCATGGATACCTACAGGTATACCACGACCGTTATCTTGTACAGTAATAGAATTGTCTTTTTCAATGCTTACATTTATTTCTGTACAATAGCCCGCTAGTGCTTCATCAATACTGTTATCAACAATTTCCCATACAAGATGGTGTAACCCTTTTCCACTTGTAGAGCCAATGTACATACCAGGACGTTTTCTAACAGCCTCTAAACCTTCTAAAACCTGTATTTGACTCTCGTCATAAGATTGTTCTTGAAGATCTTTTTCTTCCATTGCCACCAATATCACCTACACTTTAGTTTAACAACCAATAATCTTTTGTTTTAAATTGTTCCATCCTCTAATGTTGCCTCTAGTTCAGAGACATGCTGTGCACGTCTTTTTAAGGTACTTGAGGATAAAGGTGAAAAATAAACCTTATCTACTGTAACAACAACAGACTTTGTATTTCCATTTGCTAATTCTATGACCCTGCTTTTTTGTACATCCAAAAACTCATTTACAATTGAGGATGATTTTAATAGCTGTCGATCTAATATCGTAATCACATCTGATGAACGAACAATTACGTTATCTCCTAAATGTATGAACAAACCTTCATCACCTCATTTAAGCTTTGTTATTGAACCAGCAGTAACTTCAAAAGTAGTCGCCTGCCTTAGTGTTTCATGATTAATACCTTCAACACTTGTAGTTGTAACAAAAGTTTGTACTTTGCCCTGGATTGTGTTCAACAAATGTGACTGTCGAAAATCATCTAATTCTGAAAGGACATCATCTAATAATAAAATTGGGTATTCTCCAATTTCTGAATGTATTAATTCAATTTCTGCAAGTTTTAAGGAAAGGGCAGTTGTTCGTTGTTGCCCTTGAGAGCCGAATGTTTGTACATCCTTGTCATTTACAAAAAAAGACAAATCATCTCGGTGAGGACCCGCTAGAGTCACTCCTCTCTCTATTTCTCTCTCTCTTATTTTAGCAAATTTTTCATCATATACATCTACCATTTTCGACATATCAGTTGTTTCTAATACCTCAACCGATGGTTTATATTCAATTCGAAGCGTTTCTAGTCCTCTACTAATTCCATGGTGAATTGGCTCTGCCCACGATTGTAAGAGAGCAAGGAATTCAAATCTCTTTTTGACTATTCTCGATGCTGCCTGAACTAGTTGAGTAGTTAGTACATCAAGCATTGTTTGATCTGTTTGTTTTCGTATTTGAAGTTGCTTTAAGTAATGATTCCGTTGTTGAAGTACCTTTTGATATTGACTTAAATCATGTAAATAAACAGCCGATACTTGGCCTATTTCCATATCAATGAAACGTCTTCTTACCTGTGGGCTTCCTTTCACAAGATGTAAATCCTCAGGCGCAAACATAACAACATTCATATTGCCAACATATTGACTCAATTTCTGTTGTTCTAAGTGGTTAGCTTTTGCCTTTTTACCTTTTTTAGAAATAACAAGTTGCAAAGATAAAGGGCTGTTCCTTTTTTGAACCCTACCCTCTATTTTAGCATATTCTTGTTCCCAACGAATTAAATCTTTATCATTCGAGGTACGATGTGATTTTGCCATGGCTAAAACATAGATAGATTCCATCACATTTGTCTTACCTTGTGCATTTTCTCCCAAAATCACATTTACCTTATTTTCAAAGTCGATTGCTAGACTAGAATAGTTCCGGTAGTTTGTAAGCTTTATTTCTTCAATAAACAAAAGGCTTCACCCACTTAATACGAAATGCTCAAGATAACACTCCAACAGCAACTAGCAGACTCTATTACAGTTGAATAATAGGGTGCACTGTATTGATTGGTACCTAGAGCTAGACATTTGAGACTATAAACGTTCCAAAACCAGGAATATCTACTATATCCTTATTTACTAGTTTTTTTCCGCGGCGATTTTCTGGTTCACCATTCACATATATTTCATGCTCACTTACAAACCACTTTGCCATTCCTCCAGTCTGTATTACCTCAGCAAGTTTTAAAAACTGTCCTAATGTAATATAGTCCGTTGAAATCTCAATTTTTTTTGCCATTCTTTCGCCTTCTTTCTTTTATTTTACTAAATAAAACTCATCTAGAAAAGAAAACTACTAGGTTTTTCTGACCTAGTAGTTAAAGCCATATGTTTTTTATACAAACAACCGGATACTATTTCTACAGAATTAGTACGTACGTACAGGAAGAATCAAATGGAAGACAGTCTCATCATCAATTGCTTTGATGAAGAAAGGCCTCATAGCTCCTGTGAAACTAATTCTAATTTCAGAGCCTTCTAATGCTTTCAATGCATCCATCATATATTTTGCACTAAAAGAGATCTTTAATTCTTCTCCTTCAATTGATTGGCTTTGAATTTCTTCTATAACCTTTCCAATTTCAGGTGAATTTGATGAAATTTCCACTACACCATCAGGTAATGTAGTGAACTTTACAACATTATTGCTAGCTTCTTTAGCAAGGAGGGAAGCACGATCGATTGCTTGTAAAAATTCCTTAGTTGCTAAAACAATTTCTGTCTTGCTTTCTGTCGGAATTAATCTTGAAGTATCAGGATAATTTCCATCTAATAAACGAGAAAAGAATAATAAATGTTTGGTTTTAAACAAAACTTGATTTTCTGTAATAACAATATCAACTAAATCATTGTTATCATCTAAGATTTTACTTAATTCATTTAGACTCTTACCTGGGATAACAGCATTATATGAACGTGTATTTTCTGTTTCAATTGGAACGGTTCTCATTGCTAAACGGTGACTATCTGTCGCAATACAGTTAAGTTCATTATTTTCTACCTTCCAGTTAACACCCGTTAAGATTGGTCGTGTTTCAGAAGTTGAAACAGCAAAAACCGTCTGACGAATCATATTTTTTAAAAGGTCGGCAGGAATACGGAATACATTATCTTCCTCAATTTGTGGCAAGTGAGGGTACTCATCAGCATCTAGACCATTTAAATTAAACTCGGCTTTACCAGAACGTATAACAGTTAATAAATTTTGTTGTACTTCAATTTCAACAGTGTCCTTAGGTAATTTTTTAACAATTTCGCTGAAGAAACGTGCCTGAAGAACAACACGTCCTTCTTGTTTAATTTCTACAATTTCATCTCCTGCTTCTTCAGAAGGAATAAAAGATTCAATTGAAATATCTGAATCACTACCTGTTAATGTAACCCCTTCAGATGTCGCAACAATTTTGATACCTGTAAGAATAGGAATAGTTGTTCTTGAAGATACAGCTTTCATTACATCTTGTACACTTTGAACAAGATAATCTCTTTGAATGATAAATTTCATCAAAAATCCTCCTAAAAAGATAGTCTATTTTTGACTACACGCGAATATGCTAATAGTTTATATATTTATTTTTTTAAAAAGAAAAAATAGAAGAAGTAATAGTAGGCCCTGTTAATATGTGGATAACTAAGAATAACCAAAGTAAAACAGTCTATCCACATGTGGACAGACTGTGTGTAACAACAAAGAAGTTATGCACAGTATTCACGCTACTAGAACTTGTCCAATTTAAAAGTAAGAACCCAATCAGGTATTTATCCTTTTAATTGCGTATTAATTTCACTTATTTGTTTTTGAAGTTGAGTATCTGTTTGTAATAGATTAGAAATTTTTTCATGAGCATGAATAACAGTAGTATGATCACGTCCACCAAATTCTTCTCCGATTTTTGGTAGGGAAGCATCTGTTAATTCACGAGATAAATACATGGCAATTTGACGTGGAAAGGCAATGGATTTAGTACGTTTTTTAGCCTTAAAGTCTTCAAGCTTGATATTATAATGCTGGCCAACGACCTTTTGAATTTCAAAGATTGTAATTACTTTTGGTCGGGAGCTTGGGATAATATCTTTTAGTGCTTCAGCAGCAAGGTCAGCATTAATATCTTTATTAATGAGAGATGAATATGCAACAACTCGAATGAGTGCACCTTCAAGTTCACGGATATTGGTATTAATTTGATTTGCGATATAAAGCATTACTTCATTTGGTATATCCAGTCCCTCAGCTTTTGCTTTTTTACGCAAGATGGCAATCCTTGTTTCAAGATCAGGCGGGGTAATATCAGTAATAAGTCCCCATTCAAATCTAGAACGTAGCCTGTCTTCTAAGGTTGGTATTTCCTTCGGAGGGCGGTCACTAGAAATAACTATTTGTTTGCTTTCCTCATGAAGTGTGTTAAAGGTATGGAAAAATTCTTCCTGGGTTGATTCTTTTCCGGCCAGGAATTGAATATCATCTATAAGTAACACATCTACACTTCGGTATTTATTACGAAACTCAACTGCTTTATTGTCACGGATTGAATTAATGAACTCATTCGTGAATTTTTCAGAAGATAAATAAACAACCTTAGCATTCGGATTGTGATCTTGCACATAATGCCCAATTGAATGCATTAAGTGTGTTTTTCCAAGTCCAACTCCACCATAGATAAATAGTGGGTTATACGCTTTTGCTGGAGCCTCGGCCACTGCTAATGAAGCTGCATGAGCAAACCGGTTTCCTGACCCGATAACAAACGTATCGAATGTATACTTCTGGTTCAGCATGTTTTGTGAAGCTTCCACTGGCTCATCATGTTTTGCAGCCTTTTTTTCAGGAGTTTTTATTTCAAATTCTTCTTCTAGCTGATTTTGAGGAATAATAAATTTGATTCCAAGCTCAGCACCTGTTAAATCAAATATAGTTTCAGCAATTAGATGCATATATCTTGATTCAAGCCAGTCTCGTGCAAATTCGTTTGGAGCAGTAATGATTAGCGTGTCATTCTGTAAAGCATGAGCTTTAGTCGATTTTAGCCATGTTTCAAAGCTAGGCTTACTCAATTTTTTTTCTATCTCTTTGAGTGCCTTTGACCATAAATCAGCAATGTTCTCCAATAATCTCCCTCCTTTGTTTCGGTTTTTTGTTCGTTCTTGTTCGCTAGAAAAAGCATAATTATAAACACTTATACAACAAATTAATCATAAATGAATACATATTTATAAATATACAAATACGCATATTGTGAATAACGATATAATATAGTAGAAAAACAACTTTTCGACATAATCCACTGTTTGTGGACAACTATAAATTCACATTGTGTAAAAATCTATCCACACAATATCCACAATCTGTGGATAAAATAAAACTGTTGATAAGTTATAACGAGTGAAAACAAAAATATAATAACAAATATTTGCTAGATAATCAATGGTTTTTACAAACTTATCCACAATATCTATACCTTGTGGAAAATAATTATCCACAACACAAGATGATGTGTAAAAGTTGTCGATAACTGTTGTGGATTAAAAAAAATGTCGAAAAAAGTTGTCCACAACAAAGAAAAGCGGAAGCGGCTCGTCCAGAAACGAGGAAATTGGAAGGTCCGACATAAAGGCGTTCTCTGCCTCTGCCGGAGGATCTGAAATTTCCCGAGTTTCTAGCCTCTGGAGCTGGACAACACCGAAATGCGGAAACGCCTTGGTCAGAAATGAGGAAACCGGAGCCTCCGACAAAGAGGCGTTCTCTGCCTCTGCAGGAGGAGGTGAAGTTTCTCGAATTTCTAGGCGTTGCAGCTGGACAAGAAAAAGAAAAGCGGAAAGTGCTCGTTCAGAAACGAGGAAATTGCCCGACTAAGAACGCCACGTCCTAATGGCAAAGTTGGACTAGCACGTCCTGTGCGTCGAAGTTCCCTCAAGGAAGCAATCACTAACTTTATTTAGAGGGTATGAAATTTTTAATTTCCTATTCGCTGTAAGAGGAAAATTTGAAGATACTGAAAATGTCTTATCAAGGTCTGTGTTTAATGCTTTCTTATGAAAACAAGGTACCTAACGTAAGGAAGCGGGTTGATCAAGGGTTGTGAAACATCGGTAATAAAACTAAAACTTAGCCGGGATTATTAAATGTATTTAGATTTACCAATATTTGAACTGGACAAGTTTGTCATTAATCAGTAAGATTACTACTGTACTAAATTTGATGTAGGTAGTAGGTTGTTTGAAATAATATAGCTTTCACACTTACAATTGACTGCTTTAAAGTACATTTGACTTCATTAGCAGGCATCAAAAGAAATGGATTTTCCAAAACTTATTTTGGTTTTGAGCATGTTTTTTAATTTATCCAATATATAGTATTTCATTAGAGGTTGAAATTTTTGTGGAAGTTCACTATAATTAGTAAGACTGTCTTTGTGTAATTTGAGAGTAATTCCTCAGGGAGGTGTATTATAAATGAAAAGAACATATCAACCAAGCAAACGTAAGCATAGTAAAGTTCACGGTTTCCGTAGCCGTATGAGTTCTAGCAACGGACGTAAAGTCTTAGCTCGTCGTCGTAGAAAAGGAAGAAAAGTATTATCAGCATAGGCCACTGAAACGTCAGTGGTCTTTTTTCTAATAGAAAAGTCTATTAGCATGCTAGATATGGAGTTTTTTGATCTCGGATTCGAAAATTTTTTATAAAAAAAATGTAGAAGGTTTATTTCAATTTTTCTTATGACCATACTGTTTTATGTAAGCGATTAAAACTTTATATGGGTACTGTCATATGAAAAATTGAAACGTTGTTTCATATATTGGAGTTGTACATAAATGAAGAAAGAATACCGCATAAAAAAAAATCAAGATTTTCAAACAGTCTTTAAGCATGGTAAATCTTCAGCGAATCGACAATTTGTTGTTTATGTTTATGAAAATGAAGGACAGGATCACTTTCGGATTGGCTTGTCTGTAAGTAAGAAATTGGGAAACGCAGTTACGAGGAACCGAATTAAAAGGTTAATTCGCCAATTCTTTTTAGAGCATAAATTTAGTGTTCAAAACAAGGATTATGTAATTATTGCGAGAAAACCTGTAGTGGATATGGAATATGAAGAAGTAAAGAAAAGTTTATTACATGTTTTAAAGGTTGCAAAAGTGTTAAAAAAAGTACCGAAAGCCTAGATTTTTGTAGAGAAAGACAAGAAATTTTATTATAAAGATGGTAGAATACAAAGTGGTACATATTGATTTCTTCTAAATGAATATGCCGTTACTAATAAAGGAATAAATTTTTTATAGGATATCTAGAATTAGGAGGAAATGTTGTTGAAAAGGCGAATATTACTACTGAGTATGCTGATTGGTTTGCTATTGCTCTTGACGGGTTGTACGGAGGTAAACGAGCCAATTACAGCTGAAAGTGAAGGAGTATGGAATAAATATTTTGTATATCCATTATCATGGCTCATTACATATTTTGGAGAACTTTTTGGTGATTATGGTCTAGCTATTATCGTTGTTACATTAATCATTCGTTTTGCATTATTGCCGCTAATGATTAAACAAACAAAGAGTTCAAAAGCAATGCAGGCTATTCAACCAGAGCTTCAAAAGCTTCGTGAAAAATATAGTTCTAAGGACCAGGCAACACAACAAAAGCTACAACAAGAAACAATGCAGCTTTTCCAAAAACATGGTGTTAATCCTTTAGCTGGATGTTTTCCATTATTAATTCAAATGCCAATCTTAATTGGTTTCTATCATGCAATTATGAGAACTAGAGAGATTGCTGAACATAACTTCCTATGGTTTGATTTAGGTGAAGCAGATCCATTCTACATTTTACCTTTAGTTGCTGGTGTAACAACGTTTATCCAACAAAAGATTACAATGATTGGAATGGAAAATAACCCACAAATGACAATGATGCTTTGGTTAATGCCAATTATGATTGTTGTATTTGCAATAAGCTTCCCAGCTGCATTATCATTATACTGGGTAGTAGGTAATATCTTTATGGTTGTCCAAACAATATTAATTAAAGGTCCAGATCTAAAAGCAGCATCTGGCAATGCGGGAGGAGCAAAAAAGTGAAACAAGTAACTGCTACAGGGCAAACCGTCGATGAAGCAGTAGAATCAGCTTTAGCTCAACTTAACACAACAAGAGACCGCACAGAAATTAAGATCATCGATGAGGGTAAAAAAGGAATATTTGGTATTTTTGGATCAAAACCAGCAGTAGTAAAGGTTACTGTTCTGATTGATCCAGTTGAAGAAGCTCAAAAGTTCCTTGAAAAAGTTGTTTCAACGATGGGTGTTTCTGCAAAAGTAGATGTAAAACGTAATGGTAAGAATGTAATGTTTAATCTTTCCGGAGAAAAAATTGCTTTATTAATTGGAAAAAGAGGTCAAACTCTTAATTCTTTGCAGTATTTAACACAACTTGTCGCAAATCGTTTTTCAGATCAATATTTAAATATTATGGTTGATGCAGAAAATTACCGTGGTCGACGTGAAGAGACATTGGTTCAGTTAGCCGAAAGACTAGCAGATAAAGTAGTTAGAACGAAGCAGAAAGTTGCTTTGGAACCAATGCCTTCTTATGAACGCAAAGTAATTCATACTGCTTTAGTGAATAATCCTAAAGTAAAAACATCATCCAATGGTGCAGATCCTAATCGACATATTGTTATAACATTAGCAGATTAATATCAAATTAAAATCCTAGGCTAAAATGGCCTAGGATTTTTTTGTCCAAAATGATGTTCCTAAAGAGAGCTAACATAGCTATGTCGACTTCAATCTAATGGTCTAGCAGTAAATAGATAAAAGGATTGTGAGCCTTGTCGAAGATTGTACTATTATTTTCATTGCTTGTTAATAAGTCAGTATTGTTAGTGAAAGGGTAGTAATGATGTGAGTATAATTCTTCATTATTGTTATTCACATGTGGATAAGATAAAATGGGGATAGTTTGTTGTGAGTTTCGTTGATTTGTTATCCTTGTGGATAAATAGGTAATACTAATAAAAAGTAATGAAAGAAGATATACACAGGTATAAATTTTACATAGAAGCAAACGTGTATTAAATGAGGTGAAGGTATGGAGTTTGATACAATAGCTGCTATCTCAACTCCAATGGGAGAAGGAGCAATTGCGATAGTACGGCTTAGTGGGGATGAAGCAGTAGAGATTGCAAGTCGAATATTTAAAGGGAAGAATCTACGTGAAGTAGTGTCACATACAATCCATTATGGGCATATTGTTGACCCGGATACAAAAGAGGTAGTAGAGGAAGTAATGGTCACAGTTATGAGAGGACCTAAAACTTTTACAAGAGAAGATGTAATTGAAATTAACTGTCACGGGGGACTAGTATCTGTGAATCGCGTTTTGCAGCTTGTGTTAACAAATGGAGCAAGATTAGCAGAACCAGGCGAGTTTACAAAACGTGCGTTTTTAAATGGACGAATTGACTTGTCTCAAGCAGAGGCTGTAATGGATTTAATTCGTGCAAAGACAGATCGTGCAATGAACGTAGCGATTGGGCAGATGGAGGGAAGACTCTCTATACTTATTAATAGACTACGTCAGGAGCTACTTGAAACCTTGGCCCATATTGAGGTAAATATAGATTACCCGGAATATGATGATGTAGAAGAAATGACACATCGTGTCCTTCTTGAAAAGGCATCTTATGTAAGGGATGAAGTAAAAAAGCTTTTAGAAACTTCAAATCAAGGAAAAATACTCCGGGAAGGTCTTTCTACTGTTATAATTGGAAGGCCTAATGTTGGGAAGTCCTCTTTATTAAATAGTCTTGTTCATGAAAACAAGGCAATTGTTACAGATATTCCTGGTACAACAAGAGATGTTATCGAAGAGTACGTTAACGTAAAAGGTGTACCGTTACGACTCGTTGATACAGCTGGAATCCGCGAAACGGAAGACATTGTTGAGCGAATTGGTGTAGAGAGATCTAGAGAAGTATTAAAAAAAGCAGATCTTATCTTACTTGTTCTTAATTATGGTGAAGAGTTATCTGAAGAAGATGAACGTTTATTTGAGGCTGTTTCGGGAATGGAAACCATCATTATTATAAATAAAACAGACTTACCACAGAAAATGAACTTAGACCGTGTAAAAGAACTTGCTGGGGATCAACCAATTGTTACTACATCCTTACTAGAACAACAAGGTGTTGATGATTTGGAGAATGCAATATCATCCTTATTCTTTACAGGAACTCTCGAAGCAAGTGATCTAACGTATGTTTCGAATTCTAGGCATATTGCATTATTAACGCAAGCAAAGAAAACAATTGAAGATGCAATATCAGGTATTGAATCTGATTTGCCAATTGATATGGTTCAAATTGATTTGACACGGACTTGGGAGCTTTTAGGTGAAATAATTGGCGATACAGTACACGAAAGTTTACTTAATCAGCTTTTCTCGCAATTTTGTTTAGGTAAGTAGATAGAGGAGGTATTAATTTTGAGCTATGATGCAGGTTTTTATGATGTGATTGTCATAGGTGCTGGCCATGCAGGCTGTGAGGCTGGATTAGCTTCTGCTCGTTTGGGGGCAAAAACACTTATGGTTACGATAAATTTGGATATGGTCGCGTTTATGCCATGTAACCCATCAGTTGGTGGCCCTGCAAAGGGAATTGTTGTTCGTGAAATTGATGCACTAGGTGGGGAGATGGGGAAAAATATTGATAAGACCCATATCCAAATGAGAATGCTTAATACAGGAAAAGGGCCAGCTGTACGTGCGTTACGTGCACAAGCTGACAAGTTTTCTTACCAACATGAAATGAAGAAAACATTAGAAAATGAAAAAAATCTTACTCTTGTACAGGGAATGGTTGAACGATTACTTGTTGAAGACGATGTATGTAAAGGTATTATCACAACAACAGGTGCCGAATATCGTGCAACAACGGTTGTTATCACAACTGGTACATTTTTGCGTGGTGAAATCATACTTGGAGAACTTAAATATTCAAGTGGCCCAAATAATCAACAACCATCAATTAAGTTATCGGAACACTTAGAAGAGCTTGGGTTAGATTTAGTACGTTTTAAAACAGGTACGCCACCACGTGTAAATAGTAATACGATTGATTATAGCAAAACGGAAATCCAACCAGGTGATGAAACACCTAGGGCGTTTTCATATGAAACTACAAAATATATTACAGACCAACTTCCGTGCTGGTTAACGTATACAAGTGAAGAGACTCATCAACTAATTGATGCAAATCTTCATCGTTCTCCGATGTATTCTGGAATGATTAAAGGAACTGGTCCTAGATATTGTCCTTCAATAGAGGACAAAGTAGTTCGATTTCACGATAAACCGAGACATCAGATTTTCCTTGAACCTGAAGGTAGAAATACTCAAGAGGTATATGTACAAGGACTATCAACAAGTCTTCCAGAAGATGTCCAACATAAATTAATAACTACCATACCAGGCCTAGAAAATGCACAAATGATGAGACCTGGTTATGCAATTGAATATGATGCAATTGTCCCAACCCAATTATGGCCAACTCTTGAAACAAAGAAGATTACAAACCTTTATACAGCGGGACAAATCAATGGAACATCTGGATATGAAGAGGCAGCGGGACAAGGTATTATGGCAGGTATAAATGCCGGTTTACGTGCATTGGGTAAGGAAGAAGTAGTATTAAGCCGGTCAGACGCATATATTGGGGTTCTTATCGATGATTTAGTAACGAAAGGAACAAATGAGCCATATCGTTTGCTAACATCACGTGCAGAATATCGTTTACTTTTACGCCATGACAATGCAGACCTTCGCTTAACTGATTTAGGTCATGAAATTGGATTAATTTCTGATGAGCGTTACCAGGCATTTTTATCTAAAAAAGCAACGATTGAACAGGAAAAAGAACGTCTTAACTCAGTTCGTATTAAACCAACAAAGGAAGTTCAAGAGTTGATTGTATCTGTTGGTGGAAGTGAACTTAAAGACGGGATACTGGCAAGTGATCTGTTAAAAAGACCAGAAATGACATATGAACATATACGAAAGATTGTTCCAAGCGATATTGCTATAGATCCTGAGGTTGCTGAACAGGTAGAAATACAGGTTAAATACGAGGGATATATTCAAAAGTCATTACAACAAGTAGAACGACTTAAAAAGATGGAAGATAAAAAGGTACCTGAAAATATTGATTATGATGCGATTTCTGGTTTGGCAAATGAAGCTCGCCAAAAATTAAAGGAAGTTAGACCTTTATCAGTCGCACAGGCATCTAGAATTTCGGGTGTGAACCCTGCTGATATATCAATTTTACTCGTTTATTTAGAACAAGGTAAAATAGCTAGAGTTAACTAATAAGAAGGGAATTCTATATGGATACTTCATTATTTACAAGCATGTTGGAGGAGAAAGGTATTACTCTTTCTTCTCAGCAGCTAGAACAATTTGAATCTTATTTTAGATTATTGGTTGAATGGAATGAAAAAATGAACCTCACTGCTATTACAGATAAACCAGAGGTATATTTAAAACATTTCTATGATTCCATTTCAGCTTCGTTTTTTTATGATTTTTCACAACCGAAAACAATATGTGATGTTGGAGCGGGTGCTGGTTTTCCTAGTATCCCATTAAAAATTTGTTTTCCGCATTTACATGTTTCAATAGTTGACTCCTTACAGAAACGGATTACATTTTTAAATGAACTTTCCAAGGAACTTGGGTTAGATAACGTGATGTTCTATCATGATCGAGCTGAGACATTTGGGCAAAAACAGGAAGTTCGAGAATCATACGATTTAGTTATGGCAAGGGCAGTCGCTCGTCTTTCGGTGCTTAGTGAATTATGCTTACCACTTGTAAAGGTAAATGGTACGTTTCTAGCAATGAAAGCCGCATCTGTTAAAGAGGAACTAGAAGACAGTCAAAATGCAATTAAGACACTAGGTGGTGAGGTAAAGAATGTACATCATTTTTTATTGCCACTTGAAAATAGTGAACGAAACATTGTTGTTATTGACAAGAAAAAAACAACACCGAGGAAGTATCCTCGTAAACCGGGGACTCCAAATCGTACACCTATTAAATAATATGAGAAGGTTAGAGCAAAGTCTTTAACCTTCTTTTATAAGTAAGTTAATTCTATAATAATAGTAATTAGCTTACTATTATTTCTACAAGTAATTAGAATTCAATTAGTAGAAAGATTGTAAGATTTTTAGTAAATTCATGTTATAATAGAAGGTATGAAAGTTGTAGTAGAGAAAATGTAATAGTGGGAGTTTCCTAAGGGGTGGTGTAATTATGAAGTCTCCATTTTCACGCTTATTCAGTATAGGTGAAAAAGGTAACAATCAGCTTTTGAATGAAGAACAGGTGACCGAAACAGAGATAGAAGTTCCAATAGATGATGAAGAAGTACACCTGAACGAAGAGGTCAGACAAATCCCAATCTATGAAATTGTTCCTAACCGTTTTCAACCACGAACTGTTTTTGCTGAGGATAAAATAAAGGAATTGGCTTTAACAATTCGTACTCACGGTATTATTCAGCCAATTGTTGTTCGCCAATTTGCAGAGAATCAGTATGAAATAATTGCGGGTGAGCGCCGTTGGAGAGCTTGTCAATCCCTCGAATGGGAGACAATTCCGGCTATTGTAAAGGACTTTAATGATGCTGAAACGGCATCAGTTGCATTAATAGAAAATTTGCAACGGGAAGAGCTTTCTGCGATTGAAGAAGCCTATGCGTATGCTAGATTACTAGAATTACATAATTTAACTCAAGAGGCCTTAGCTCAACGCCTGGGAAAAGGTCAGTCGACTATTGCAAACAAGTTGCGCTTATTAAAGCTTCCTAATGAAGTTCAAGAAGCGCTAATGCAGAAAAAGCTAACTGAACGGCATGCTCGTGCGCTTATTCCTTTAAAGGATTCTGAAAAGCAAATTAAACTCATGCATGATATCATTGAAAAAGAACTTAATGTAAAACAAACGGAAGATCGCGTTAATAAGATACAAGAACTAGAAAAAGAACAAAAAAAACCAAGACCTAAATTTAAAGCTTTTAGTAGAGATATGAGAATTGCAATGAACACAATTCGTCAGTCATTAACAATGGTTGAGGAAAGTGGTGTTTCACTCAATACAGAAGAAGAAGAGTTTGAAGAATTTTATCAATTTACGATTCGCATTCCTAAAAAAAAGTAATAATAAAACCTTAAAAGTTCCACATCAATAGTAATGATGTGGAAATTTTTTTTGTTGTATTTTTTTATAACCCGAATACTTTTCTACTATGAAAATGTTTCACGTGAAACATTTTTTGCGATGTTTTTTAAAAAAAGATAATACCTATCATTTTTTCATGATAGAATAGAAAAAGTGATAGATAGAATTCTAGAGTTACTCACCAAACGTACATAGTAAGGTAGAAAAAACACGAATTACTGCTAAAAGTGGCGTAAATTGGTGTCTTTTCATGTATCTATGTAAAAAAGTGAAAGAACTATTTTTATTTGAAAGCAGGTGACATCGTGGGGAAAATCATCTCAATTGCAAACCAAAAGGGTGGAGTAGGGAAAACAACTACTTCTGTTAATCTTAGTGCATGCTTAGCATATGTTGGAAAACGAGTCCTACTTGTTGATATTGATCCTCAGGGAAATGCAACAAGTGGTTGTGGCATAGAAAAAGCAAATGTAGATGAGTGTATTTATGATGTTTTGGTTGATGATGTAGCTGCGAAGGATGTAACAGTACCAACAGCAGTTGAGAATTTATATATGATTCCTGCAACTATACAATTAGCAGGGGCTGAAATCGAACTTGTTCCAACAATATCCCGTGAAGTGAGATTAAAACGTGCATTGGAAGAAGTAAAGGACCAGTACGATTATATTATTATTGATTGCCCGCCATCACTGGGATTACTAACACTTAATGCATTAACTGCATCTGATACAGTTATCATTCCAGTACAATGTGAGTACTACGCGCTGGAAGGGTTAAGTCAGTTACTTAACACGATACGCTTAGTTCAAAAACACTTAAATACTGATTTGATGATTGATGGTGTACTTCTAACTATGCTTGATGCAAGAACAAATCTTGGATTACAGGTAATAGAAGAAGTGAAAAAGTATTTCCAAGATAAAGTATATAAAACAATTATTCCTCGTAATATCCGATTGAGTGAGGCACCAAGTCATGGTGAACCAATCATTATTTATGATCCAAAATCAAGAGGTGCAGAGGTATACTTAGATCTTGCAAAGGAAGTGATTGTGAATGGCTAAAGGATTGGGTAGAGGTATTAACGCTTTATTTCCTGAGGTTGGAACTGAAGAAAAAGTACAAGAAATTAAGATTACTGAGATACGACCAAATCCTTATCAACCACGTAAAACGTTTGAGCCTGATGCAATTACCGAACTGAAAGAATCAATTCTTACACATGGAATACTTCAACCATTAATTGTTAGAAAAAGTATAAAAGGCTTTGAAATTGTAGCTGGAGAAAGACGTTTTCGTGCTGCAAAAGAAGCAAAGTTAACTACTGTACCTGTTGTTGTTAGGGAATTAACTGAACAACAAATGATGGAACTAGCATTATTAGAAAATTTACAGCGTGAAGATCTTACACCTATCGAAGAGGCTTTTGCATATCAATCCTTACTTGACCATCTGAAAATTACTCAGGAACAACTTGCAAAGAGGTTAGGGAAAAGTAGACCACATATTGCGAACCATCTTCGTTTATTATCTCTGCCAAAACATGTTCAGCTATTAATCTCAGAAGGAAAGTTATCAATGGGACATGGTAGGACACTACTTGGATTGAAAAAGAAAGAAAAGCTAAATGCGATCGTGGAGAAAGTAATAGTTGAACAATTAAATGTTCGACAGCTAGAAAATTTGGTTAATCAATTGAATCAAAATGTTCCACGTGAAACAACGAAACCAAAAAAAGAAAAAAATGTCTTTATAAAAGAACAAGAAACGTATCTTCGTGAACGTTTTGGTACTTCAGTAACAATCAAACAAAACAAGAAAAAAGGAAAAATTGAAATTGAATTTTTCTCTAATGAAGACCTTGAGCGAATTCTAGAACTATTAGAGTCACCAAGTATCTCATCATAAAATAATAATAGTACTGCATGTCTATCGTTTGATTACACTATCAAACATGGGCCTGCAGTCATTTTTTATATTTTGAAAGAAATAAAATAGACTACATGATATTTACTGTAGTAAAGTCTGTCTTTTTACTACTTAAATTATACTAGGGGAAATGAAAAGTGGTTTTGTTAGGGACAATTGTAAACGGAATATGTATTATTGCAGGTACTTTTATTGGAAAGTTACTTCATCGTATTCCTGAAAATATTAAATCAACGGTAATGCAAGGAATTGGCTTAGCTGTTAGTCTATTAGGTATACAGATGGGATTAAAAAGCGAACAGTTTTTAATCGTTATTTTCAGCCTTGTTTTTGGAGCTATACTAGGCGAATGGTGGGGGCTTGATGATAAGCTGAATGCCCTTGGTATTTGGATTGAAAAAAAGGTTGGTTCGTCGTCAAGTGAAGGTACCCTTGCAAAGGGGTTTGTTACTGCAACTCTAATTTTTGTAATTGGTGCTATGGCAATTATTGGTGCATTAGATAGCGGCTTGAGACAAGATCATCATGTTCTGTACACTAAATCCATTATCGATGGATTTACGAGTTTAATTTTAGCAACAACCTTAGGAATTGGAGTATTATTTTCAGCAATTCCCGTTATGATTTATCAAGGCTCTATTGCTTTATTTGCAACACAAATTGAAAAGTGGGTTCCAAGTAGTTTAATGGACTCGTTTATTGTCGAAATGACAGGAACTGGCGGTTTAATGATCCTGGCTATTGGACTTAATCTATTAGGAATTACAAAAATCCGGGTAGCTAACCTTTTACCAGGTATTTTAATTACAGCCATACTCGTAACAGGTGTATATTATTGGAATACAATTCTTTTATTTACACAGGGTATTTTCTAAAAACCTCTTCATCCATTGAAGAGGTTTTTTTATTTGCTTAAGAGCTATGCAGAAGGATATCTATAAGGCATTTATAGAGAGTTGTAATGATCTTCATGAAGGTTTTCAATCTCCATTTTTCTAGCATATTTTGCTTCTGCTAAACAAATACCATTGGAGATAGTATTTGCTATCTTCATTACTAAGCTTAACCTCGTATTTTGTAGGACAAAAAACTCCATAAATCCACTAACATTGACAATTCCGGTTATATGCATGTCTCCAATAGGTGTTAATTCCTTATTTACACCAGCCCCAGGCTTGATTGGGCCTTCCCCTATGGTAATCATCCCCACGCTTTTTAAACGCCCTAAACAAGCGTCTATGCCAATAATAAATGGGTCTTTATGTTTCTCTTTTATCTTATCAATTTTCTCAAGAAGATTAACTGCATGTATAGGTTCGTCCAAAGTGCCATATACATGAAAGTGGGACAGTCCTTTTTCCATAGTTTTCGTGCCTATAAGAGGACCAAGTGAATCACCTGTTGAACGGTCAGTTCCTATACAAAAAATAACTACGGGCTGGCTGGTATCGGGCAGCATTGAGGAAATCTTTAAAGCGATTTGATTATCCGCTAATTCCTGATCATAGGGAATACGAAATGGTTCACTTTTATGGTTATCAAAAAACTTGTATTTAAGATTCATAGGTTTTCCACCCCTTATTAACTGTAGTATCAGTATACGGAGATATCGTGAGTTCTATACATCTTGAATGAAAGAAACTAATAAGCAAGCTGTCAAATAGGTTTGGATATAGGGGCGATGAAAGATTTAATACTGCTTAGAAAATAAAAAAAGATAGAAATATGGGGGGATTTCATGCTTCGGGCAGGGGTAAAATGGATGTTTTTATATTAGGAACTGCTATAGGTGCAGGTTATGCATCTGGAAGAGAAATATGGCAGTTTTTCGGTGAGCAGAGTGGGATGGCTATCATTCTCTTTACTTTTATCTTTGTTATTTGTTGTTATACAATCATGAAGATAGCATACGAGAAAAAAACAGAACACTTTGTTCCGGTTTTGAAAGAGTTAATTGGACCTAAATTAGCACATTTGTATGATGGCATTACAATTTTGTATTTATTTTCAACAACAATTGTCATGCTTGCGGGAGGGGGTGCTACACTAGAACTCTTTAATATCCCTTTTTGGTGGGGAATCATTATATTCAGCTTCCTTCTTGTCCTAGTATTTTTACGTAATATAAATGGGTTAATTTCCATTAATATAATAATTATCCCATTGTTAATTATTTTTTTAATAACAGTATTAGTCATTTTTCTTTTCTCAGCTCAAAGGGAGTTTGTATTTGCCCTGGACCAACAAGAGAATTGGCCAGCAGCATTTACGTTTACGGCACTTAATATACTGCCACTTGTTGCAGTCTTAGGTGCAATAGGTAAGGAAATGAAATCCAAAGGAGAGGCATGGATTGCCAGTTTAGGAAGCGGATTGTTTTTAGGTGTTATTTCGTTTATTTATAACGAAGCATTGATTGATATTGCTCAAGAAATTATGTTATATGAGATACCGCTTTTTATTATTCTAAAAAACTTTCCGTACATCATTGTGCTAGTCATGTCTGTTCTTTTATTCGGGGCGATATTTACAACAGCAGCCTCTGGATTATTAGGTTTAACAACACGTTTTAAAGAAAAGATGAAACTACCTCTTTGGTCAATTGCTATTATACTAATATTATTAATGGCACCATTTACAACCTTTGGCTTTTCAACACTAGTATCGATTCTATATCCGTTATATGGTATTGCTAACCTTTATTTATTGGCAGTATTACTCCTGTATCCAATCGTAAACCGCTACAACTTAAAGTGAATTCTTGGTACAATACAATAAAACAACTTTCAATTTATTGTGATAGGGAGTAGATATTCTTTGCAATGGATGGACTCGATTTATACGGAACTGTCAGCTTACGTCACTGACGGTGATATGTGGCTTTTAATAGGAACAAGAATTTTAAGGATAATTTTAATCTTAATTGTGGCTGCCATCGCTATTCGAGTGGGAAAGGCGATGATTCAACGGATTTTTAGACAAAGAGACAGAGGCCCGCGATTTATATCGGAAAGGCGAGAGGCGACACTAGTAAAACTTCTTGAAAATGTCCTTACCTATGTGATCTATTTCGTTGTTATTATGATGGTACTAGAAACGGTCGGAATCCCAATTAGGGCCTTATTAGCAGGAGCAGGAATTTTAGGATTAGCTGTCGGTTTTGGTGCACAAAACTTAGTAAGAGATATTATAACAGGATTTTTTATTATATTTGAGGATCAATTTTCTGTAGGGGATTATGTAAGAATTGGTGCTTTTGAGGGAGCGGTCGAAGAAATTGGTTTACGAACAACAAAGATAAAATCAGCAGCGGGGGAATTACATATTATCCCGAATGGTAGTATTATGGAAGTAACAAACTTTTCAATTCATAATAGTGTAGCGATAGTAGACGTAAGTATTGCGTATGAAAGTGATATCTCAAAAGCTGAACAAGTCATTGAACAGCTTCTACAGGAATTGCCTAGTAGATATGAAGAAATCGTGAATGTTCCTCAATTATTAGGAATTCAAAACCTGGCTGCCTCAGAGGTTGTTATGCGTATTACATGTGAGGTGCAACC
This sequence comes from Ferdinandcohnia jepli, assembly GCF_047246645.1. Classification (NCBI taxonomy): domain Bacteria; kingdom Bacillati; phylum Bacillota; class Bacilli; order Caryophanales; family Bacillaceae; genus Ferdinandcohnia; species Ferdinandcohnia jepli. Next base: position 25,489 of record NZ_JBFOKR010000032.1, read on the forward strand.
TATGAAGCACTGGTATATGTCTAGAATGATCAGGAAGGAAGTTAAAAACCGTCTTGATGAATATGGCATAGAAATTCCTTTCCCACGTTTAGTTCTATACAATCGTAATGATGATAGTAATCAAACTAATCAGGAGAATCAAAAGGGTAGAGGGTGATAATATGGTAGATAAAGAATTTGGTCTAAACGATATTGTAGAAATGAAGAAACCTCATCCATGTGGTACAAACAAATGGAAAATCATTCGATTAGGAATGGATATACGAATTAAGTGTGAAGGATGTGCACACAGTGTACTGATACCACGAAAAGAGTTCGGAAGAAAAATGAAGAAAATCTTAGTCAAGCATGAGGAGTAATCTCATGCTTTTATATTTTAGCAGATAGGAAAGTATAAAATTCTTTCCTATCTGCATAAGTGCAACTACGGCTCTGCTGTCGCCTAAAGGCTCGGCAATCACCGAGTTATCTAATAAAAGATAACTTCATACAGTATTTATAGCAACGGTGGATGTTATTTCTGCTTACAAGTGAAAGCAAGGATAGTATCTTTAATTAAAATATCGCCCTCACTTTCAAACAAAATTTGGAAGTATATCAAAGTAATATTATTATGTATTTAATTGATTACTGCTATATAATAAGTAAAAGTATTTAGTAGTTATATAGATATTTAGAGAAGACTGGGGGAGAGAGTAGATTGGCTACGTTTAAATCTGCATGCCCGTTAAATTGTTGGGATAGCTGTGGTTTTGTTGTTGAAGTTGAAGATGGCAAAATTGTTAAAATAGAGGGTGATAAGGACCACCCAATTACTAAAGGGAAAATTTGTGGAAGAGGAAGAATGCTAGAAAAAAGAACAAATTCACCCGATCGTGTTTTATATCCACTGAAAAATATAAATGGTGAATTTCATAAAATCACATGGGAACAAGCCCTAACTGAAATCTCTGAGAAGTTCGTTGATATTAAACATAAATATGGTACAACAGCCGTTTTACACAGCCATGATTATGCAAATGGAGGGTTATTGACCAAGATAGCTGAACGCTTCTTTAATTGTTATGGCGGAGTAACAGAAGTAATCGGAAGCATTTGTTGGGGGGCAGGTATTGAAGCTCAAAATTGGGACTTTGGCAATGCTTGCAGCCATGCACCTGAAGATATATATAACAGTAAAAACATAGTAATTTGGGGCAGAAATGTAACTAGAACTAATATGCACTTATTTGGATTTTTACAGGAAGTGAAGAAAAAAGGTGCAAATATTATTGTTATTGACCCAATGTATAATGGAACTGCAAAAATAGCAAATTCTTATATTCCAATTACACCAGGCATGGACGGCTTCTTAGCAATTGGGATTATCAAGGAAATTGTTCGTTTAGAGAAGGAAGACAAAGAATTCATTCAAAATCATTCAGTAGGTTACTCTGACCTTTTAAAAGTAATAGAATCTATTTCTCTAGAAGAAATTGAAGAAATAACAAATGTTTCACGTGAAACAATTTTAGAATTAGCTCACATTTATAGCAATGGACCTACTGCAACATATATGGGGTTAGGAATGCAGCGCTATGCGAATGGCGGGAATACGATTCGTTTAATTGACGCACTTGTTGCAGTAAGCGGGAATATCGGTATTGCAGGTGGTGGAGCTAATTTTGGAAATACACAGGTTGGACAGAGTTTTGATAGTTCTGCGCTTACTCTACCAGAACGAAAACAGGCTTCTAGATCATTTACTATGATGGAACAAGCGGAGGGAATACTTACGGCGAATGATCCTCCTGTAAAGATGGTAGTGGTAACCTGCGGGAACCCGTTAACTCAAGTACCGAATTCAAGTCTTGTTAAAAAAGCGTTTGAATCTGTTGATACAGTAGTTGTGCTTGAACAGTTTATGACTGATACTGCTCGAATGGCTGACTATGTTCTTCCATCTGCAACTGTATTTGAAGAAGAGGACATCTACTATTCATCTATGTATCACCATTTTGTGAATTATGGTCCAAAATTGGTTGAAGCACCAGGAGAAGTCAAATCTGACGTCTGGGTGTGGACGGAATTAGCGAAGAAACTTGGATTTGGAGAGGATTTCAATTACTCTAGACAAGAATTTATTCAAATGGGTCTAGGTGATTTACAGGAAAAAGGTATATCCTTTGAAGAGTTACAAGAAAAAAGCCATATCCCACTTCCTGTTAAGTTAGTACCTTGGCAAGACAGACAATTTGCAACACTATCTGGTAAATATGAATTTACTTCCTCTTTAGGTGAGGCAAAAGGGTTGAATGGAAAGTTAAAGTTGTCTTATCCGAGGGAGTCTCATTATTCAAATGAAGTATTAGCAAATAAATATCCTTATACTTTACTAACAATACACCCGTTGCGTTCAAATCATTCTCAGCATTACCACTTAATAGAAAATATGCAGTCTATTAAAGTGGAGATATCTCAGGATGTGGCTGAGAAACAGGGGTTACAAGTGAACGATACTGTAAGAGTTTTTAACGACCGTGGTGAAGTTCAAGGCAAAGTGCAAATTCTAAAGGATTCGTCTCCTAATGTAATTTGTATTGATGAGGGCCAATGGCATATATTTGGTGGTAGTGTAAATAACCTTACTTCACATGAGGTTTCGGATAATGGACTTGGCAGTACGCTATATGATTGCTTAGTTTCGATTGAAAAGATATAAATATTGAATCCAAACTAATATAGGAGCCGTTTCTATTTTGAAACGGCTTGTTTTTTTTACAGGTAATATCTATAATTGTGAAAGGTTACATTTGTTACGGATAAAAAGAGGAGTGGAAAGAAGATGGCGTTAACAGCAGGAATCGTTGGTCTTCCTAATGTTGGAAAATCAACACTTTTTAATGCAATTACTCAAGCTGGAGCAGAATCAGCAAACTACCCGTTTTGTACAATCGACCCTAATGTAGGGATTGTAGAAGTACCAGACGAGCGTTTAAATAAATTAACAGAACTAGTTCAACCTAAAAAAACTGTACCTACTACATTTGAATTTACCGATATCGCAGGGATTGTAAAAGGTGCTAGTAAAGGGGAAGGTTTAGGTAATAAATTTTTATCCCATATACGTCAGGTTGATGCAATATGTCATGTTGTTCGTTGCTTTGCAGATGACAATATTACCCATGTTGCTGGTAAAGTAGATCCTATATCAGATATTGAAACAATAAATTTAGAACTGATCTTAGCTGACCTGGAAACAGTAGATAAGCGAATTGATCGTGTGGCGAAGCTTGCAAAACAAAAAGATAAAGATGCTGTGTATGAGCATGAAGTTCTTGTAAAACTTAAAGAGGCTTTTGAGAGTGAACAACCAGCACGTACTGTTGAATTCACAGATGAACAAATGAAATTTGTAAAAGGATTGCATTTGCTAACTATTAAACCAGTACTTTATGTTGCCAATGTAGGCGAAGATGATGTAGCAGACCCTTCATCAAATGAATACGTACAATTGGTTCGTGAATTTGCTGAAAAAGATAATGCAGAGGTTATCGTTGTTTGTGCAAAAATCGAATCAGAAATTGTGGAACTTGAAGGTGAAGAAAAAGCAATGTTCCTAGAGGAATTAGGAATTGAAGAATCAGGTTTGGATCAGTTAATTCGCGCTGCATACCATTTATTAGGATTAGCAACTTACTTTACTGCTGGTGTCCAAGAAGTAAGAGCATGGACCTTTAGAAAAGGTATGAAGGCACCACAATGTGCGGGTATTATCCATTCGGACTTTGAAAGAGGATTCATTCGTGCAGAAACAGTTTCTTATGATGATCTACTGAATGGCGGCTCTATGAATGCTGCTCGTGAAGCAGGAAAGGTTCGTCTGGAAGGAAAAGAATATATTGTACAAGACGGGGATGTTATCCATTTCCGATTTAATGTTTAAAAAAATGATAAAAAAAAGCACTTGCAATGATGTGACCCCAAAAAGTTAGAGTTTTATATTAAGCAGCTAATTGGCTAGTATGGACCCGGTATTGAACTGGGCTCATGCCTGCCAATT
>NZ_JBFOKR010000033.1:0-6585 GCF_047246645.1 Ferdinandcohnia jepli
TATAAAAGACTGGCTGATGTCGTGCATTTTTTATGCCTTTAATTGTGTAGGAACCCCAACAAATATTATAGAACCTTTAAAATTAAATGAATTTCGCCATGGTGTATTTGTCGTTCAGTCTTTACAAATAGAGCAAAATAAAAAGCCAATCCACCCACTAGACCAAAAATTTGGTCGAAGGGGCGAAAAGGCATTTGTCACTTTTCACGGTACCACCCTTTTTTGTGATCAATTCAAAAACTGATCACCTCAGGAACAACATTACATTGTTCATTTTGGTAACGGGTGAGTAATTACCATACACCCGGCTAACTCTACTTGAAATATTCTCTTTCAAGTTAGCACTCAGAGGCGAGTTCATCCTACGGGATAACACCGGCTTCCACCATTCCGGCTCTCTGTAGATATCGAATCGTAAGACTACTTATCCTCTTCAACGTTTATCCAATATTAGTTGCCGCTTCCTTGTAAACTTTTACACCATCAGCTACAACCTTTTCCCTAAATACTTTAAGTAATTTTTTCGTATTCTCTCCAGGTACCCCTTCGCCAATTACTCTGCCATCCACCTTAACGACGGCAATAACTTCGGCTGCAGTACCAGTTAAAAATACTTCATCTGCAGTATACACATCATGTCTTGTAAATGGTTCTTCCCTCATGTCATATCCGAGGTCTTTAGCAATTTCAATAATTGCGCTTCTTGTAATCCCCTCCAACGCACCAATATAACCTGGTGGAGTAAGAATTTCATTTCCTCTTACTATGAATACATTGTCGGCTGAACCTTCAGCAACATAGCCTTGGTCATTAAGCATTAGTGCCTCACTAACGTTAGCTAAATGTGCTTCAATTTTTACTAAGACGTTATTTAAGTAATTTAATGATTTAACCTTTGGACTTAGCACATCCGGTCGATTTCTTCTGGTAGCAACAGTAACAATATCGATTCCTGTTTCATACAAATGCTTTGGAAAAATAGCTAGCGGTTCTGCAATAATAACCACCTGTGCTCTCTTGCAATTATATGGATCTAATCCAAGATCCCCCACACCGCGTGAAACGACGATACGAATATAAGCATCCTTTAATTGATTCTTATTTATCGTCTGTACGACCAGGTCAATCATTTCTTCCTTTGAATAAGGTATTGTTAACATGATTGATTTTGCCGAACGGAAAAGTCGATCATTATGATCTTCCATTCGAAAAATGTTTCCATCATACACCCTTATTCCTTCAAAGACACCATCACCATATAAAAATCCGTGGTCATATACTGAAATCTTTGCATCTTCTTTTTTTACAAATTGATCATTCAAAAATATCCATTGCTCACTCACATAGACACACCCCTTTAGTACATTTAAACAGAGACGCTTTACACCAGTGAAATTTTAGGTACAAAAAATAATCCAATTACATTTCGTTCCATCATAAATTATTACGATGAAATTGTTATGTCAGGACTGTTCTTGCGCTGCAATTCACTCTTGTTAGTTAGTAATTTTTGCTAGTAATTGTTTTATATTAGAGCCTATATTACGCCCATTTTTTGGAGTAGTCAACACCATTTTAAAGAATTGTTAGATATTTTGATTAATAAGATAAGTTGTATCCGCTTACAACGTTGCAGCCACGCGGTTTAAAAATTATGAAATTTTTTATGAAATTAGAAAAATTCAAGAGTTTGGGTTTAGGGTTTTTACTGAATGAAAAGGAAGGGATCTTGGGGGAAACTAAAAGATATTTATTAAGAAATAAATTTTAATGTTATTTCTGAGATAATTAAGGGATCTTTAAATTGTACAACTGGATCCGGAAGTCATGTATCATGATTTGTTCCTAAAATGACAAAAACTCTTTTCCAAAGGAAAAGAGTTGATTATGTAAGATGGCGTCCCAGGAGAGATTCGAACTCCCGACCGACGGCTTAGAAGGCCGTTGCTCTATCCAGCTGAGCTACTGGGACAATATTATTAAATTATTTTATGTTCAGTAAGCCACTATCTATATTGCGCTATCCTGTTCCTTCCTCTTCAAGAAAACTCGAGGATGATTAATGCGTCGGAACAAAGCTACATCGAGGAATCTCAATGATGTTTACGCTTAGCTGAGCTACTGGGACAAGTTGTTTTCGCTTCAATAACTCATTAGCGACATTTTTTATTATAGTCACATAGAAAAAATATGTCAACATTTTTTATGAAATATTTTTTATGAAGGGAGTGATTTCTCACTCCCATTCTCTAATTAACCCAATGAAACCCGAGTTGTTAGCTTATCAATAACTTTTCCTTCTGTAGAAAAAAAAGTCACTTCAATCTTATTTTCAATAATTGTTAGTATAACATATGTTCCTTCTTTTCGCATTCTTGGTAAACGAATGCTTCCAGGATTGATAAATAAAGTCTTCTCTATTAATTCCGCACCCGCTATATGGGAATGACCAAAACAAACAATGTTAGCTCCCGTTTCTTGAGCTCGATATTTCAAATTCATTAGCGTCATTTTTACATTATATAAATGACCATGAGTAAGCAGAACTTTTTTTCCATTTAAAAGAACAACCGAATCTTCCGGGTAGCTGGAGTCGAAGTCACAATTTCCACGCACCGCAGAAAAGCCACTCATTTCTGATGATACTGATGGAAGCTCAGAGTCTCCGCAATGCAGCATAAAATCAACTTCGTTTTTGTGCCTTTCTTTTATCTTCACAAGTTCATCTGTCCAGCCATGACTATCACTTATTAATAAAGCTTTCATTTTAATAATTCCTCTCGATCCTGTAAAAGCTTGTCCAATTTCCGTAATGCATTACCGCGATGACTAATTTCATTTTTCTCATCCTTGGTAAGCTGTGCCATTGTCTTCCCTTTTGCTACAACATAAAAAACGGGATCATAGCCAAATCCATTCGCACCGACAGGCTTATCAGTTATGATGCCTTCACAAGTCCCTTCAACAATCTGTGTCTCCTCACCAGGAATTGCTAATGCAAGCGCACAATGAAACCTGGCAGTTCTTTTGTCTTCGGGTACACCCTCTAGTTCAGCTAAAACTTTATTAAGATTGGCAGTATCGTCTTTTTGTTCGCCAGCATATCTAGCTGAATAAACACCAGGTCTACCATTCAGATAATCAACGGATAGGCCAGAATCATCCGCGATAACAGGTATCTTAAACTTGTTAGAAATTGCTTCTGCTTTAATTTTAGCATTCTCAGCAAAGGTTGTTCCCGTTTCCTCAATATCATCAATGCTTGGAAAATCAAGTAAGGATTTGACCTTAATCCCTTTAATCTCAAATAGATTATTAAATTCTTTTACTTTGCCAGCATTTTTTGTAGCAATCATAATTTCTTGCATGCTACTAGTCCCTCTTCCCTATTTGATTTGCAATCTCACCAAGTACTTCTTTTTGTAAAGAAATCAACTCATTTATCCCTTTTTCAGCCAATTCTAGTAATGTGTTCAACTGATTACGAGAGAAGGTAGATTCCTCTCCAGTTCCTTGTAATTCAACAAATTCTCCAGAACCGGTCATAACAACATTCATATCAACATTTGCTTTTGAATCTTCTATGTAATTTAAATCTAAAATCTCACCAAACTCTGGATCTATACCGACTGATGTCGCTGCCAAATAATCTGTTAAAGCAAATTCACTAATTTTTTTATCGGAAAATAGCTTATCAATAGCAATGGCCATTGCAACAAATGCACCGGTAATGGAAGCTGTTCTAGTTCCACCATCTGCCTGTATGACATCACAGTCAATCCAGATCGTTCTCTCCCCTAGTTTTTCTAAATTAACAACTGACCTTAATGCACGTCCAATAAGACGTTGAATCTCCATTGTTCGCCCTGACACTTTTCCTTTTGAGGACTCTCTTATGTTTCGTTGCTCTGTAGCCCTTGGAAGCATCGAATACTCCGCTGATATCCATCCTTTACCTGAGCCACGCATAAAAGGTGGTACACGGTCTTCAACGCTAGCATTACATATTACTTTTGTATCACCAACTGTAATAAGGACAGAGCCCTCAGGATGCTTTACATAATTCATTTCAAAGTGAATTGGCCGTAACTGTTCTTGGTTTCGTCCATCTACTCTCACTTTATAACCTCCAATCTTCACAAACCCATTATGTCGGAAAATTTAAAGAAGAGGCGGGCTACTGTGAGCCTACCTCTTACGTATCCTCTATATAGTATAGCAAAAATGTCTAATAATAATTAGAGACTTTGCTACTCTTTAGAAACTCCCTGTATTAACGTTCGTTGGACGAGTTACAGGCTCAGTTAACGTCTTTCCATCCTCAGTTAAAATGTCAGCCTCTCCATTAACAGTAACAGCAACACTTTGAATTTCAGGATTTTCAGTTAATGATAAAACTAACGTATTTAACACATGTTGAGAAATCATATTTTCATCAAAGCTTCCAAAGATAGCTTCATTAAAATCAAGCGTTAGTTTCCCATCCTCAAGTTTTGAACCTAGCAGCTCGACATCTGGGTGAAGTTCGCTCAATAAATTTGATGTAATATTTGGACCATCAATTAATGCACTTACGACTGCAGCTACTTGATCTTTCTCAGTAGTGTCAATTCGTTTTGTGACTGGGACATAATATTCAGTTTCGTCATTTTGAACATAGAAGTAAAGTGTCACAGGACGAGAGTTTGTAATGTCTACAACACCACTATTATCAAGATTAATTCCATCAGCTCTGCTTAAGCCTTCAGAGATAGGCGTACCGTTAACTGGCATTTCTTCAAGCACATGACCGTTCACTCTGATTTCAACATTCTCAATAGTGTCGAATTGAGTTAATGTCCAAGTAATTGCTTCTAGAATTTTCTTCTCATCTTCAGCATTGTATGTGTTAAACTCTTTGGAGAAGTCAGCAATGATTGTGCTACCTTCAAGTTTTACATCTACCTCAGTGTCTTGAGGAATCACGGCTCTGAATCCATCTGGTAAAATTTCATTCACTGGGCCACCAGCTACTAAATATTCAAGTACTTGCCGTGCAGCACCATCTGTTTTTGGTAACTCTGCTGAATAAGGCACAACTAACCCATTTTCATCAATTAGATACAAATCACGCTTCACTGTTTCAGTAGTAGCTTCCTCTTGATCAGCTGTAGTTTCAGTTGATTGGTCCTCACCAGTTGTAACTGTTGTATCAACCGCTTCCTCTTGAGGCGGATCCATCTGGGCAACCTCTTTTTCTACACTAAATAAGCCACATCCTGAAAGTAAAACAGAAGAAGATATAACAGTTGCAGCTAATGTTGATTTTGTAATTTTACGCATTCTTTTCCCTCCTAAGGCAGTTTGTACTACTATGTATACGAGCCCTATTTTTAAATTAGACCGTTTTTCAGAGAAAAATTTGGACAAATTGTTTTGATTTTTGGAAGGGAAAAGATAAAACGAATAGAATTTATAGAATGATAGTTATAGAAAGGGATGTGTTACTTATTAAAAAACGTACTCTTCCAGAAGAATTACTACTACTAACCAGTCTGCGTGGTCGATCAAAATTAGAAGAAAAATATGAAAATCAGTTTTACAGTCTTGAAAAAGGATACAAAGGAGAATTGGTGTTTGATAAGTGGCTTGAGAGCCTTAAGGTGGATTGCATCATACTTCGTGACCTTCTACTAGAAGTGAATAACACCCAATTCCAAATTGATACACTCGTAATTTTCCAGTCAAAAATTTTAATGTTTGAGGTGAAGAATTACGAAGGAGACTATTATCTTAAAGATAATAAATGGTACACCTCTTCAGGAACAGAAATTATTAAAAGCCCCCTCATTCAACTAAACCGTAGTGAAGCACTTCTAAAACAATTACTCCACTCTCTTGGTTTCAACTTTCCAATCGAATCTCATCTGGTCTTTGTTAATCCCGAATTTTTCCTATATCAAGCCCCCATGAGTTTACCAATTGTTTTCCCAACTCAAGTTAATCGTTTTGTTTGCAAACTAGATTTAATACCGTCAAAAATCTCAGTAAGACACTATAATCTTGCAGAAAAACTGGTTTCCCTGCATTTGGCTGAGTCTTCTTATAAGCGAGTACCGGAATATAGTTTTGAAAAGTTGGATAAGGGAGTTTTGTGTGCGTGTGGTGAGGGGTTTATGGTGAAATCAACTCAAAATCTTTTAATATGCGAAAAATGTGGTTTGATAGAAAAGAACGAACCCGCTATTCTGCGTTGTATTGATGAGCTATTTATACTATTTCCTAAAATGAAAATTACAAAAAAACGGGTATATGAATGGAGTAATGGAGTAGTTTCTCAAAAGACATTACAAAAGGTTCTAACTAATAACTATATAACTGTTGAACTCGGTAAAGGTTCCCATTATGTTAAATCAAATTAGTGTAGTACCCACTCATGCTTGGTTTCCTTTGTGAGTGGGTACGTTTCTTCACTTCCTTAGCCACTCGTGCTTGGTTTCCTTTGTGAGTGGGTATGTTTCTTCTCTTTCTTACCCACTCATGCCTGTTTTCCTTTGTGAGTGGGTATGTTTCTTCTCTTTCTTACCCACTCATGCTTGGTTTCCT
>NZ_JBFOKR010000033.1:6685-24475 GCF_047246645.1 Ferdinandcohnia jepli
TTTCTTCACTTTCTTACCCACTCATGCCTGTTTTCCTTTGTGAGTGGGTACATTTCTGCTTTTCCTTACCCACTCATGCCTGTTTTCCTTTGTGAGTGGGTATGTTTCTTCTCTTTCTTACCCACTCATGCTTGGTTTCCTTTGTGAGTGGGCATGTTTCTTCATTTTCTTACCCACTCATATTCGTTTTCCTGTTTGAGTGGGTACGTTTCTTTACTTTCTTACCCACTCATGCTTGTTTTCCTTTGTGAGTGGGTATGTTTCTTCATTTTCTTACCCACTCATGCCTGTTTTCCTTTGTTAGTGGGTACGTTTCTTCACTTTCTTACCCACTCATGCCTGTTTTCCTTTGTGAGTGGGTACATTTCTGCTTTTCCTTACCCACTCATTTTCGCTTTCCTGCTTGAATGGGTACGTTTCAACACTTTCTTACCCACTCATTAACGTTTTTCTTATTATAGAGATGAGAATCTGACCAACAATGTCCCCAATACAAAAAAAGCCCCCCACCAGGAGCTTTTTCACCAAACCTAAATCTTCACAGACCTTACATTTTCAACCGGCTCTTCGAACCAATTGGTGGCAATCTTCTGGAAGATGTCTTTTTCACCTGTGGTAAGGAACAGGTGGTCCTTTTTGCGGGCACCTTTGTTCAGCATGCCACTATAGTAAAGGACGGTACTAACTTCTCTAGCAGTTTCTGCACCCGAATCGATCAGTTTTATCCCGTCTCCTAGATATTGCTGAATTGTTGAACGGAGTAATGGGTAATGGGTGCATCCTAAGATTAAAGTGTCGAGTTCTTTCCCTTTTAGACCTTCTAAAGAGTCAGCGACAATTCCATCAGCTTCTTCACCATCGAATTTACCTGCTTCGACTAATGGAACAAAACGTGGACATGCGAGGCTTTCCACAGTAATTTGGTTGTTAATCGCTTTTAAAGCAATTTCGTAAGCGCCGCTCTCAATTGTATTTACTGTACCAATGACGCCCACATAGTTGTTCTTCGTTACTTTGAGGGCAGTGCGGGCACCAGGATAGACAACGCCAATAACCGGGATTGGTAACTGAGCCTGGATTTCATCGAGCACCAGTGCAGTTGCTGTGTTACATGCGATAACAAGCATTTTGATGTCAAAAGACAATAAATAGTTCGTCAGTTCCCATGTGAACTGACGAACTTCATCTTTTGGTCTTGGCCCATAGGGACAGCGTGCATTATCGCCTAAGTATATGATTTCTTCTTTTGGTAATTGCCTTATAATTTCACGAGCAACGGTTAAACCGCCCACTCCAGAGTCTATAATTCCAATTGGTCGTTTCAAACAATCGCCTCATTCTACTCGCATTTCTTGGTGTAATTTCTTAAGATTCTTTTCAAGTAGTACTACTTCATCGCCTGTGAAGTTCTCCATAATTTCGTGAAGGTAGTCTTGTCTTTTTTTAATTACTTCTTCAATGATACGTTCGCCTTCTTCAAGGAGGTGTATTCTAACAACACGACGATCTTTAGGGTCTTTTACTCTCATAACAAGGTTATTTTTCTCCATACGATCAACAAGGTCTGTTGTTGTACTGCACGCTAAGAACATTTTATTCGAAAGTTCCCCTATTGTCATGTCTCCATGTTCGAGTAGCCATTGGAGTGCTAAGAATTGTGGGGTTGTAATTGTAAAGTTACTTAGGATTTCTCTACCTTTTTGTTTGATAATACCTGAAATATAACGCAATGATTTTTCTATGTCTGCAACTACTTGGTGATCCTTTGTTTCATTACTCTCTTTAACAGTCATTACATCCTCTCCTAGTAAAAATATTTCGTTGATTTCTACAATGATTCTCTCTGTATCACAGTGTTTATTGTGTTTGATATTAGTACGAGTTACTGTTTCATGTTGTTTATATTAAGAAGTAATTGTGTTTGCTAACCCAGTTCATACCTTACCCATTTAAAAGCCAATATTTTAAGGATCTATATTACTCTTATTTTCTACTTTTTCCGTTTAAAATGCAAGTTCAAGTTGCTTACAGGAGTATTACAAAAAGTACTGAACTTCAAACTTCAGTAAAAACACCTTTAAAAATAAGTAACCGGCACGCTTACTTTCGTAAAGCATGCCGGTAAAATACTTAAAGTTCAAGTTCTCCCATACGAAGGAGCTCTACAACTGCCTGAGAACGCCCCTTTACTCCCAGCTTCTGCATCGCATTCGATATGTGATTACGAACCGTCTTTTCGCTAATGAATAGTTCACCCGCGATATCTTTCGTTGTTTTGTCTTGAACTAGTAACTCAAAAACTTCTCTCTCTCTTTTGGTTAGTAGTGGTTTTGGTTGAAACTCTTTCTCCTTCAAGTATTGTAACCCTCCTTGCTAAGGTTCGAGCTGAACTACTGGATGGGTATATATTTAGTCACAATATAGTATGAGAAGGAGAGTGTTGCCGTGACTGTTATGTTGAGGATATGTAGAGTTTTTAGCGTCTATTTTTTAGCGATGTGGAATATTCATCCCAATTAACTCATACAATGTATGTTAACTTTTGATTCTAAGGTTTGCTTCATATCGTCAGACCATGGCTCGCCTTTTCCGGTTAGTTTTGACATTTGAACAATCGTACTTCTACCTACAAAACAAATTGAACCTTTTTGTGTTTCCGCCATATAGTGAAGATCCATTGATGAATTTCCAAGCTGATTTATTTTTACATACAGCTTAAGTTGTTCACCAAAAAATACCTGTTTCAGATAGTCACATTGTTGATTGGCAACCACTGGTATTGTTATACTTGTTTCTTCAGTCCACTTCTGCATAAAGCCTAAATGATTAAAAAACTCAATTCTAGCTTCTTCAAAATATGCAAAGGGTACAGTGTTATTTAAGTGTCCAAACATATCTGTTTCGGAAAAACGAACCTTTATTGGGTGGTAAAACTCGAAGGAATCCTTCCATGCATTTATATCGGTGATGTACGTTATATGCTTCATTCCAATAGCCCCTTACATAAGATTATTCAACTGATAATAAAGTGGTTCCTATTATTCTATAGAAATCGTGGTCTCTAACATAACGAAAAAACACTCCTCCATAAAGTATGAAGGAGTGTTTTACTGTTTTTCTATGATAAGTAAGTATAAAAGCTTCTACCTATTATCAGTGTCTAGCTCCAGCGCCTAGCCCCTCGAGGTCGCTTCACCCCTCCTGCGGCGGCGACACTAAGGAATGCTTCGTGAGGATAAACCTCGCAGGAAAAAAGCTTTGCTTTTTTTCGAGCCTCCTCGTCAGGGTTTCGACGCACAGGACGTGCTAGTGCCGACGTTGCCACAGGACGTGGCGATTTTAGTCGGCCAGCGCTTGTCGGACTTGCACAGGACAAGGAAGGCTACGGAAGCATAGACATCGCACGAAGAAAATGCATAGCATTTTCGAGGATGTGCTGACATCGACGTTCGCCACAGGACGTGGCGGCTTTTTAGTCGATGTTCCTTTTTCCATGGCGCTTGCGCTTTTATTTATACTTGGTCACTACCAAAGAAGTTTCTAAAAGCTTGGATAGTAGTGTCCCTGTTTAATGCTGCAATTGACGTTGTAAGTGGGATACCCTTAGGACAAGACTGCACGCAGTTTTGTGAGTTACCACAATTTGCAAGGCCACCGTCGCCCATAATTGCTTCTAAACGTTCAGATTTATTCATTTCACCAGTTGGGTGAGCATTGAATAAACGAACTTGTGATAATGGAGCAGGTCCAATGAAGTCAGATTTGCTGTTTACATTTGGACAAGCTTCTAAGCAAACACCACATGTCATACATTTTGATAATTCATATGCCCATTGGCGTTTCTTTTCAGGCATACGTGGTCCAGGACCAAGATCGTAAGTTCCATCAATTGGAATCCATGCTTTTACCTTTTTCAAGGAATCAAACATTCTCTTACGGTCTACTTGAAGGTCACGTACTACCGGGAAAGTTCTCATTGGTTCAAGCTTGATTGGTTGTTCAAGTTGGTCAATTAACGCAGAGCATGATTGACGAGGCTTTCCGTTAATAATCATTGAACAAGCGCCACAAACTTCTTCTAAACAGTTCATGTCCCATGAAATTGGAGCTACTGTATTACCATTAATATCAACCGGGTTACGACGGAATTCCATTAAAGCTGAAATTACGTTCATATTCGGACGATAAGGAACCTTGAATTTTAAAACATATGGTTCAGAATCGGGAGTTTCTTGACGAGTTACATGAAATTCTACTAATTTTTCACTCATCTTAGTTTGCCTCCTTTTTCTTTGTATAGTCACGCTTACGCGGAGTGATTAATGATGTATCAACTTCTTCATAATGGAAAGCTGGAGCAGTATTTTTGCCTGTGAACTTTGCCATTGTTGTTTTTAAGAAGTCCTCATCATTACGATCCGGGAATTCTGGCTTATAATGTGCACCACGGCTCTCATTTCGGTTATAGGCACCAATCGTAATTACACGTGCAAGCTGTAACATGTTTTGTAATTGACGAGTAAATGTTGCACCTTGGTTACTCCATTTAGCTGTATCGTTAATGTTAATATTTTGATAACGTTCAAGAAGTTCTTGAATTTTCTCATCAGTTTTTAACAGCTTGTCATTGTATCGTACAACGGTAACGTTATCTGTCATCCATTCTCCAAGTTCTTTATGAAGGACGTATGCATTTTCAGTACCGTCTAATGACATAACATTATCCCATTTTTCTTGTTCTTGTTTTACAGCCTGATCAAAAATAGAAGAAGAAAGTGAATCTGTTCCTTTTGCAAGACCACTCACATACTTAACTGCATTTGGACCAGCAACCATACCGCCATAAATAGCTGATAATAATGAGTTAGCACCTAAACGGTTTGCACCATGTTGAGAGTAATCACACTCACCGGCAGCAAATAATCCAGGGATATTTGTCATTTGGTCATCATCAACCCATAATCCACCCATTGAATAGTGAACTGCAGGGAAGATTTTCATTGGAACTTTACGTGGGTCATCACCCATGAATTTTTCATAAATCTCAATGATTCCACCAAGCTTGATATCAAGCTCTTTTGGATCTTTATGAGAAAGATCAAGGTATACCATGTTTTCGCCGTTAATACCAAGTTTCATATCAACACATACACTAAAGATTTCACGTGTTGCTATATCACGAGGAACTAGGTTACCGTATGCAGGGTATTTTTCCTCTAGGAAGTACCATGGCTTACCATCTTTATAAGTCCATACACGTCCACCTTCACCACGAGCAGATTCACTCATCAAACGGAGTTTATCGTCTCCAGGAATTGCAGTTGGGTGGATTTGAATGAACTCACCATTTGCATAATATGCACCTTGTTGGTACACGATAGAAGCAGCTGAACCTGTATTGATAATGGAGTTTGTAGTCTTACCAAAGATAATACCAGGGCCACCAGATGCCATGATAACAGCATCAGCTGGGAAAGATTTAATCTCCATAGTATAAAGATCTTGCGCAACTACGCCACGACAGATTCCTTCGTCATCTTGGATAATTCCTAGGAATTCCCAACCTTCGTATTTCGTAACAAGACCAGATACCTCATGACGACGAACTTGTTCATCTAATGCATAAAGCAATTGTTGACCAGTTGTTGCACCAGCAAATGCTGTACGGTGATGCTGAGTACCACCGAAACGACGGAAGTCAAGTAATCCTTCAGGAGTACGATTGAACATAACGCCCATACGGTCCATTAAGTGAATGATTCCGGGTGCGGCCTCACACATTGCCTTAACAGGCTTTTGATTCGCTAAGAAATCTCCGCCATATACTGTATCATCAAAATGGATCAAAGGAGAATCTCCTTCACCCTTTGTATTTACTGCGCCATTTATCCCACCTTGAGCACATACAGAGTGAGATCGTTTTACAGGTACAAGTGAAAATAGATCAACCTGTGTTCCTTCTTCAGCAGCTTTGATGGTAGCCATTAGTCCTGCAAGTCCACCACCGACTACAATAATTTTTCCCTTACTCAAAGTAACTCACTCCCTAATCAAGAGATCGCCCAAAATTACTAATCTTTTAAAATTGAACGGTCATATTTTTTCAGTTACATATAATTTGAATCATTAATTAACCTAATTGTATTCTTTTAACATTTTAAAATAATATTTTTAAACGAAAGCTAAGATTGCACGTACTCCAATGATGGATACGACTACAAAAATACCCATAGTTACATAAGTTAAAATTTGTTGTGAACGTGGAGTTATTGTTAGACCCCAGCTTACACAGAAAGACCATAATCCATTAGCAAAATGGAAAATTGCTGAAATTACACCTACTAAATAGAAAATTAGCATTACTGGTGAAGCTAAGATGTTCTCCATCATTTGAAAGTTAACTTCTGCACCAAATGCAGCAGCGATACGCGTTTCCCATACATGCCATGTGATAAAAATTAATGTAAAAATACCTGTTACACGTTGTAATAGGAACATCCAATTACGGAAATGTTTGTGATTGCTTACATTGTTTTTTGCAGTGAAAGCAATATAAAGCCCATAAATGGCATGAAACAATAATGGTAGAAAAATAACAAAAATTTCTAAAAAATAACGAAACGGAAGCATTTCCATAAAATGAGCTGCATTATTAAATGCCTCTTCTCCCCTAGTCGCAAAACTATTTACTACTAAGTGTTGAATTAAAAATACTGAAATTGGAATTACACCTAATAGCGAATGCAGTCTGCGATTTAAAAATTCACGATTACCTGCCATGCTTTACCCCCCTTAGTAATAAGCCGTACCTTAAAGGCACTTTTGTGTCTCCTTCATCCCCGTAAATATGTAGAAGGACAATATAATAGACTGATAAAGAATACTCTGCGAGCCTAGCCTATAAAGCGACAGCAAAGCCGTAGTTACACTTAAGCGCTTAGAAAGGAATAATGTGTACTTCCTAAGCAAAATGAAAACCTTTGCAGAAACATACAGAATGTTACCTTTTATCGAAAATTCATTCTAGTTTCCTTTATCAGTATAATGTAACAAGTTCATTTTACTCCCATAAAGTAAGAGCGTCAAGGAATCAAGTACACAAAATGTTCAATAAAAAAATAATATTTTGTCTTGCATTGCAACCAGTTCCACACTTTTTCGTCCGTTTCCATTTGACAAAAAGAAACAAAATATTACATGTGTTTCTTTGCCAGTGATGTTATATAATAAGAAATGGAGAAAGAGGGGAATGGGCGTGAAGAATGTAAACATCAACGAAAAACAAATAAATAACGAACAGACCGTTTCTGTATTTGGTTATGAACTTATTCGGGAAATTTTACTTCCTGACTTACTTGGTAAAGAAACACCACAACTCCTCTATTGGGGAGGTAAAAACCTTGCAAGAAAGTTCCCCTTACCAACGATTGAAGAAATTATTTTATTTTTCCAAGATGCCGGTTGGGGAGAGTTAACTGTTGAACGTTCCGACAAACACTCAATGGAGTTTCATTTATCGGGCGATATGATTTCAACTCGATTTAAACACAAGGATATATGTACATTTCAGCTTGAGTCCGGATTCATAGCTCAACAAATCCAGCAACAGCGTAATCAGTTAACGGAAAGCTTTGAACAACAGAAAAAAAGAGCACAAAAAGTAATCTTTACTGTTAAATGGGATCGAAAAGATCTTACTGAAGAGTAACCCTACATCACAAAAATGTAGGGCTTTTTTTATGTACTACCGTCATTCTCGCCACTGGAGATTACTTTACAAAGAGTTCTTCAAAGCACTTACCGAACGTTTCCCCAAGAGAAATCCAGTTCCCGATAAACAGGAAACTGGACTTTCTTTCTTACTTATACTTGAACCTTTGCTTTCTCTTCTTCAACGGCAGACAGGTTAAATGCCTCATGAAGAGCTTCTACAGCTTTTACCATATTGTCTTGTTCCACAACAGTTGATACTTTAATTTCAGATGTGCTTACCATTTTCACTTGAATGTTTTCAGAAGCCAACACTTGGAACATGTCTGCTGCTACACCAGGATTTGAAACCATACCAGAACCGACAATCGATACCTTTGCTAACCCTGACTCATGTTGGATTTCTTCAAAAGGTAATACATTCTTATTGTTTTCCAAAACTTGAATTACATCATTTAAATCCGGTGTTTTTACAGAAAACGATATATTTGTGTGGTTATCATCAGTCGTACTTTGAATAATGATATCTACGTTAACCCCGTTTTTAGCAAGAGTTCCGAAAATAGTAGATAGCGTGTGTAGTTCATTCGGAAGTCCGCACACTGTCACTCTTGTTACTTGGTCTTCAAAAGCTATTCCTCTAACAATCAAATTCTTTTCCACCGAAACTTCCTCCTCAATTATGGTCCCATTTTCTAGTTCAATGCTTGAACGAACTTCAAGCGGCATCTCAAAGTTTTTTGCAAATTCTACTGCACGTGGGTGAAGAACGCCTGCACCCAAGTTTGCAAGTTCAAGCATTTCATCATAGGAAATCGCCTTAAGCTTTCGAGCAGTTTGAACATAACGAGGGTCAGTTGTGAAGACACCTGTTACATCTGTATAAATATCACATTTTTCAGCTTTAAGTGCTGCTGCAAGCGCTACAGCAGTAGTATCTGAACCACCACGGCCTAATGTAGTTATATCCCCCGAACTACTAATTCCTTGAAAACCCGCAACTACTACAATTTTACCTTCACTTAAGCATTTACTTACTTTTGACACTTCTATTTTTTCAATACGGGCATTGCTATGTACAGCTTCTGTTTCAATACCTGCTTGCCAGCCTGTAAAAGATACTGATTCATAACCTCTCGCCTGTAGCGCCATGGATAAAAGGGCTATCGACACCTGTTCACCAGTAGACAATAACATATCCATTTCCCGTTTACTTGGTGTGCTTGTAATTTCTGCTGCTAAGGTTACTAAATGGTCAGTCGTCTTCCCCATTGCGGATACGACAACTACTACCTGGTTTCCAGCATCAACCTCTTGTATAACCCTGCTTGCAACATTCATAATTCTTTCTGATGAACCAACAGAGGTTCCCCCAAATTTTTGGACAATGATCCCCATTTCTCAACCTTCTCCCTAAATAGTAATAACAGTAAGCTTGGTATCTCATTGGGCGACAGCAGTTTGCAGTAAATTTAAAGAAGTTTTACTTTTTTAAAATAAAAAAACAGCAATGAGAGAAAGCTCTCATTGCTGTGATATACGTACAAAATAACGTGTCACATTGTGAGATAGCTCTCCAAGATTAAACATCTTGACAATCCTATATCTCTTAAACATAGGACCAGCAAAAAAAGATATGAGTCTTTTTTCACTTCGGCGATCTCTCCTTTCTGTAATAGTCTTCAGGGCTCATACCCCTCGTATTACATACTCTTAAAGCTCGCACCTCTATCATCACTTCAACGTAATGAAGTGGAATATTATATTAGTATGAATTATAACAGGACATTTTTGAAATGGCAATGCTATTCTTGTAACTTTTGAAAAATTGCTTCAGCAGTCGGACGAGGGATATTTGCTTGTTGAATGTCTTCAATGCTTGCTTCCTTCATCTTTTTTATAGAACCAAAATGCTTTAATAGTGCCTTTTTGCGTTTTTCACCAACACCGGGAATATCATCAAGTACAGACTGAAATGCATTTTTTCCTCGCACCTGACGATGGAAGGTAATTGCAAATCTATGAACCTCATCCTGTATCCGTTGAAGCAAATAAAATTCCTGACTATTTCTTGGTAATTCAACAATGGCCGGTGGCTCACCAATTAATAATTCTGAGGTTCGGTGTTTTTCATCTTTTGCGAGGCCTGCAAGTGGGATATCCAGACCTAGTTCATTTTCTAATATATCTCTTACTGCAGCCAAATGCCCCTTTCCACCATCGATAATGATTAAGTCTGGTAATGCCAGGTTCTCTTTGAGTGCACGACCGTATCTTCTACGGACAACCTCTCTCATCGATTCATAATCATCAGGACCTTGAACTGATTTAATTTTATACTTTCGGTATTCCTTTTTATCTGGTTTACCGTCTGTAAAAACAACCATTGCAGAGACAGGATCTGTTCCTTGAATATTTGAGTTATCAAAGGCTTCAATTCGGTGTGGCGTATATATCCCTAATTTTCCACCCAGGTTTTCAATTGCCTTAATTGTACGCTCTTCGTCCCGTTCAATAAGCTGGAACTTCTCATTTAAGGCTATTTTAGCATTTTTATTTGCAAGCTCAATTAGTTCCTTTTTCTTACCTCTACTTGGTTGAACCACTGTTACTTCTAACAATTGTTCTACGATTTCTTTGTCTATTGAACTAGGTAGTAAAACTTCCTTTGGCTTAAAATGACTGTTCTTCAAATAAAACTGGCCTAGATAAGTAAGGAAATCCTCTTCCGGTTCATTATAAAATGGAAAAAGAGATACGTCTCTTTCAATTAACTTACCTTGGCGAATAAAGAATACCTGTACACACATCCAGCCTTTATCATATGAATATCCAAATACATCACGATCAACAAAGTCTGTCATCGTCATCTTTTGTTTTTCCATTGTTGTTTCAATATGTGCAATTTGGTCTCTATATTCTTTCGCTCTTTCAAAGTCTAAATCTTCGGATGCCTTCAACATCTTTTCACTTAGTTCTGATTTTATTTCTTTATACCCACCATTTAAAAAACGAATGATATCGTCAACCATTTTCTTATTTGTTTCATCTGATACTTCATTAACACATGGCGCCAAACATTGCCCAATATGATAATACAGACAAACCTTATCTGGTAAAGTTGAACATTTTCTCAGAGGGTAAATTCGATCTAGTAATTTTTTAGTTTCGTTAGCAGCCTGAACATTTGGATAAGGTCCAAAATACTTACCCTTGTCCTTTTTAACATTACGGGTAATAATCAACCGCGGATGTTTTTCTGCTGTAACCTTAATAAAAGGATAACTCTTGTCGTCCTTAAGCATCACATTATACTTAGGATCGTATTTCTTAATAAGGTTAATTTCAAGAAGCAATGCTTCAATATTTGAAGAGGTAACAATATATTCAAAGTCAACAATCTCGTTTACAAGTCGCAGTGTTTTACCATCATGTGAACCTGTAAAATAAGAACGGACTCGGTTTTTTAGTATCTTAGCTTTACCTACATAGATAACTGTTCCTTGACGGTCTTTCATTAGGTAACAGCCAGGCTGATCCGGTAGAATCGCTAATTTTTCTTTGAGGTGATCATGCATACTAACCACTCCATCTATAGTAAGGGTACTTTTTCTTAAAAAATTTATGGTAATTAAAGAACGTATATCTGGTGATTTCTGTTCCTGGCACTCGCTTTCCGCAGGAGTACGTGCTATGTGTTGAAATCACCTTTAGTTATTATCATAACTTCTGAAGTAATAATTTTTTATAGGAAGATAAATATCTAACCGTACCCTATATTGTAACATGATTACTTAATTAAGGAACCTGTAAAAAAAGGCAATTAGGGGCTTTCGGAAGAGAATCGGGAGAAAAAGAAAACAGCCTAGAATTCTCTAGACTGTTTTGTGTTTATTAATAGTGATTTGCTAGTCTGTCAGCAAGTGCTTCTTTTGGTTGATATCCAACCACTTTATCAACAACTTCACCGTTTTTAAATACAAGTAAAGTTGGGATGCTCATAACACCATATTTTGCAGCTGTTTCTTGGTTATCATCAACATCTAATTTAACGATTTTAACTTTATCGCCAATTTCTGAATCTAACTCTTCAAGTACTGGAGCAATCATTTTACAAGGTCCACACCAAGGTGCCCAAAAATCTGCTAGTACTAATCCTTCGCTAGTTTCTGTGTTAAAAGTTTGGTCTGTAACATTTGTTATAGCCATTTTAAAACGCCTCCTATTTATAACAACTTTGAATTCTAAGAAAAGTATATCATCTCGTTATTTAATTTACGAATGTTTTGCTTCATTCGTCATCTTTCCCATTTTTAAATATTGATATGTATGTGGGAAGTTTTGTTTCTGCAACAGTAACTTTGCCTGAAAACTGTTGACACAAGTAAAGCGAGCATTATGCTCGCTTTAGAAATATTATGCGTTAACTTTCAGCTTTTTAAACTCTTCTGTTAACATTGGTACCACTTCAAATAAATCACCAACGATACCATAATCAGCTACTTTAAAAATGTTTGCTTCTGGATCCTTATTAATTGCAACGATTACTTTGGAGTTAGACATACCAGCTAAGTGTTGAATAGCTCCAGAAATACCACATGCAATGTACAAGTCAGGTGTTACAACCTTACCAGTTTGGCCGATTTGAAGTGAATAATCGCAATAATCTGCGTCACATGCACCACGTGAAGCCCCAATTGCGCCTCCAAGAACATTCGCAAGTTCTTTTAATGGTTCAAAACCATCTGCACTCTTAACTCCACGTCCACCTGCGATAACAACTTTAGCCTCAGATAAGTCAACGCCTTCAGTTGCTTTACGAACAACTTCCTTAACGATTGTTCGTAAATCTTTAATCTCAACTGATACAGAAGAAACATCACCTGTACGAGCTTCATCCTTTGCAAGTGGAGCAATATTATTTGGTCGTACAGTAGCAAAGATTAGACCATCTGTTACAATCTTCTTTTCAAATGCTTTACCAGAGTAAATTGGACGAGTAAATACAATATTTCCACCTGCGGATTCAATTGTAGTCACGTCTGAAATAAGACCGGAGTTTAATTTACCTGCAATTTTAGGAGACAAATCTTTACCTAATGCAGTATGACCAAATACAAGTCCTTCTGGTGACTCTGCATCAATAACAGCTAATAATGCTTGAGAATAACCATCTGGTGTATATGATGCTAATTTTGAATCTTCAACAGTAACTACGCGATCTGCGCCATATTTTACTAATTCATTAGCTAATGAACTAACTGATTCACCTACTAATACTGCTACTACTTCGCCACCTTCTGCAATTGTTTTTCCAGCAGCGATAGCTTCAAATGATACGTTACGTAACGCATTATCACGAACTTCTCCTAGTACTAACACTTTTCTTGACATTATGCTTAACCCCCCAGATTAGTTGAGTAATTTACTAAATCAAACTACCTTTGCTTCCGTATGCAATAGTGAAACAAGTTCTTTTACTTGATCCGCTAAATCTCCTTCTAAGACCTTACCAGCTTCCTTCTTAGGTGGAAGATAGATTTCAATTGTTTTTGTTTTTGCTTCAACATCGTCTTCTTCTAAATCAAGATCATCTAATTCAAGCTCTTCTAAAGGCTTTTTCTTAGCTTTCATGATTCCTGGTAATGATGGGTAACGCGGCTCATTTAAGCCTTGTTGACATGTAACAAGTAATGGAAGTGAAGTCTCGATTACTTCGGAGTCACCTTCAACGTCACGTACTACAGTTACGTTAGTACCATCTATATCAAGCTTTGTAATAGTTGTTACATATGGAATATTAAGTAATTCCGCTACACGTGGTCCAACTTGCCCTGAACCGCCGTCAATCGCAACATTACCACCTAAAATTAAATCTACTTCTTTATCCTTTAAGTACTCAGCTAAGATTTTAGCCGTACTAAACTGATCTCCATTTTCAAGATCATCTTCTGTATTAATTAGCACTGCTTTGTCTGCTCCCATTGCTAAGGCAGTTCTAAGCTCTTTTTCAGCTTCATCTGTACCAGCAACAGTTACTACAGTTACTTCTCCACCATTCGCATCACGCAGTTGAATAGCTTCTTCAACGGCATATTCATCATAAGGGTTAATAATAAATTCAGCACCATCTTCACTGATTTGACCATTGTTTACAACGATTTTTTCTTCTGTGTCAAATGTTCTTTTTAAAATAACAAAGATGTTCATGGATTCCCCTCCTAGGTTTCATACATTGTAAAAGATTTTTTAGTATTTATAATACTAACTTTCTAGTAAATTAATAGTATAGAAAATTAGTTTTATATCATTATTTTCCTTTAAAGCTAGGTGGTCGTTTTTCTATGAAGGCACTAATTCCTTCTTGACCGTCCTCAGATGTGAATACTTCTCCAAATAAAATAGCTTCACGATCAACAGTCGCTACATATTGTTCTGTTTTTGTGGAATTCAGTAGCTCAATTGTTGCTTTAATAGAAATCGGACTTTTTCGAGCGATTTTCTTAGCGATTTTATAAGTTTCCTCAAGTAGTGTTTCTTCTGGGAATGCTTGATTTGCTAGTCCATACTGGACAGCTTCAACACCTGATATTGGGTCACTAGTCCATAGCATTTGTGCTGCTCTTGCCACTCCTACATATCTTGGCAATCGGGCTGTTCCTGCAAAACCAGGGATAAGTCCTAATTGTAACTCGGGTAAACCTAACTTTGCATTTTCACTTACTAATCTGAAGTGGCACCCCATGGCTAGCTCTAAACCACCACCTAAGGCAGCTCCATGGATACTTGCAATAATCGGTTTCGGAAAACGCTCCATTCTTTCGAATAAGTTTTGGCCATACCTTGCAAGGTTAGAGAACTCTGCACCTGTTGGTACTGTTGTGAATTCTTTAATGTCGGCACCTGCTGAGAAAAATCTACCCTCGCCATGAATAATGATAACTCTTACCTCTTCATTTACTTCAAGTTCATCTAGGACGCCTGAAAGCTCTTTCAAAACCGCAGATGATAAGGCGTTTGCAGGAGGACGATTAAATGTGAGTGTTGCTATATTATCGTCTACTTTTATCTTAAAAAATTCCATCTACTTACCTCCCGAAATAATATGTATACACCTCTAAACTGAAAAATTTAGAGGTGTGATGCACCGCAGCCTTTTATTAAAAGACGATGGACTGGTTTTGCTAAAGCTGCTAGCTCATACTTCTGATCATTCATTACCCAAGTGGTTACAGTTTCATCAATCGAACCAAAAATCATATGTCTTGATAAACGAATATCTAAGTCTGAACGGAATTCTCCAGTTTCTTTGCCGAAATGGATAATTGAATCAACCATTCTCAAATATCCCTTCAATACCTCATTTATACGAAGACGTAATTCTTTATTGGATTGTCTCAATTCAAGCTGAGTTACAATAGCTAAGTCATGATTATCAGCTAAAAGCTCAAAATGTGTTTCCACTAATGTTAATAACTTCTCTGCCGCGCTTGTTTTTCCTGCTATTTCAGCTTCAATTTTTTCAATAAATTGACCCATCTTTTCTTGGAACAGCGATACAAGTATATCTTCCTTATTTTTAAAATAAAGATAGATGGTACCGTCAGCAACGCCTGCTTGTTTTGCAATCTTTGAAACCTGGGCTTGATGATATCCATTTTGTGCAATAACAATTACAGCTGCATCAATAATTTGCATATATTTTGGTTTAGTGTTTTTCAAGTACCCTACTTCCTTTCAGAAAATGAATGAATAGTCATTCATATTTCAATAATAAGTGTTTTACTTGCAACTGTCAAGATTATCTTCCACCATAAATATAAGAGCCACAGGCTCACATCATGGCTCTTCACAAATGCACAAAACATATGTTTATTGATTGAGCAGATTGCAGCTTTATTAATTTATTTTACTTAGTTTTTCTTTTTCTTCTTCAACTAATACACGACGTAGAACTTTACCAACAATTGTTTTTGGAAGCTCTGTTTTAAACTCATACACTCTAGGGACTTTATAAGCTGCCAGGTGTTTTCTGCAATGTTTATCAAGTTCCTCTTCTGTGCATTGTTGACCTTCCTTTAGAACCACATATGCCTTTACTGTTTCTCCACGATATGGATCTGGTATACCAGCAACTACAGCTTCTTGAACCTTTTCGTGTTCAAAAAGTATTTCTTCAACCTCTCTAGGATAAATGTTGAAACCACCGGCAATAATCATATCCTTTTTACGGTCAACAACATAAAAATAGCCTTTTTCATCCATGTAACCAAGGTCACCAGTAAGTAACCAACCATCGCGAAGGGTAGCTTCTGTTTCTTCAGGCTTATTCCAATAGCCTTTCATAACCTGTGGACCTCTTACTGCAATTTCTCCAATTTCACCATCAGGTAGCGGTTCTCCTGTTTCCATTGATAAAACAACAGCATCTGTATCTGGCCACGGCATTCCAATACTACCGTTCACTCTATTGCCCCAAAGTAAATTAGCATGTGTTACAGGGGAAGCTTCTGATAATCCATATCCCTCAACAAGTTTTCCACCAGTAATTTTCTCAAACTGTTCTTGAACTTCTAGAGGTAGAGCAGCTGAACCACTAATGCAAGAATCGATAGATGATAAATCATATTTTTTAAGATCAGGATGATTTAATAATCCAATATACATGGTTGGTGCACCTGGAAAAAGAGTTGGCTTTAATTTATGGATTGTTTTTAATGTATCTCCAGCATCAAACTTAGGCATTAAAATCATTTTTGCTGCCATCATGATTGATAGATTCATCACTGTTGTCATTCCATACACATGAAAAAATGGAAGGATTGCTAATACTGACTCTTCGCCTTTTTTGCATTTATACATCCATTTCGAACACATCAATGTGTTTGCAACTAAGTTTGCATGTGTTAGCATGACTCCCTTAGGAAATCCAGTAGTTCCACCAGTATATTGCAATAACGCCAAGTCTTCTTGTGGATCAATTTCCAGTTCTAGCTCTTTTGTTGTTGAGGTTTTGATAATCTCAGATAATAAATGGTTTGATCCTTCATGTTCAACCTTAACAACAATTCCATACTGTTTCTTTTGAATAAAAGGATAAATTAAATTCTTAGGAAACGGTAGGTAATCCTTAATCTCAGTTATAATAATCTGCTCAAGAGTTGGTGTTAACGCTTTCACTTTTGACACACGCGGAAAAAGTATATCCAATGTAAGAATCATTTTTGAACCGGAATCTTTTAAATGATACTCAAGCTCTCTCTCCGTGTAGAGAGGATTTGTTTGTACGACAATTCCACCCGCAAATAAAATGCCATAATAAGCAATAACTCCTTGCGGACAGTTCGGAAGCATGATTGCTACACGATCGCCTTTTTCTAATCCCTGTTTTACTATATAGTTTGCGAGTTTTAAAGATTGCTCATACACTTCTGAAAAAGTAAGTTCCTTTCCCTGAAAATGAATAGCAATCTTTTGAGGAAATTCTTGAGCTGTCTTTTTTAAGTAAGTTTGAATGGGGATGTTGTCATATTCTATGTGGTGTGGGATTTCCTCAGGATAATTGTCTAACCATGGTTTAGCTAACTCCATAATGTACCCTCCTTTTATTTTTTATTTTTCGGTTGTTAAGCTTCGCTAATTGAATCCGTTTTCTTTAGTTCGATGACCAAAATGACCATTTGTAAAAAGTCCTAAATAGGTCTAACGAGCTATATTAGACGGAAAAAAATCAACAAAGCAATTAAAAAATCAGTTTGAATTTTCAAACCATTTATACTCATTATAGTATAATGAATATTCCGTGACAATTATATTAATTAAAGTATTAATCAATGCTTTTTTCACTTGAAAATACAACTAAAGACGTGTATGGGGTTTTTTAGAAATATACAAACTGTAATTTAACTTTGTTACTATTACAGGGTTAGTTTAAGCTAAATAAAGATTTTACCGAGTGATTGGAGCGTATGGCACGAGACTCCTGCGGGAAAAGCGTGACCAGGTGAGACCCCGCAGGAGCTTGCGACGAGGAGCATTCCTGTAATAATGTAATTTGGTTAAATATCGAAGTTTTTAAGA
>NZ_JBFOKR010000034.1:0-23858 GCF_047246645.1 Ferdinandcohnia jepli
CGAGCGAATGGCTAGTTCTTACTCGGCGGGAATCCCACCCGCTATATGATACGACCTAGGCTCGGCCGCACACCTGCCCCGTTTGTTCAATAAAATTGAACAGATTTTAACTCTTTGCCAACGAAATTAGAGGATACAGGTTGCAGTTCCATTTCTCTCGACCAAACGGAAAGTTGTCCGATATGATGAATTTCGTGTGAAATAATATGGTGAAGTATGTCATTCACCGTGTATTTTGCTTCATCCCAAGGAACACTGACACTCTTTTCTTGTAAGTCATCTAAATTTGTTTTTAAAAATTCAACTAGTTCAACATGTAAATTATCTGAAAGAGATTTAACCTTTTCAAGTGTATTATAATCAGCAAAATGAAATACTACATCCTCTTTCCCTTGAATACCACGAATCCAACTATATTCCACATCAATTATATGGAAAAGTGTATATAAAATATTTCCAACTCCACCTTTACGATTCTTTAATAAATCCTCAATTGTTAATTGTTTACACCAGTCAAACCACTCATCTCTTACCTGCCAGTTATATTCAAAGAATTTTATCATTGTAAACACTCCAATTCAGCTTAATACAATCTATTTCGATATGATGGCAATCAATTCCTTCTTAAACTAACCTGCTTCTTTCGTACAATTACTTCCACAAAAAAGGCACTTCCCCTTCTTTAAGGAAAGCTCCCGTTTGTAGAAAGATGGACTCATTAATCAGAAATAATGAGTCCATCTTCTGCAACTTGCCCTGGACAGTAGAGTTTGGGTTTTCAATCAATTCAAAGGGTATTTTTGCCCTGTTTTTAGAAATCTGAATCCATCAGGAAAACCTTGCGAATCAAGTAAAATAGAACTGAAATTAAGAAAAAAATCGCTGAATGGTGTGTCTATTATAAACCAGTGAAAGCAACAACTATTATAAGGTGCTTTTCGGCTTCTTGATTGATATTTTTTTTAATATGTTCCTTCCAGCTAACAACGCAAAATATAAAGAAATTGTAACTAGTAATATTACATAAAAGTCTCGTCTAGCAAGGTAAGTTGTAGAGTGAAGACCTTTTATAGTTAAGTGAGCAAACAGGTAGGAGATAGGCAATAGAATAATCTTTTCTAGTCCATTTCTTATTTTTTCATTCTTACGGAATATGGCCAATCCAATTCCACAAATAAGTAAAAATCCTATAGCAAACATCACATAGTAGTTTAAAACTAGCCTAGGTAACGTAACGACAGAACCATCCGTTATTGGATCTCCAAAAATTAAAATATTTTCACTTCCATCGGTATTGTAATAATAGATAGAAGCGACCGATTCTCCATTCGGGTTTAAGACAGTATTTTTTAGGTGATTTTTTCTTATTTTCTGGTGCCAAATCGTTTCCCATGTAGTTATATCATAGACATAACCTGTATTGTCTGCTGCTTGATATTGTTCTACATGGAATCCGGAGACTTCTTCACTAAAATTCAAAAGTACAGTTCCGTCATCCTTTTCAATGATCGAAACCGCATTTTCATTATAAGAAATGTATGCTGGCGCTGTCAGATAAGCCATTGTAACCACTGCAAAAACCAATGTTACCATGACTGAAAGAATAATCGTTTGCAGCTTTTCCCTTCGCAATGTATTTTGTATATTTCTTAATGGAGCTATATCAGTATCTATTGGCAGTTCTTCAAGCGTCCTCATTTCTTCAAGTCGTTTTTTGCAGTTTTCACAAGAAGCTATATGTTCTTCAACGATATCTCTAGTATCTTGACTTGCCATATTCTCGACATATAACGGCAGTATATCCCTAATCATAATACAGCTAATTTTCATCGATAATCCCCCAATCGCGCTTTAATATTTTCTCTAGCACGGTGATAAGTAACACAAGCCCAGTTATCACTTTTTGCATACAATTTGCCAATTTGCTTAAATGACAGTTCTCCAAATACACGGAGCGTAAAGACTTTTTTATATGGCTCTTTTAAATTCTGGATAATTTCATGTACCTTCATAGACGCTTCCGAAGTGGTTATTTCTTGTTCTACATTGTCTTCACTAGCTGATTCCGGAAGTGACTCCAAATCTACAAAGCTTATTTTCTTACGCAAGTAAGAGTAATAACTGTTTTTGGCAATTTGGCATAACCAAACACGAATATCACTATCCCCTCTGAAACTGTCTAGCGATGTTAATGCCTTCATAAAAGTTTCCGAAGTGATATCTTCAGCGATATGCTTATCGCCAGACAAACTATACACATATAAAAATACATCTTTAAAGTATTTATTATAAATTTCCTCAAGCTGTGTCAC
The DNA here is from genome assembly GCF_047246645.1 of Ferdinandcohnia jepli. Lineage (NCBI taxonomy): Bacteria > Bacillati > Bacillota > Bacilli > Caryophanales > Bacillaceae > Ferdinandcohnia > Ferdinandcohnia jepli. Next base: position 2,313 of record NZ_JBFOKR010000034.1, read on the forward strand.
CATCTCACCTCCTTGCATATAAGACGCTATAAACTCAAATATCTTACAATAATATAGGAAAAACCGTACAAAATACGCACGGTCTTTTTTCTTTCACTATAATTATTGGAAATACTGTAGTTAATACTCCTGCCCGTGTATCTCTTTATAATATTCAGGGACCATTTCTCCTCCAGATTGTTCATACTGAAATCGGTTTAGTTTAAATGAAATATTTATAATGTTTATACTAACTAAAATCTTATCCCCAAGCGATCTTTAACAATATTAAACAATGCGAATTGTGAATCATTACACTTAAACATTTTGTTCCGTTAGTACAATAAGCATCTTTACTAATTTTACCATATTAAAAGCAGTGTGATTTCTAATGTGAAATCCACTGCTTTTATAATTGCTTTTATATACGTTTTTTCATATGTGGGTACCTCAAAAGAACGGCTTACTATTAAACTGGGATACCTTCTATTTTTAAGATAGTAATTTTTCCATTTCGTTCAATGTTGCTTCAAATACTTTACATGCCTCTTTAATTGGATCTGAAGACGTCATATCAACGCCTGCATTCTTTAGTACTTCAATTGGATAATCAGAGCTTCCTGCTTTTAAGAAGTTATTAATATAACGGTCTACAGCTGGTTGGCCCTCTTCTAAAATTTGATTACTTAATGCAGTCGCTGCACTGTATCCTGTAGCATACTGATATACATAATAGTTGTAATAGAAATGTGGAATACGTGACCATTCTAATCCAATTTCCTCGTCAACTACAATATTATCTCCAAAGTATTTTTTATTTAAATCATAGTAGATTTGAGTTAATAAATCTGGGGTCACTGCTTCTCCCTCTTGAGCTTTTACATGTATGATATGCTCGAACTCAGCAAACATTGTTTGACGGAAAACTGTTCCCCTAAATCCTTCTAATTGATGATTTAGTAAGTAGAGACGTTTTTGCTCATCATCGATTGTTTTTAGAAGGTAATGATTTAAAAGAGCCTCATTACAGGTTGACGCAACCTCTGCTACGAAAATTGAGTAGTTTCCATACGGATAAGGTTGATTATTTCTTGTATAATAGCTGTGAACAGAGTGTCCAAATTCATGAGCCAATGTAAATAAGTTATTAACATTGTCCTGCCAGTTCATTAGAATGTATGGGTTTGTACCATACGTACCTGAAGAATAAGCTCCACTGCGCTTACCTTTGTTCTCGTGAACATCTACCCAGCGATTTTCAAATCCTTCTTTTAGGACACGTAAATAATCATCACCAAGTGGTGAAAGCCCTTTAAGGATATAATCCTTTGCCTCATCATAAGAGACCTCCATTTTCACATCTTTAACAAGAGGTGTGTAAAGATCATACATATGAAGCTCTTCTACACCTAATGCTTTTTTACGTAAATCCACGTAACGATGTAATAAATGAAGATTATCATGAACAGTATTTATTAGATTGTCATAGACAGTTTCAGGTATATTATTGCTGCTTAATGCTGCTTCACGAGCAGATTTATAATTGCGTACACGAGCATTAAAATTATCTTTCTTTACAGTCCCGCTCAAAGTACTGCCAAATGTATTTTTATACTTGCCATAAGTTTCGTAAACTGCCTTAAATGCCTCTTCTCTCACTCTACGATCAGAGCTCTCTAGGAAGCGAATATATCGTCCATGTGTAATTTCAACCTCTTCCCCGTTCTCATCTTTGATTGTCGGGAAAGTTAAATCGGCATTATTAAGCATTCCAAACGTATTACTTGAAGAATCCATTACCTCAGATGCTTGCGCAAGTAACGCTTCTTCTTTTGCAGAAAGAACATGTGGGCGTTCACGGTTGATATCATTTAATGCATGTTCGTAAACCTTTAGCTCTTCTTTTTCATTTAAAAATCCTTTAATTTTGTCTTCGTCAATAGATAAAATTTCAGGAACAATGTAGGAAAGTGCACTTCCTACTTGTGTATAAAGGTTTGTCGCACGGTCATGTAAGCCTTGATAAAATGAATCAGTTGTATCTTGGTCATATCTCATGTGAGCATATGTATAAAGCTTACCCATACGTTCTGAAATGGCATCTTGGTAGGCAAGGGCTTCATAAAGTGAATCAGCAGACTCACCAAGTTTTCCTTGAAAATTGTTAATCCCGGGAATCATCTCTTTTACTTCTTGAAATTCCTTTTCCCAATCCATATCTGAAGCAAATATATCCTCTAGTTTCCACTTATCCTGTTCAGCAATTTCTTTCCTGGTAGGGAGTTTCTTCACTGTTGTTTGTTCTGACATCTGTTAAACCTCCTATATTAAGTGATAAAAAAGGTATTCGATACGAAACAGACAATCTCCTTTTTTTAAGAAAATGTTTAAGTTTTTTGAATTCGATTCTCTACCTATATTATGATTTACCATTCGATATAGCACTCATTCTTGGCAACAGTTCCCATATTTGCTTATCTAACTCAAATGCATGTTCTAGGTTAGTTGGGATTGAGATTTCTCTCAACTTTTTATAGCCTGTACGACTGACCTTTTTGATAATATCAAGATAGCATAACACATCGATGTATTCCTCTACTGCAAGTGAAAATGGCGAATAAGCTATCGAAGGTAACTGCCTTATAGTGATTTCTCCTTCTTTAATTCTTTTAGTAACTGCTTGCATGACGGTTGAGAAAAAGAATGTACTTCCTAGTTTACCAGGAATAATGATATCAAGTAGAATCCACATCTGCCAGATCATTGCCGGGGTATGGAAACAACACATTGAAGGAACTGGCAACCCCGCTTCCGCTGGTAAATGGGCTGGTGGTATTTTATTAATATACAAGGTGGTCAGGAAAGTGGTTTTAGTAGGAAAAGCAGAATATTGTATTCTCCACTTAATCTTTTTTTGCGGCCAAATTTTGTGAAGTTGGTATGTAGGGGCAAGGGTTCTAGTAATGTTGGCAAAGTAGTTTTACCTTCTTTTAGTGGGTTTATAGTGCAGATTGCTTCACTCGAGGTAAAAGGAGTAATATTGGTCACTTTTAGAAAATGTGAAGATTCCGGACAATAATAAAGGATGGTAGGATTCTTATGTTGTAGATTTGTTCTAGCGAAGAACCATTGAAAGGAAGATAGAGAGATAGTGTTTGCGGATTTTCTATTAAACCATTTTGCACCGAGAATCCATATGGGTACAATGCCAAGCTTTTTAAACGAATCAGTTCTTTTTTTAAACAAAGAGTACTCTATTGGAGAACACTGATATTCTATGGCATATCTCTTGTCTTGAAGTGTAACCAGGAGATCAGGGCGTTGTGAGATATCTGGTAAAAATGGTTCGAGTTCGACCTGATACGTTTGAGCTTTGAACCAATTAAACAACTGTCTTTTTCCTCGTAGATGGTACTCTGACTCAGGCTCTGTTTTAACCGTGCATTCTGCACCTTTTAGGTGGGCAAAATGATGGGTAATCTTTGTACCTAGTTTTAACTGCACACCATGTTTACAGGCTGGACAAGTAAAAGTTTCTCTTTTTCGTAACTCTAGTAACTCATTGCGATTCCCCTTTGTCACAAGTGATATATATTCCCCATTTTCGCGTAACGCAACAAACAATAGCTTCAGCTCCTTTTTTAAAACAATATTTTTCTTTTTACTAGGCTAGGATATCATACAAATGTTATAAGTACTATATATTTTCTTGTTCTGCTTCTAGCTATACACAGTTGGGCTAATTACTCTGATACGTGCTTCGTACCAACTGCTTGCGATACACCTTTTGCCTTTTTTTCCTTCTTACGTGCTTCGTATCTCCCCCTTGCTACACTCTAACCTTATTTTCCATAATACGTGCTTACTTCGTTTCTCCCGCTTGCTATACATGCCTACATTGTTTCCCATAATACGTGCTTCGCTTCTCCTCCTTGCCATACACCTTTTGCCTTCTTTCCTCCATTCGGTTTCGCATCTTCTCCTTGAGATACACCTAAAAAGCTTTCTATAAGCAATCCACAAAACACCTTTTCCAACAAAAAAAGCCGATTCCATAAATGAAATCGACCTTTTTCTATAATGAAAAATGCTTAGCCATTACTTCTAATGCATTTTCTTCGATAATTTTTTTTCCGTATTCCTCAATTCGATGTATTGAGAGTGAAGATTCCTGTCCGTATTCAAGTACGATACTGAGCATATTTTCGAGTTCATCCTCTGTGTAAAATTCCTCATTAAGCTCAATATACAAAAAGTACTTTCCCTCAAACGAATACATTGTATTATTTAGTCCATCTAGAGAGACACGATGTGCAAGAGATACTAAATCTTCAAAGTCATTAAAGCGGATTAAGAATTGGAAGTTATCCTCATCAAGCTCCTCAATAAAGTCTTTATCGTCGTCATATCTAGGATTGAAATGCTGATCTAATAAAGACTCAATCTTTTCATCCACCGGCATTTTATCATCATCAACAGGAAGTTCGTATTTATTCCCATCCTTCGATAATTGTGCCCTGGTCACAAGAACTTCTAAGCCTTTTTCTAACGCCTGCACTTGGATCCATAGAGGTCCATCAACCGTAAACTCTTCTTCCTGATGTATTTCATCCATCATTTCCCAAAAGAGCTCTTCACTTCGCTCACGATTATACCAGATTTCCTCACGCTCAAATCCACGTTGCTCTATATCTTTATATGAAATATAAAACTTAACTGTATGTTCATTGATTCGTTCGATTTCCATTTACGGAACCTCTCCCTTCTTGCTCAGATTTTGAAGGGACGTTATACCCCCGAGCCAGATGCCCTTTTATTCACTTTTCCCATAAATCACTAAGAATAATCTTATTAATTTAAGAATATAAGTGTATATCTTGTACTTTTATTTTATGTTAAAAGGTATGCGAATGGAAATAAAAAAGCGAAATTTTTTAAAAACAGTCATATGACCATTAATTAGTATAAATACATTCGCTACATGGACTACTAAAGTAAATTTACTCATTCACTTTATTACGTTACATTATAATATGAATTCGAAGAGAACACGAGTAAAACGTCCTATTTACTAAAAATTTCTTTGGCTTCTGGGAAAAATAAATACAAAAAACTTCTACAAACTCAAATTTGTAGAAGTTTATGTCATTAAATTAATTTACTAATCTTTGTGCTTCTTTAAGTTGGAAGGTACGAACCTTTCTAGGGAGGAATCTACGAATTTCATCCTCATTATAACCAACCTGTAGTCTTTTTTCATCGATGATAATAGGGCGACGAAGTAGACCAGGATTGTCTTTAATTAATTTGTAAAGATCCGGAAGTGGCAATGTTTCGAGATTTATGTTCAACTTTTGGAATACTTTTGAACGAGTAGAAATTATCTCGTCTGTACCATCCTCTGTCATACGTAAAATTTCCTTAATCTCTTCGATTGAAAGAGAATCGGAAAAAATGTTTCTTTCTTGATATGGAATTTCATGTTCCTCCAACCATGCCTTTGCTTTACGACAAGAAGTACAGCTTGGAGAAGAATAAAGAGTAACCATTAACCTTATCACTCCTTTTTAGGTTGATTATTACTTAACAATCAGCATGAATGGTCATGGATGTTTATTTCTAGATTAAAATAAATTTAATTAAGTAATTTCTTTAATTATTATACCGTAAATTATCTTAGAAAGATAGACAATTTTAAAGAAATATTAAGGTAATCAAGTATAATGAGGAGATAAAAAAAGGAGTGGTAGTCCCACTCTCCTTCATTTTACATATTTAGATGTCTTTCAGGATATCCGTATTATCATTTCCTTCGTTAAATGATAATACATCTGCAACGTCCTGATATGATTCACCGTACAATTCTTTATCCTTGTATTTATGAATTAACACGTACGTTTTCTTCATCGCATCATATATATTTTCTTCAGATTCATTTGTAGGCGACCAATATAATATTTCCATTTGATTTATTTCATTAGTAGCAAGAGATCTTCTCTGATAACCTATTGATTGGGCATGTTCAAAGCCTTCACGTTTATAGAACTTTAGTCTTTTTGCTGTGTCTGTGTCTTCGTAGTTAACTGGTTCTACTTCTAAAATAATCGGCTTTCCTTTTTCTTTCAGTTTCTCAATTAATTTGTGTCCAAGACCTTGCCCACGAGCATCCTTCGACACAAAAAGATAGTCGATAAATATAAAAGAATCTAATTCCACATACATTAGTACATGGTACTGACCTTCATCCTTATGATAAATGTCTCCCTTTTCTTCAAGTAAAGTCTCCATATGCTCCTTCGATTTCATCTCTTCAATTGGAAAATACTGATTAAGCTTTTCGTACCAATTCATTTACCTTCTCCTTCGACTGTTTTTAACATACTTAGTTTATTCAAGTTCGCAAAGGATATTTCTAAAATTAGATATTCCCCCTTTTATTCAGTCTAAACTTAGAATAAAATAGAAGTATGATGTTCATTCATGGAGGGATATTCATGGCAGCATACATACTTGATCTTGCTTTACTTACAATTCTTGTTATTGGCATTACTGCAACAATGGGCGTAATTGCAAACGGAGTTGGAGAAAGAGTATTTGGTGGAAAAACAGGCTCAGATATTTTAAATCGTGATTTAAAGGTAAAAACTGGCTGGAAAGCTGTAGGCGGAAAGACAAAATAATATCCGAGAAAGCAAACACCCTCGTAACTTTGTTTACGAGGGTGTTTATTTTAAGGAGTATAGTCTACTCCATTTGTATAGTAGTTACCTGCATTCCATAGTAAAAATTCTTGTATACCTTGATCATTTAAGCCTTTAATTTGTGCTTCAATTTCCTGTTTTCCATATTTAGTATAGTTCCCTTTACCAAGCCAAGTTGCTGTAAAGTCCTGAATCCAGGGTCGTGAAATCGGCCTATTTTCTAACTGATTTAGTTTATAATTTTCAACCTTCGCATACTCTGACACCAGCCTGTATGGTTCTAAGTCAGGACGTGGGATGCCAAAATAGGATGTCCAATGACTTGGATAGATCATTGATGAAATTACGTCAACGTGGTCAGAAATCTTTGAAAAGTTTTGACCAATTCCCGGTGCTTCCGGTAATGTTGCTGTATATCCAAAAATATCAACTGAAACTTTAACATTGTATGGTTCTAATTTATCTTTCGCGTATTTTACAAAGTCTGTAACTGCAGCTACACGTTTTTGTACATTAGATTCGTCGCTATTCTTATATTCTCCCATATCATAAGACAATGTGTTGTCTCTCTTCTCGAACCCCTCTGGAAAACGGACATAATCGAATTGAATTTCTTGGAACCCCAGCTTTGCTGCCTCAATTGCAATTCCTACATTGTAATCCCAGACTTCCTTTAAAAACGGATTAACGAATGACTCACCACGGCGGTTTACCCATACCTCATCTCCATCTTTAAATGATAAATCAGGACGATTTTTTGCTAATTCTGTATCTTTAAAAACAACTACTCTGGCAATTGGATATATTTGCTTTTCTTCTAAGGTTTCTAACATCTTCCGAGGACTCTTAATATAATCCTTGCCTATTTTTTTATATGCTGAGTTTTCATCAGGTTGATATGTTAAAAAACCGAAATCCTCTTTTACATCAATAACCATCGCATTTAAGTCACTTTCATCAATTAATTTTACTAATTGAGAAAATCTTTCTCCGCCTGCAGAATGACCACTTACATAAATTCCTCTTACTGCGTCTGGATACTGGAAAGTTAGGCCAGAGTTGAACTCAAAGCGAGCAATAAAATCAGGGATTTCTTTTTTTGTAATGTAAACTTGGCTTGTTTGATGTTGGACGACCTTTCTTACCTCTTCTTCCTTTTCCACTGCATATCCTTGCTGCTGAATACATGTTAGCATAATGAGTAAGACCAATAGGATAGAGACTATTTTTTTCATATTACTCCCCCTTTCACCTCTATACTCTATTGTCATTTTAAGATAGTTTCTCAGAAAATAGTACATATTTTGACAAGTTTTTCATTTTCTTTTTAATTTTTGAGTGAAGCTACAAAGTCTGGTGATTTCCGCTACTGGCACTCGCTTTCCGCGGGCGGACCGTGAGCCTCCTCGTCGCTACACTCCTGCGGGGTCTCACTTGGTCACGCTTTTCCCTCAGGACTTTGAGAGGCTCCTTTGAATTCTCCCACGCACGAAGAAAATGCAAAGCATTTTCGAGGAGTCTCGTGCCATGCGCTCCAATCACCGCAGCAAAACATATTTAGTAAGCCCAATGCCCAATATATATTCTGAAAGATTTTAAATTATCTAGGTTTACGAAATACCCTTTACTTATTACTTCATCATATGAAAGTTCTTGTCTGTATATTTATAGTTTTGTTTTCTAAACTATTGTTATTAGTGGTAATTCCGACCGTACGTATTTATCAACAAAAAAATGACCCGTGTAAGGTCATTTTTTATGAATAGAGTGATTTATATTCTTGGAACTCTTTTTCAGAGCAAGATACTAAATGCCCAGGTTTAATTTCTCGAAGTTCTACACTTTCATCCTTTGAATAACCGTGGTCATTTGGGTCGTATAAGATTCTTTGGCGATTTCTTTCATACTCCGGATCAGGCAATGGAATTGCTGAAAGTAAGGATTTTGTATAAGGATGAATTGGGTTTGAGTATAACTCCCCCGCATCTGCTAGTTCTACAATTTTCCCAAAATACATAACACCTATACGATCACTGATATACTTCACCATTGATAAATCATGAGCAATAAATAAATAAGTAAGTCCTTTATCCTTTTGAAGTTTTTTCATTAAATTAACAACTTGAGCCTGAATGGAAACATCAAGAGCAGATATTGGTTCATCAGCTATAATAAAATCAGGATCAACTGCTAGAGCACGTGCAATTCCTATTCTCTGCCGCTGTCCACCACTGAATTCATGTGGATACCGACTTGCATGCTCCCGATTCAAACCAACTGTTTCAAGCAGCTCGTAAACCTTCTGCATTCTTTCATTCTTATTTGCTGCTAAACCATGAATATCAATCCCCTCCGCAATTATATCCGCTACAGTCATCCTTGGATTCAATGATGCATAAGGGTCTTGAAAAATCATTTGCATTTTACGGTTAAACTTCTTTAGTTCAGATTTTGATTTCCTTCCGTGAACATTTTCACCATTAAAAAGTACTTCACCGCCAGTAGCATTATATAACCGTATAATCGTTCTACCTGTCGTCGATTTTCCACAACCTGATTCACCAACTAATCCTAACGTTTCTCCCTTGTAAATATCAAACGTAATCCCATCTACAGCCTTTACCATATTAGGCTTGTCTACATTAAAATATTGCTTTAAATTTTTTATTTCTAATAGCTTTTGATTTTCAGCCATTCATTCATCATCCTTTCCCTTTTGCTGAGGATGAGAAGTTCTTCATTCTTCTACGTACCGCTTCTGGAGGTTCAACCTTTGGCGCATCAGGATGCAATAACCAGGTTGCTGCATAGTGTGTGTCGGAAACTTTAAACATTGGTGGTTCTTGTTCGAAATCAATCTTCATTGCATATTTATTCCGAGGTGCAAAGGCGTCCCCTTTTGGAGGATTTGTTAAATCCGGAGGTGAACCAGGTATTGCTGCCAGTTCTTCATCATTATCGTTGTCTAAACTAGGCATCGAAGAAAGTAATCCCCATGTATACGGATGTTTTGGATCATAAAATATCTCATCAACGGTTCCTGTTTCAATTATTTTACCGGCATACATAACAGCAACGCGATCAGCCACATTTGCCACAACACCTAAATCATGTGTAATAAAAATAATGGAAGTCTCTAATTTCTTTTGAAGCTTTTTCATAAGCTCCAATATTTGTGCTTGTATCGTTACATCAAGAGCAGTTGTTGGCTCATCGGCAATCAAAAGTTTTGGGCTGGAAGCCAAAGCAATCGCTATCATTGCACGTTGTCTCATACCACCACTAAATTCATGGGGATATTGATTGACACGCTTCTCTGGCATTGGAATACCAACTAACCTTAGTAACTCAATGGCTCGATCCTTCGCATTGCCCTTGGACATATTTTGATGCTTTGTGAGTACCTCCATAATCTGCATCCCAATTTTCATGGTAGGATTTAGAGAGGTCATTGGATCCTGAAAAATCATTCCAATGTCCTTGCCTCTTATTTTCTCCATCTCTTTATTACTTTTAGTTACTATGTCTTCACCATCAAATAAGATTTGTCCGTTCGTAATTTTTCCCGGCGGCATAGGGATAAGCTTCATTATTGTTTGAGAGGTTACGCTTTTTCCAGAACCGGATTCACCAACTATTGCTAGGGTTTCTCCTTTATAGACATCAAAATTGACTCCGCGTACTGCTTTTACTTCACCCGCATAGGTTTGAAATGAGACTTCTAGGTCCTTAACTTCTAATAATTTATCCATTATGCTCACTCCCTTACTTGCGTAACCTTGGATCTAACGCATCCCGTAGTCCATCACCTATTACATTAAAAGCAAATATTGTGATACAGATTAATATTGCTGGAAAAAACAAACGCCACGGATAATATTCAAAGGCGGGTAAACCCTCAGATGCCATTGTTCCCCAGCTTGCAAGTGGAACCTGAACACCTAAACCTAAATAACTAAGAAATGACTCTGTGAAAATTGCATTAGGTATTGTTAATGTCATCGTAACTAGTATTGGCCCCATTGAATTCGGGATTAGATGCTTGAACATAATACGAGAGACATTAGCACCTAGTGTTTGTGAAGCAAGGACATATTCCTGGTGTTTCAGCTGTAGGACTTGTCCTCTCACAATTCTAGCCATATTGATCCATCCAGTAATTGTCATAGCAAGAATCATAGTACCTAATCCTTGTTCAAAAATTACCATAAGTAAAATAACTAGTAATAAATACGGAACGCCATAGAGAATATCTGCAAAACGCATCATTAATTCATCTATTTTTCCGCCAGCAAAGCCTGAAATACCACCCCAAATGACTCCAATTACTAAGTCAATGACCGCTGCAGCCAGGCCGATAAATAACGATATACGCGCTCCTTCCCATGTGCGCGTAAATACATCTCTACCTAGTTCATCTGTACCAAACCAATGTGCACTAGATGGTGCATCATTTGCACTAGTAAGATCAGTGGTTCGATAATCATATGGTGTCATTAACGGACCAAAAATAGCCATAATTAACAATAGGATGAGAAGTACTACTCCAGCAATAGCTAACTTATTATTACGGAACCGAGAAATAACATCCTTCCAGAAGGATAAACTTGGTTTGGAGATTTTTTCTGCATCCTTCTCATTAAAAGTAGCTGGTGCAAACATTTCCTTTGGAATTTGCTGCATATATTAACTTCCTTTCTTCGCCCCAAGTTTAATGCGAGGATCAATTAATCCATATAAAATATCTACAAGGAGAACAGAAGCTAGTAGTAAGATACTATAAAATACGGTTACTCCCATGATGACGGTATAATCACGGTTCGTAATGCTTGTTACAAACTCATCACCAAGACCAGGGATTCCAAAGATTTTCTCAATAACAAAGCTACCTGTTAATATACCTGCAGTTAGTGGCCCCATGTAAGATACGACTGGTAGCATTGCATTCCTAATTGTATGTTTAATGGTAATAGTACGTTTAGCTAACCCCTTTGCACGCGCAGTTCGAATATAATCATTTGCTAAAACCTCTAGCATACTTGAACGAGTTAACCTTGCAATAAACGCCATCGGGGTTGAAGCAAGAGCAATAGCAGGAAGAATAGTATGCATAAACGATTCCCACCTTGCCACAGGAAAGAGACCAAGTTTAATTGCAAATACGTATTGTAAAACAGTTGCTAAAATAAAACTTGGTACTGAGATACCCAATACTGCAATAATCATAGCCGTATAATCCTGCCATTTATTATGATATAGAGCCGCTATTACTCCAAGCAGCACGCCTAACGATATCGCTATTAAAATCGATTCTATACCAAGGAATAAAGAGATTGGAAACCCTCTATTAATGATCTCGTTTACCGTCATTGCCTTATATTTGAACGATGGGCCAAAATCCCATCTTGCAACATCAGATAAATAGTCAAAATACTGTTTATATAATGGCTGATCTAAACCATAATGCGCATTAAGTGCTGCCTCAATTTCTGGTGGTACATCTTTTTCCTTTGTAAAAGGTCCACCTGGAGCTGCTTGCATTAGAAAAAATGTGGCAGTTATGATCAAGACCAATGATAAAAGCATATATATCAGACGCTTAATGATATATTTTGCCACTTGTAACACCTCCAATGCCGAATGGGACGTTCTAAGGAAAGTAAGGTATATAGTGCTTTCTATATACCTTACTTGTTCCTGCTATCTTAATCGCCGGTTTATTCGAAGTAAGCCCATTTGAATTGAACATCTCCCAATGGAGATATAACAACACCTTTTAAATTCTCATTTTGAATCCAGTTATTTGTGTAAAAATAAATAGGTGCAATCGGCATTTCATTAATAACAAGTTGCTCGGCTTCTTTCAAAATATCTAACCGCTTATCTTTATCAACTTCGACTGCTGCTTGTGAAATTAAATTATTAAAGGTCTCACTAGTCCAACCCGTATCGTTATTTCCTTTAGGTTCAGTGAATATTTCAAGGAAGTTGACTGGGTCATTAAAGTCTGCTAACCAACCAGCTCTTGCAATTTGGAAATTTCCTTGATCAACATTATCTAAATAAACATTCCACTCAGCATTATTTAAAGTTACCTCTACACCTAGGGCTTTTCTCCACATATCTTGAATCGCCTGTGCTATCTTTTGATGCCCTTCAGATGTATTATAGGATAATGCGATCTCGGGTAATTCAGATACATCTGATAATCCAAGTTCTTGAAGTCCCTTTTGCAAATATTCCTTAGCTGCGTCTACATCATTATCCTTAAAATAACCTTTTTCATTTTCCTTAATCATTGTAGTCGGTACCAATGCCATAGCTGGTATTTGACCACCTTGAGATACATTTTCTACAATCGCTTTTCGGTTAATAGCATATCCAAAGGCTTTACGGATATTTTCATTCTGGAACGGTTCCTTATTAATATTAAACTTGAACCAGTACGTTCCTGCAATTACACTCGTTTGAAGGCTACCTTCCTTATCTAATTGTGGAATTACATCAGTTGGAAGTGATGATGTTGGAGCACCTGCCCAGTCAAGTTCCCCTTTTTTAAAGCTTTGGTATTCCGTATTTGGATCATTTATCATATCCATTGTAATTTTTGTTAGTTTTACTGAGTCAGCATCCCAGTAGTCTTCATTTTTCTCAAGAGTTATTGTTGCTGATTTATCTGAAATTTTAAACGGGCCATTTGATACATATGTTTCATCTACCCGGTTAGCCCAATCCGGGTTTTCCTTTGCAATCTTACTGTTTACAGGATAATAAGTATAAAAGGCAGTCAGTTCTAGGAAGTAGGCTGTTGGGTTTATAAGTCTAACCTCGAGAGTTTTGTCATCAAGTGCTTTGATACCAACATTTGTCATATTATCTATTGTTATATCCTGAGTATTATATGCTTCTTTCGCACCTTCAATATAATTATAAATTTGTGAAGCATAATCAGATTGATTCTTCGGGTCAATTACCCATTTCCAAGCATACTCAAAATCATGTGCTGTTACTGGATCACCATTGGACCATTTAGCATCACGAATCGTAAATGTATAAGTCTTACCGTCTTCAGAAACATCAATTTTCTCAGCCATTGCCTCTTGAGGTTCCCCATTCTCGTCAAGACGAGTCAACCCCTCAAATGCATGGTTTAGTACAACACCGGACGTTGAATCACTAGCTAATCCTGGATGAAGTGTAGGAGGTTCTGAACTAATATTAATTCGAAGTTCTTGCTTCTTACCTTTTTCTCCCCCACCGCCACCTTCATCAGCATTATTATCAAAAGTTCCACATGAAGTTAGTAAAAGAGTTGCTATTAAAAGAATGCTTAAAAATAAATTTTTCTTGTTCAAGTAAATACCTCCTGTTATGTATTGATTTTAGTACATTACTTATTTTCCAAATAAGATTACGTTTTTTATGTTGTTTCAAATCAGGATTTCTTATGCGCTATGACTATATCATTTACATTTTTCTTTTCTATTTTGAAACAACACTTGCATTTCAAAATATAATCATTATAATAATTAGTTAAGAATCATATTGTAGCTATGAAAAAGAGTAGTACATATGAATACCATTTAATGGGGGATTACCCCAACAGAGAGTCTGTGGACGGTGTGAACAGATAATGGAGCATATGGAATGGACTTTGGAGCTTCTTAGTTGAACTGTAGTAGGCTAAGACGTATTCCTGACGTTACTAGGATAGAGAGATTTTACTATAGAGGTAATTACTTCAGTATGTAAAATAACTAGGGTGGCAACGCGGTAACCATTCGTCCCTAACATTTATTTGTTAGTGGGCGAATGGTTTTTTGTTTTCTTTTTGCTGCTTAAATGAACATCACTTAATTAGAAAGTCAGGAACAGATGATATTAAAAAAGGAGAATATGTATGAAAACTATTTTTTCAGGAATTCAACCAAGTGGATCTGTTACATTAGGAAACTATATCGGGGCCATGAAACAATTTGTAGAATTACAGAACGATTATAATTGCTATTTTTGTATAGTTGATCAGCATTCCATTACAGTTCCACAAAATCCATTAGAATTACGAAAAAACATTAAAAGTCTAGCAGCACTTTATCTAGCAGTAGGTATTGACCCAGAGAAATCAACATTATTTATTCAATCAGAAGTCCCTGCACATGCTCAGGCAGGATGGATGTTACAATGTGTCTCATATATAGGGGAACTTGAAAGAATGACCCAGTTTAAAGATAAGTCACAAGGAAAAGAAGCGGTTGTAGCTGGGTTACTAACTTATCCACCATTAATGGCTGGAGATATTCTTCTATACAATACAGACCTTGTCCCAGTTGGTGAAGATCAAAAACAACATATTGAATTAACCAGAGACATTGCCGAGAGATTTAATAAAAAGTATAGAGAAATCTTTACAATACCTGATGCAAGAATTCCTAAAGATGGGGCAAGAATCATGTCCCTGGCTGAACCAACTAAAAAAATGAGTAAGTCAGATCCTAACCAAAAAGCTTTTATTACATTACTAGATGATCCAAAGCAAATTGAAAAGAAAATAAAAAGTGCCGTTACAGACTCTGAGGGAATTGTTAAGTATGACAAAGAAAATAAACCTGGTATCTCAAATCTTCTAACAATCTACTCTTCATTTAGTAATCAATCGATTTCAGAGATTGAAGCAAATTATGAAGGAAAAGGTTATGGGGAATTTAAAGCAGATCTTGCTGAAGTAGTTATTAACGGATTAAAACCAATTCAAGACAAATATTATGAGATTATTGATTCTCCAATACTAGACGAAATTTTAGACTCTGGTGCATCAAAAGCAAATAAAGTTGCAAGTAAAACTGCCAAGAAGATGGAAAATGCTATGGGTCTTGGTCGAAAACGAAAATAGATATGAATCAAAAAAAGGATTTGTGCGAAACAAATCCTTTTTTATACCTTTGATTCATGTTCAATTTCCCAAAGTTTTTCAAAAAACGGTTGACCTTTAATAAGGTTCTCACATAACTGTTCATGCTTGCTTGTCCATCCATGTCTTGTTTCTTCATAAAGGTTTTTCCAAGCCTCTTCAAACTCCATCTCCTGGATAACATGATACCTTGCCGGATTCCATTCTGTATACCAATATCTAATTTCTGCAACATTCTTTGTTGATGCCAATTGGTCTAATGCCATAAACAATAATTGTTTCAACTGTCTTTCTTTACGTGTTAAACCTGCCATTTCAATAGGTGATGGTGACAGAATGTGATATTCCTTTTCCTTATGTACTTCTTTCTTTTCAAATGTATAAGGAATCGGCTCATGCCCACTTACCATTTCATATACAAGTTGTTCTTGTCTAGGAATTAACCTACTTTTTCGAATCGGGAGGTTGTATCCGATTGTATCAACTGCAATGATACCCTGACCGTCAGTTACTACAAAACAATAATCAAGTTGAATTCTCTCATGATTTTTTCGAACGTATGCTTTTTGGTGAATGTCACCTAATAACTGTTGAGGTAGTTCCATCAAATCATTTTCGATGTAATTAAATAAGGGCGATTCAACTTTTAATAAAGGTACTTGGTCCAACAGTTCCACACTGTCGTCTTTTCGCCATTCATGAAAGTGGCAAACGTTGTAGCCATTTTCTTCACCTTCAAACCAATTAACCCAAATATCATGAAGATACAACATTTATTACCCCTCACTTCAAAGCTGTTTGTCAACAGTATAGGCAGAAAGGTAAGGTTTTATTCCATAATATTCATGTAATGTAAGAAATATCTTCAATCATTCGAGTGGTTATTTGGATAGTAAATACTAATCCAACTCATTGCCATTCCAACGATAAATAGATAACACTCGACTCTCCCAGATATAAAAGTTAAGTATTCTATGAAACTATAACCAGTTGTTAAAAGATTCAAATAGGCTATTGTACTAATTCCACCAGAAACAGCAAGTCCAAACCCAATTAGAAAGACAAAGGCCCTACCCACTACTAGAACCTGCCAAGTATGTATAATTAAATTGATTCATCTTAACACCAACTTGTCCATTCTTTATTACTATAATCTATGGAACAATCATTGTATTCATTACTGAATTTAGTTAAAAAACAAATATGTATTCTAAAACAGAACAAAAGAAAAAGCCAAGTGGCATCTTGGCTTTTTCTACTCATTTATTTTCGGATCTAACGCGTCACGTAGTCCATCACCTACAAAGTTAAAGCAAAGAACTGTGATCAAAATCATTAAACCGGGTGCAGTTGGTACCCACCAGTTATTAAGCATGATTGTTATACTTTGTGCACCTTGTAGCATATTCCCCCAACTTGGTGTTGGTGGCATAATTCCTAGACCTAAGTAACTTAGTGCTGATTCTGCAAGGATAACCCCACCAATTGAAAGTGTTGCAGCTACAATGATAGGCCCCATTGCATTAGGTAAAATTTCTTTGAAGATAATTGTAAAGCTTCTAGTACCGATAGTTTTGGATGCTAATACGAATTCACGACTACGTAAAGAGAGAAATTCTCCACGTACTAAACGGGCAGTACCCATCCAGCCTGTAAGTGCAAAGATAAGAATTAACTTATCAACACCTGGATTAAAGATTGTTACTAACGTGATAAGTAAGAAAATCTGTGGAATTGATAGCATGATATCAACAAAGCGCATAATCATTGCATCTATTATTCCACCAAAATACCCTGCAATTGCTCCTAGAGCAGTACCAATTGTAATTGCTCCTACTACTGATGCAAAACCAACTAGTAATGAAATTCTAGCTCCAAATAACAAACGTGTAAGAATATCACGACCAAAAGTGTCTGTACCTAATAAATGCTCACCGCTAGGCTTTGCAAGTCTTTTTAAAAGATCTTGTTTATCGGGTTCATGTGGTGTTAATAATGGTGCTAAGAGTGCTGAAACAATAATAATCGTTAATAGTATTATCCCTATGACAGCAAGCTTATTTTTAAAGAATTTTCGAACCATTATTTTAGTTAATGTATCAGCTTTTGTATTTAATCCTTGCAATTCAATATCATTTCCTGGTGCTAAGTTCGGTTGTGCCATCTCTATTCCCCCCTTTTAGTATTCAATTCTCGGATCGAAGACAGCGTATAGTATATCTGCAATAAGGTTTCCTAGTACTACTAGGACAGAGGAAATAACAGTGATTGCCATTACAATTGGATAATCACGTTGGAATGCTGAATCGATAAACAATTTACCAAGACCCGGCCAGCCAAATACTGATTCTACGATAACTGATCCACCGATAAAACTTGGTAGCATTAATCCAAATATTGTAATAACAGGAATTAACCCATTTCGTAATCCATGCTTTACAATTACTTTTCTTTCTCTAAAACCTTTTGCTCTAGCAGTTCTCATATAGTCTTGATTAACAACCTCGATCATACTTGAACGAGTATATCTTGTTAAACTTGCCATATCAGCTGTTGCTAATACAAACGCAGGCATAATTAAATGGTGTATACGATCCCAAATGCTAAACGGTGCGTTCAGAGTTTGAGTACCTGAAGCAGGGAACCAATGTAAATGTACAGAGAAAATCATTATTAAGATTAAGCCAAACCAGAAGTTTGGAGTAGCTAGTCCTAAGAAAGATGTTACTGTTACAGTATAATCAACCTTAGAATAAGGGCGAACTGCTGAAATTACTCCAAATGGTACTGCAATAACAATTGCTAATATTGTTGAGGCAACCATCAACAATAGTGTATTCGGTAGTCGATTCCAAATTAATTCAGAAACGTCTCTTCCTTTATTAATAATTGAATCTCCAAAGTCACCTTGGAGCATGTTACCTAACCACTTGAAATATTGAATATGAATCGGGTCATTTAGACCATACTTTTCCATAACAACTTCTCTATCTGCTGCACTAATATTAGGGTCCATCAATAATGCTGTTGGATCACCAGGAGCCATATGCATTATTGCAAATGAGATGATGGTAATACCTAATAATAGGGGAATAGCCATTAAAGTTCGACGGATGATATAAGATACCATAGCTATTTCTCCTTCACAATAAATTAATAGATTCTATAACTTATCCAGAAAGCAATTACAACTGTCTGGTAATTTTCGATTTCATAAATAAAGAGAGAAGGGAAAAATAACCCTTCCCTCTGTTGTACTTCATGTTGTGTGTAATAAATTATTCAGCAGGTTGTAACCACCATTTGTGTGCATTGTAGAATGGTGATCTTGAATGGAATTCATAACCTTGTAATTCTTCCGGCATAGCACGGAATTCAGTTGGGTAGTACAAGTAAGTGTAAGCTTGGTCTTCAACAAGAATTTGGTAAAGCTCTTTGTGAATATTTTTGTACTCTTCAATATCAGTTGTTTGTCTAGCAGTTTCCATTAACTTATCAGCTTCAGGGTTGCTATACCAAGTCATATTTAAACCTTCTTCAGCTTGGCTTGAGTGGAAAATGTCATATTGATCAGGGAATGTTGATAAAGCCCATCCTAAGATCATTGCATCGTAATCCCAGTTTGGAGCAGAGATTTGCTCAATGAAAGCAGACCATTCAACGATTTCAGGTTTTGCTTCAACACCAATTTCTTTGAATTGTTGTTGTAATACTACAGCGATATCTTCACGAACTTTGTTACCTTGGTTTGTTTTGATAGTGAATGACATTTCTTCGCCATCTTTATCAACAATACCATTTCCGTTTGTATCTTCCCATCCAGCTTCTTTAAGTAAAGCTTTAGCTTTTTCTAAATCATAATCAAATTGAGGTACATCGTCATTGTAAGTCCACATTAATGGGCTATCTGGAGCTTGTGCAGCTTGACCAGCACCGTTCATAATGCTTTCTACAATTGCATCTTTGTTAACAGCATGTGTAAATGCTTGACGTACTTTCTTGTCTTTAAATCTGTCTTGTTGCATGTTGAATGCAAGGTAAGTATAAGATAATGCTAAACCTTCTTCAACCTTAGTTCCTTCGATAGCTCTTACAGTTTCAATTTCAGTACCTGGTACTGCATTGTACATATCGATTTCGCCAGCTTGTAAAGCAGCAACTAATGCGTTAGCATCAGCAACGTATCTAGTAGTGATTGAATCTAAGTGTGGACGACCATCAAAATAGTCATCAAATGCTACTACTTTTACATACTCGCCATCTTTCCACTCTTCGAACTTAAATGGACCAGTACCAATTGGGCTCTTAGTGTTGAATTCATTTTCATGTAATGTAGCAGGATCAGCGTCACCTAAGATATGTTCAGGTAATACTGAATAGCTTAAAGTTGTTGGATAGAAAGTTACGTCTACTTTGTTTAAAGTAAATTTAACTGTGTAGTCGTCAATCTTTTCAACTTTTTCCATGCTTTCAAAGTTAGATTTACGCTCAGATACTACATCTGGGTTTTTCATTAATCCATAAGAGAATACTACGTCATCAGCAGTCATTTCTTCTCCATCATGGAATTTTACACCTTGCTTAAGTTTAACTGTGTACTCTAAACCATCTTCTGAAGCTTGAATGTCTTCAGCTAGGTCATTTACTACGTTTAATTCTAAGTCAACTGTTACTAATCCATTATAGATGAATCCTTCGATATCACTTGAAGCTGTATCAGTTGAGAAATATGGGTTGAATAATGTTGGGCTACCTGCAGATCCTACTACAAGGTCTCCACCATCAACTGGACCAGTTTCTGCTGCTGGTTCCTCTTCATTTGCAGGTGTTTCTGTTTCTGGTTCTTCTTTGTCTGTAGAAGCTCCTTCATTACCTGAACAAGCTGCTAAGAAAAGTGACATTACTAATGTTAGGACTAAAAATAGCCATAAACTCTTTCTTAACTTCACGTTTGTTTCCCCCTATCGTTTTGTTTGAATTTTTAGTTTTTAATACTTGTACTGATCCCTCTTAGGTGATATCTCCCCCCTTCAAAGAATCTATATATTCTGTGCTGTCACCTTTATTCATAAAGGTGACAAGCAACAAAATGCCCTGTTTTAACTTCTTTGAATTCTGGAACAAGCTGTCGGCAAATATCTGTTGCTGCCGGACATCTTGTGTGGAATACGCATCCAGTAGGTGGATTAGAAGGACTTGGAAGCTCCCCTTTTAATACGATACGTTCCCTCTTGACTGATCCAGCTTTACGTGGAACAGGAACTGCTGATAGTAGAGCCTGTGTATATGGGTGGAGTGGATCAGCATATAAATCTTCTTTGTTTGCTAATTCCATCATTTTACCTAAATACATAACTCCAACTCTATCACTTATGTGTCGTACAACACTTAAGTCATGGGAGATAAAGATATATGTTAGACCAAATTCATCTTGAAGGTCTTCCATTAAGTTAATAACCTGAGCCTGGATCGAAACATCAAGTGCTGATACAGGTTCGTCTGCAATGATTAGTTCAGGATTAAGTGCTAATGCTCTTGCAATCCCGATTCTTTGACGTTGTCCACCAGAGAATTCATGTGGATATCTGTTTATGAATGAAGAGTTTAGACCAACAGTCTCCATTAATTCTTTAACCTTTTCTTCACGTTCTTTCGCAGTGTAAAGGTTATGTGTTATCAAAGGTTCTTTAATAATAGAACGCAATGTTTTTCTTGGATTCAGTGTTGCAAACGGATCTTGGAAAACCATTTGGATATCTTTACGAACTGTTCTTCGAAGTTCGCTTTCAGACATATGTGTGATGTCTTTACCCTTAAAAATAATTTTTCCATCTGTTGGTTCATAAAGTCTGATAATTGTTCTACCAGTTGTAGATTTTCCGGTTCAACGTCAAATGTTGGGGTGAAGTGAATTTCGCTTCACCCTTTATCCAATATGCGTACCTAATCTTTTAAACT
>NZ_JBFOKR010000035.1:0-21349 GCF_047246645.1 Ferdinandcohnia jepli
AAATTGCTCACTATATTTAGCCATAAAAAACACACCCCAAAAGTAAGATTTCTCTCTAACTTTTGGGGTGCAGTACACAACTGAAGTGCTTTTTTACTTTATAAAATTATTCAACAATTACTTTGAAATTCATAAGTGCATGTCCAGTTCCACATAGCTCTGAACACTTTCCTAATACTTCACCAGATTGTTTGCCGGTAAAGATAAATGACTCACCATTCATTATTTCAGGTTTATCAGTACTAGGTAGCCATAAGGCATGTTGTAGTTCGTCTTCACTTTCGAGAGTGATTTTAACTTGTTCTCCAACTCCTACTTTAATTTCAGCAGGTTCAAAAACATAGTCTTCTGGGTTTGGACCAGTCTTTGCTATAACTACATATTCTTTCATATCACTTTGCTTAATGCTTTTTATATTGGTTTTTTCATCACCCTTTGCTTCATCTGAATTAGCACATGCTATTAAAGTTGAAGAAATAAGTATGACAAGAAAAGCCATAACCATAGTTTTTTTCATGGATATCCCCCTAAGATGCATATTTTATGGAAGAGTTTATCATATCATAACTATATTTAAGAAACAGTACCCTAAAGAGAGAATATGAGATTCAACTTGCTAATAAGAAGTGGTTATGCTATAATTTTTTTCTGTGAGTAATTGAAAAATATTGCTCCTTGCCCTTATTGATAAGGGCCGTTAGACCAAAAGGAGGTGAACGTGATGAGAAAATACGAAGTTATGTATATCATCCGTCCAAACATTGATGATGAAGCGAAAAAAGCTTTAGTTGAGCGTTTTAATGGCGTTTTAACTGACAATGGTGCGGAGATTACAAACGTAAAAGAATGGGGTAAGCGTCGTTTAGCTTATGAAATCAATGATTTCCGCGATGGTTACTACATGATTCTTAACGTAATGTCAAACGCTGAAGCTGTTAACGAATTCGATCGTTTAGCTAAGATCAACGAAGACATTATCCGTCATATCATTGTTAAAGAAGAAGAATAATTTTAACTTTTAAAGAGCGTATGCTCTGTTTTGAATATCCTGTAAAGGAGTGGTTCTGATGATGAATCGCGTAGTTCTCGTAGGGAGACTTACGAAGGATCCTGAATTACGATATACCCCAAGTGGAGTAGCTGTTGCAACCTTCACACTAGCGGTGAATCGAACATTCACGAATCAACAAGGCGAACGTGAAGCTGACTTCATAAATTGTGTGATTTGGCGCCGACCAGCAGAAAATGTCGCTAACTTCCTTAAAAAAGGCAGCTTAGCTGGTGTTGATGGTCGTCTTCAAACAAGAAGTTATGAAGGCCAGGATGGTAAACGTGTATATGTTACTGAGGTAGTTGCAGAAAGTGTTCAATTCCTTGAACCTAGAACTGCAAATGACCAACAACGCAGTGGTGGAGGAAACTTTGGTGGCGGCTATGGTGGAAACCAAGGCGGAAGCCAGGGTGGCAATCAAGGTCAAGGCGGTTATTCTCCATACGGACAAAATCAGAACCCACAACGTAATAATAACAATCAAGGCTTTACAAGAGTAGACGAAGATCCATTTGCTAATGATGGACAACCAATTGACATTTCAGATGATGATCTGCCGTTCTAACTTGTAAATTTGATTCGGATAAAAAGTAAGAGGAAGGAGGAGAATATAAATGGCTGGTGGACGTAAAGGTGGACGTGCAAAACGTCGTAAGGTGTGTTATTTCACTGCAAACGGTATTTCACGCATCGATTATAAAGATGTAGATTTACTTAAAAAATTCGTTTCAGAGCGTGGTAAAATTTTACCTCGTCGTGTAACTGGTACTAGCGCAAAATACCAACGTAAATTAACTGTTGCTATTAAGCGTGCTCGCCAAATGGCATTATTACCATATGTTGCAGGTGAATAGTAGATAAGTAAGCGATGGCTATAACAGCTATCGCTTTTTTGTTGTTTAGGAAATTATAAAATTTTATGATGTTGATAACTTGAAAAAAGTTATCCAAGTCCAGCTTCAGCGCCTGTCGGGGCTGACCAAGGCGCTTGCGCTTTGGTCTTTGTTTTTTATCTATAGTGCAATAGCTTGAGGCTTCTATAAATGAAGGTAAAAAAAGCCCCTAAAGCAAAGTAGGGGCCTTGTATTAAACGGTTTGCTTTAAAACAAAGAATCTCGGTGAAGATAATATTAACAATGACATAATGATTGAACAAAATACAAAAGCACCAATCATAGTTATTCCATTCGCAGTTAATGAGAACCAAACTGCTTCAAAGCCTTTTAATTGTTCGGCAAAGAAAATAAACCCTGATACAAAATGCCAGAAATAACGTGCAATACTTCCAATTAAGATAGCAAAGATAATGAGGACAAGTGACTTGCCTTTATTACCATCTTTTAAGTTTTTTTGTACACTATTTTTAAATAGACCAGCAAATCCAATAAATGAAAATGCTAAGAAATAATCGATAGCACCCTGAACAGGGTGAATAATCCATGGATCAAACACAATTTGTAAAAGTCCCCATAAGAAGCCTGAAAGAACTCCAATTTTAAAACCCCATCTAAGTGCGACAATAAACACTGGTATCATGGCGAATGATATAGAGATGGAAGGACCAAAATCTATAGATGGAATTAGGTCCAATAATAAAGCTAATGCCGCAAAAATTGCCGCCTCAATCATTGCTTGTAATCTACTATTTCTCATAAAAAAACCTCCTATATGGTGTGTGTAATAAACAAAACGCACCGCATAGGAGAACAACTTTAAAAAAGGTAGTAGTTCTCAATAATTCCACATCCCTACGCTAGAATTAACTAACAGGTTCAAAGGGTCAGAACGAAAAATCGTTCACTCTCAGCATTGTGCTCCCCTAGTGGTTACGTTTACTTATTTACTACTATCATAATAGAAAATAGGGAAAAGTAAAGGGAAAATATCATTTTCTTGATAATCTCATAATCGCAAAAGTTGAACACTTACCGCTAAGTCTTTACAATAGAAGGAGATTTTAAGAAGTATTTTCATGCAAATATTGTTCTTAGTTATTAGAGGTGAAAAGGTGAAAAACACGAAGATATTAACAGAGGGTTCAATGCTGATTGCCGTGTATTGTGTACTCTTACTTGTTTCTTTATATGTACCCATACTAGGCTCCTTGATTGCATTTCTACTACCTATCCCATTTATCCTTATTACCGTAAGACACGGAGTTAAACAGAGTGTATTATTTTTAGTAATAGGGTTTTTATTATCAGGATTACTTGGGTCAATTTTAGGGATTGCACACACACTGATGTTTGGGGTTGCTGGTATTGTAATAGGCGAGTTAATTAGGAGAGAGAGAAACGGTATTGAGCTATTTCTAGGTGCAACTTTATCCTATCTTGCTTCAATCTTTATTATGTACATAGCTATAATTGGAGTATTTCAAATTGATGTAATTGAAATGTTAACTGAGGGTTCAAGAGAATCCTTTGAAATGGCAGAGGAGATCGTCCAGGCAACAGGTACAGATGCTAACACAGATATCATTTTCCAATTAGAAGAATCACTTGAAATGATGCAGTACTTAATTCCAAGTTTATTTGTTTTTCTAGCAATGATTTCGGGTTTTATTACAGTTTTGGCCATTCATCCAATTCTAAAAAGACTTCGGGTACAAATGAATCCATTTCCTCCTTTTAGGGATATTTCGTTTCCTAAAAGCATCATATGGTATTATCTACTTATTTTATTAGTAAGTTTTATGGAATTAGAAAAAGGTTCTTTTGCTTATACTGCATTTCTTAACTTCTTTTTTATCTTGCAGTTATTCATGGTGATACAAGGGTTGTCATTTATCTATTTTTATTGTCATCAAAAGAAAATTTCCAAGGCAATCCCAATTGTTATAACCATTCTTACACCATTTCTTCTTTATATTATTCGAATCTTAGGTATAATTGATTTAGGATTCCAGTTGCGAGATAGAGTGAACCAAAAGAAGTAAAACAAAGCTTTAGGAGCTGAAAATTAGATGCCAGACTTTTACAGAAGGAAATTATTTCGCTACCCTATTTATGCGTTACTTATTATTACAGCATTACTAATTGCATTTCTTTTTTATTTTCAATGGGTGATTGGGTTAGCATGTTTTCTGCTCCTTGGATTAGTCGTTTTTTATATGTACAAAGCAGATTTATTATTAAATAAGGAGATGGAGCAATATATTTCAACACTTTCTTATCGTTTGAAGAAAGTTGGGGAAGAGGCGTTAATGGAAATGCCTATTGGTATACTGCTCTATAACGATGAATATGAGATTGAGTGGGCCAATCCTTATTTGTCATCATGTCTTGATGCTGATACATTAGTGGGCCGTTCTTTATACGATGTAGGTGAAGCTATTGTGCCATTAATTAAACAAGAGGTTGAAAGTGAAACCATATCATTACACGAACAAAAGTTTAAGGTGATTATCAAACGCGAAGAGCGCCTTATGTACTTTTTCGATGTAACTGAGCAAATTGAGATTGAACAGCTCTATGAAGCAGAGCGTACGGTGTTAGGTGTAATTTATTTAGACAATTATGACGAAGTTACACAAGGTATGGATGACCAACGAAAAAGTGCATTAAATAGCCAAGTGACTTCAATACTTAATAATTGGGCAAATGAAAATGGTGTGTTTTTAAAAAGAACATCTTCTGAACGATTCATTGCTGTGTTGAACGAAGATATATTAACTCAATTAGAAAAAACCAAATTTACCATTTTAGATGATGTGCGTGAAAATACCGCAAAGGACAGCGTTCCTCTTACGTTAAGTATAGGTATTGGTGTAGGGGTACCAACGCTACCGGAGTTGGGTGTAGCGGCACAATCAAGCTTAGATCTAGCATTGGGTAGAGGAGGAGACCAAGTAGCTATTAAACTTCCGAACGGAAAGGTTAAATTTTACGGCGGAAAAACCAATCCAATGGAAAAGCGTACTAGAGTCCGTGCTCGTGTTATTTCTCATGCTCTAAAGGAAATTGTAACAGAAAGTGATAAAGTCATTATAATGGGCCATAAATACCCTGATATGGACGCTATAGGAGCAGCAATGGGAATATTGAAGGTTGCTCAGATGAATCATAAAGACGGTTATATTGTATTAAATTTAAATGAAATTGATTCGGGTGTAGGTCGACTTTTAGAAGAAGTAAAGGAAAATTCAGAGCTATGGTCGTTTTTTATTACACCAGAACAAGCTCTTGAAATCGCCTCTAACGACACTTTACTAGTTGTGGTGGATACTCATAAACCATCAATGGTAATTGAAGAAAAGCTTTTATCGAAGATTGATAAAGTAGTTGTTATTGACCATCACCGTAGGGGAGAAGAATTTATTCAGTCACCGCTATTGGTGTATATGGAACCATATGCATCTTCAACTGCAGAGTTAGTCACAGAATTACTTGAGTATCAACCGAAGAGAAAGAAAATTGATATGTTAGAGGCAACAGCTCTATTAGCGGGAATAATCGTAGATACAAAGAGCTTTACATTACGAACTGGTTCAAGAACATTTGATGCTGCTTCCTATTTACGAGCACAGGGTGCAGATACAGTACTAGTTCAGAAATTCTTAAAGGAAAACATGGAGCACTTTAAAAAGCGGGCTAAGATTATTGAGACAGCTTATATATATAAAGATGGAATTGCAATTGCAAAGGGCACTCAAGCAGAGACATTTGACCAAGTAATGATTGCTCAAGCAGCGGATGCGTTATTAACTATGAATGACGTAATTGCTTCCTTTGTTATCTCTATGCGTCATGATTTACAAATTGGGATAAGTGCAAGGTCTTTAGGAGATGTCAATGTCCAGATAATCATGGAAGGCTTAGGCGGTGGAGGTCACCTGACCAACGCTGCAACCCAGCTAGAAAATACTACGATTGATGAAGCAGAACAAAAGTTAGTAGAGGTTATTGACGAGTATTTAGGAGGTAGGAAATAATGAAAGTAATTTTTTTAAAGGATGTAAAAGGAAAAGGTAAAAAAGGAGAAGTGAAAAATGTATCAGACGGATACGCTCATAACTTCTTACTCAAGCAAAACTTAGCGATTGAAGCAACGCCTGCAAACATGAAATCTCTAGAGGCGAAGAAGAATAAGGAATCAAAAGAGGCAGCAGAAGAACTTGAGCAATCTAAGAAATTAAAAGAAAGGCTTGAGAGTTTAACGGTTGAGTTATCTGCTAAATCTGGCGAGGGTGGACGTTTATTTGGATCAGTAACAAGCAAGCAAATTGCAGATGAACTTTCAAAAAAACACGGGATTAAAATAGATAAGCGCAAATTTGATCTTCCAGATGGTATTCGTGCGCTCGGTTTTACAAATGTACCGGTCAAATTACACCCAGAGGTTATTGCTACAGTTAAGGTTCAGGTTAAAGAACAGTAATTTCCATTGAAAAAATATATGAAAAAGGTAGAATGAGAATGTGGTTTTGTATTAGTACAAGATCACATTTTTTGCTTTTACTTACATTTAATAATTGAAAAATACAACTAAAATGAGTTACATTCCGGTCGTATATGTTCTTAGTGTTTTTATATTGGAAATTATGTGAAGATAGATATAATAGATTAATAGATAGAATAACTTTACTGATTAAAAAGGGAGTGGAGAATATATGAGTGATATTTTTGCTGACCGTATTCCTCCGCAAAATATTGAAGCAGAGCAGGCTGTTTTGGGAGCAATTTTTCTTGAACCTAGCTCATTAACTCTAGCTTCAGAGCTACTAATTCCAGAAGACTTTTATCGAGTAGCACATCAAAAGATTTTTAACGCAATGCTTACGCTTAATGATAAAGGTGAACCGGTTGACCTTGTAACAGTTACTTCTGAGTTAGCTGATGCAAAAATTCTGGAGGAAGTTGGCGGAGTTTCTTATTTAAGTGATTTAGCAAATTCTGTCCCAACTGCTGCAAACATAGAGTATTATGCAAAAATCATCGAAGAGAAGTCCATTCTGCGCCGTCTTATTCGTACTGCAACAACGATTGCGACGGATGGTTATTCACGGGAAGATGAAGTAGAAGCTCTCTTAAGTGAGGCAGAAAAAAATATTATGGAGGTCGCCAACCGTAAAAACGCTGGCGCATTCCAAAATATTAAGGATGTTCTTGTACAAACGTATGATAATATAGAAACTCTTCATAACCGTGTTGGTGATATAACCGGTATACCAACAGGGTTCGCAGAGCTTGACCGTATGACTGCAGGATTCCAGCGAAATGATTTAATCATTGTTGGTGCTCGTCCATCTGTTGGTAAGACTGCATTTGCACTTAATATCGCACAGAACGTAGCAACCAAGACAGATGAAAATGTTGCGATTTTTAGTCTAGAGATGGGTGCAGAACAGCTTGTAATGAGGATGCTGTGTGCGGAAGGGAATATTAATGCACAAAACCTACGTACAGGTTCATTAACACCAGAGGACTGGAGCAAGCTAACAATGGCGATGGGAAGCTTATCTAATTCTGGTATATATATCGATGATACACCTGGGGTTCGGATAGGTGAAATTCGTTCTAAATGCCGTAGACTTAAACAAGAAGTTGGATTAGGAATGATTCTAATTGATTACCTACAGTTAATTCAAGGTGACGGTAGAAGTGGCGAGAACCGCCAACAAGAGGTTTCGGAAATCTCTCGTTCATTAAAGGCATTAGCCCGTGAATTAAAAGTTCCAGTAATTGCACTTTCTCAGCTTTCTCGTGGAGTAGAGCAACGTCAAGATAAACGTCCAATGATGTCTGATATTCGTGAATCGGGAAGTATCGAGCAGGATGCTGATATTGTAGCATTCTTGTATCGTGATGATTACTATGATAAGGAATCTGAGAATAAAAACATCATCGAAATCATAATTGCAAAACAGCGTAACGGTCCTGTAGGAACAGTTTCGCTTGCATTTGTTAAAGAATATAATAAATTCGTAAATCTTGAACGAAGGTTTGATGATACAGGAATGCCACCGGGTGCGTAACAGGTAACATAGATAACTACAGAATTGGGTAAAATGACGAGTAGCACAGCTACTCTTTTTTTTATATAATCTCACTAACTTAAACCGAACAAATAGATAAACTTTATATTTTAATGTTCGTGTTTTGTTGACTATGTAAACGTAAGTTGGTAGAATTATCTTGTTTGATATGTGAATTGATTGAAATATTGATACATAAATACCCTGGAGGTGCATTGAAATGTCATCAGTAGTAGTAGTTGGAACTCAATGGGGAGATGAGGGAAAAGGGAAAATTACCGACTTCCTTTCAGAAAATGCAGAGGTTATTGCTAGATATCAAGGTGGAAACAATGCAGGTCATACAATTGTATTTAATGGTGAAACATATAAGCTGCATTTAATTCCATCAGGTATTTTTTATTCCGATAAAGTTTGTGTGATTGGGAACGGTATGGTTGTTGATCCAAAAGCGTTAGTAACAGAGTTAGCTTATCTTCATGATAAAGGAGTAAGTACTGATAATTTACGAATTAGTAATCGTGCTCATGTAATACTGCCGTATCATCTAAAACTTGATGAAGTTGAAGAAGAACGAAAAGGTGCAAATAAGATAGGAACAACGAAAAAAGGGATCGGTCCTGCTTATATGGATAAGGCAGCAAGAGTGGGCATTCGAATTGCTGATCTACTTGATAAAGAAGTATTTGAAGCGAAGCTAACTCAGAACTTAGCGGAGAAAAACCGACTTCTTGAAAAGGTATATGAAGTAGCAGGGTTTACGAAAGAAGAAATCTTAGATGAATATTATGAATATGGCCAACAATTTGCAAAATATGTGTGTGATACTTCTGTAGTATTAAATGATGCACTTGATGAGGGACGTCGTGTTTTATTCGAAGGCGCACAAGGTGTTATGCTTGATATTGACCAAGGTACATACCCATTTGTTACTTCGTCAAACCCGGTTGCAGGTGGCGTTACAATTGGATCAGGAGTAGGTCCGACAAAAATAAATCATGTAGTAGGTGTTTCAAAAGCTTATACAACTCGTGTTGGGGATGGACCATTTCCAACGGAACTTACAAATGAAATAGGCAACCAAATTAGAGAAGTAGGACGTGAATACGGAACAACAACTGGCAGACCACGTCGTGTTGGTTGGTTCGATAGTGTTGTTGTGCGACATGCACGCAGAGTGAGTGGGATTACCGATTTATCTCTAAATTCCATTGATGTATTAACAGGAATTGAAACATTAAAAATCTGTGTAGCATATCAATATAAAGGGGAAGTCATTCAAGAATTCCCAGCGAGTTTAAAGATACTTGCTGAATGTGAGCCAGTATATGAAGAGCTACCTGGTTGGACAGAGGATATTACAGGTGTGAAAAACCTAGCTGAACTCCCAACAAATGCACGCCATTATATAGAGCGTATTTCACAGTTAACAGGTATTCCTTTATCCGTGTTTTCTGTAGGACCAGATCGTAAACAAACAAATATTGTACGCAGTGTTTATGCTTAAATAGTAAAAGGCATAGTTGGGATCCAACTATGTCTTTTATTTTGGCTCTTTCTACTTATGGCTATATGCGGTTTTATTTTACGAACACAAGGTATTAATTTTGGTTATTTCCGCTCCTGCGGCGTATCACCTGGCTTGCACAGGACAAGGAAGGCTCCGGCAACATAAGCATCGCACGAAGAAAATGCATTGCACTTTCGAGGAGTTACGTACCATTTGCTTTTTATTATTCAGCAAATAACCATTCATAGAGTATTAGAGAAGAAGGAAGACTAGAAGAATAACCCATATTTTTATTATGAGTCCTTCTATCTAGCCATAAAAAAACAAAAGTGACTTTAGAATGAAATAAACGACAGAATAACCGAAAATATGTACGCATCTTTCGTTACAAAGTCATATGTTTTTTTCAAAATTTTACAATTCTTTTGTAAAAAAATGACAGTAATGCTACATTTATATTACATTATGGAAACTTATATACATTTTTTTATAATCTATGGTAAATTAATAGAGTGTAAAATAGAGAGAATTGTCGAAGAATAATACGCCAAGCGTATTTGTACCCAGATTTTTATCGAATGATAGAATTCTGAGGCATTCGCCGGAGGAAGTAACTTAAGTCAGGTAGTATGGACAACTATACTGAGGAGTTATATCTTTCACTCACAGGGTGAGATGAACGCATTTAAATGTGTCGGACAAGTAACCTTTTTAGGAGGAAAGACCGTGTTAGATCAGAACAATTTAATAAAAACACCAACCAAGAATAAGTATAAAACTCTTTTTAAGAGAGTAGCTATAACATCTATTGCAGTTTCCACATTAATGTTTGGAACAGTATCAGCGAATTCTAGTATTCAGCAAGTGTATCATGTATACATAGACGGTGAAAGAATTGGAACAGTTGATAATCGTGATTTAGTAGATAAAGTGATTGATAGTAAAATAGAGTCGGTACAAGAGAAATTTGCAGGGCTTACACTCTCTGCTAATAGTGTTTCTATTATTGAAGAGCATGCATTTAGACCAAGTGTTAGCAATTCTTCAACGGTAAATACACTTAAAAAAGATCTTGAAGTAGTTGCAAAAGCTACTGCAATTACAATTGAAGGTCAACCTATTGCTTACCTAAACAGTAAAGAAGAAGCAGAGGAAGCCTTAAAGCAGCTTAAATTAAAGTATGTTAAACCAGAAGATTTAGCTGACCTTGAAACAAGAGAAAATATTGATACGCCTCTTCCACCTTTATCAAAAGGTTCTTCTCGTTTATTAGACGTATCGTTTGTAGAAAATGTTTCACTATCTGAAGAAAAAATTTCTCCAGAGCAGGTTCACACTCCTGAAGATACAGCTGAATTGCTTGTTAAGGGGACTTTGGAAGAACAAAAATATGCAGTTAAAGAAGGCGATGTCCTTGGATCTATTGCTGAAGCACATGATTTAAAGATTGCTCAACTTTTAGATTTAAATCCAGGAATGGATGAGGAATCCTACCTTCAAATTGGACAAGAGCTAAACGTAACAGCTTATAAGCCACTTTTAACTGTTAAAGTTAAAATGGAACAAAGTAAGGTTGAAACAATTTCTTATGAAACGAAAGTAAATGAAAATTCCTCTATGTATAAAGGTGATAGTAAGGTAACTCAACAAGGTAAAGACGGAGAAAAAGTTGTCCATATTGAATCAGAAATAGTAAATGGGCAAATCACTACTTCGACAAAGCTTGGTGAAGAAATTACTGTTGAACCGACAACACATATTGTTGAAAAAGGAACAAAGGTTGTACCTTCAAGAGGAACAGGCTCACTAGCATGGCCAGCAGTTGGCGGTTATATTTCAAGTCATGTGGGTTATAGATGGGGCAGACTTCATAAAGGAATCGATATCGCAAGACCAAGTAACTATACAATCAAAGCTGCTGATAATGGAACAGTTGTAGAAGCTGGATACTCCGGTAGTTTTGGTAATAAAGTGGTTATTAACCATAATAATGGAATTACTACTTTATATGCTCATTTATCTTCAATTAATGTAAGAGTAGGACAAACCGTTACAAAGGGCCAGCAAATTGGTGTAATGGGTTCTACAGGTAATTCAACTGGAACTCACTTGCATTTTGAAGTATACAAAAATGGGGCTCTTCAAAACCCGATGAACTATTTACAATAATCATTAATAGGATAACCTCTAGCATTTAGCTGGAGGTTTTTTTAATAGATATATAGAATTATGACAATAGGTAATTTGTTGAAATTAAGTGAGCCATAAGCAGTATTAATGAATACCTCCGCGAAGTATTAATGTAAAATGTGCTTATTTTTGTTAAAGTTAAAGGTAAAGGAACAAAATAACAGTAAATAATTTTACTAATGAAATACAAGAAAATTGATAAAGTTGAAAGATACCTTAAAAAGAAACATCAACGTACTATTAATTTAAAGTGAAGGAGACAAAATGATGGAGAAAGTAATCCTTGTTGTGGATGATGAGAAACCAATTGCGGATATATTACAGTTTAATCTTGAAAAGGAAGGATACAAGGTTGTTTGTGCATATGATGGGCAGGCTGCATTGGAAAAAGTCGAGGAAGTTACTCCAGACCTAATCCTACTTGATATTATGCTGCCATATAAAGATGGTATGGAGGTATGTAGAGAAGTTCGAAAAAAGTACGATATGCCTATTGTCATGCTAACAGCTAAGGACTCAGAAATTGATAAAGTACTGGGACTTGAATTAGGTGCTGATGATTATGTTACAAAGCCATTTAGTACGAGAGAGCTACTTGCACGTGTAAAAGCGAACCTTCGTAGACATCAACAAATTTCTGAGGTTGCTGCTCAAGATACATCCAATGAAATTGCTGTTGGGTCACTAGTTATTCACCCTGATGCCTATGTAGTTAGTAAACGAGGGGAAACGATTGAATTAACTCATAGAGAATTTGAATTATTACATTATCTAGCAAAACATCTCGGGCAAGTAATGACAAGGGAGCATCTTCTACAAACTGTATGGGGCTATGATTATTTTGGGGATGTTCGTACAGTTGATGTTACAGTTCGTCGACTACGAGAAAAAATTGAAGATAGTCCGAGTCATCCAACGTGGATTGTAACAAGACGTGGAGTTGGCTACTATTTACGGAACCCTGATCAGGAGTAAACACCAAAATGAACAAATTAGGATTTTTCCGTTCGATACATTTTAAATTTGCTCTAATTTATGTACTCTTAATCCTACTTGCTATGCAGATTATTGGTGTATATTTTATTAATCGATTAGAGCTTCGTCTTGTAGAAAACTTTAAGATATCACTGAATGAGCGGGTAAAAATGCTCTCGTTCAGTATTGAGCAAGAAATGGTTAAAGAAAGAGAAGACCCCAAAACATTAGAAAATGATATACGCGTTATTCTTCAAGACTATGAATCAGAGGATATTGGAGAAATAAGAGTTATTGATAATAAAAGTAGAGTGATTGGTAGCTCAGACCCGAATAATCAAGGTTTTATTGGCAGGAAAACGGACCAGGATTTAGTTAAGCGCACGTTGCTTGTAGGCGATAGTCCAGATGATGTCCAATTAGACGATAAGACTTATGAACGTATGTATATTTCCTCCACTCCAATTCAATCCAACGGAGACATTGTAGGGGCTATTTACTTAGAAGCAAAATTAGAGAATGTGTATGACGATATCAAAGATATAAATGATATTTTTGTAACGGGTACAGTTATTGCAATGGCGATAACAGCTATACTTGGAATCTTTGTAGCTCAAACGATTACAAGACCGATTTCCGCAATGAGAAAGCATGTTGTGGAACTTGGAAAAGGAAATTTTTCTAAAAAGGTTAAAGTATATGGGCATGATGAAATTGGCCAACTGGCAATTACATTTAATAATCTATCAAATAAGATACAAGACGCCCAAGCGACTACAGAAGGTGAACGGAAAAAACTAGCCTCTGTATTAGCTCATATGACAGATGGTGTAATTGCAACAGATAGAAGAGGTAACATTATTTTAATAAATGAGCCTGCGGCAAACATGCTAGATGTTTCACGTGAAACGGTGTTAAATCAATCTATCGTATCGACTCTTGGATTAGATAATCAATATACCTTTGAACAACTTGTTCATGATATTGATACCGAGATTTTAGATTTCAGTACTAGTAAGAAGCAATATATTATCAAAGTTAGTTTTTCAGTTATCCAAAAAGAAACAGGCTTTGTTAATGGTATTATTGCCGTTTTGTATGACGTTACCGAAGAACAAAAAATTGAACAAGAACGTAGAGAATTTGTAGCAAATGTCTCACATGAACTTCGAACTCCATTAACAACGATGAGAAGCTATCTCGAAGCCCTAGCAGACGGTGCTTGGCAAGATGAAAAAATAGCTCCTCAATTTCTAGATGTTACCCAAACAGAAACAGAGCGTATGATACGGTTAGTTAATGATCTATTACAGCTTTCTAAGCTAGATAGTTCTGATTACCGTTTTTCAAAGGAAATAATTAATTTCACGGCTTATTTTCACCGAATTATCGACCGTTTCGAGATGACAAAGGAACAGCATGTAACATTTATTAGGAATCTACCGGAAAAAACTATTTATTTGGAAATGGATCAAGATAAGATCACCCAGGTTTTAGATAATATCATTTCAAATGCACTGAAGTATTCTCCTGAAGGTGGCACCATTACATTTGAGGTAAAGGAACTTGAAGGAAAGATTGAGGTTAAAGTAAGCGACCAAGGGGTAGGAATTCCCAAAGAGAACATTACTAAGATATTTGATCGTTTTTATAGAGTAGATAAGGCTCGTACTAGAAAACTTGGTGGAACGGGCTTAGGGTTAGCAATTGCTAAAGAAATGGTCGTTGCCCATGGTGGGGAGATTTGGGCAGCAAGTGAGGAAGGAGTAGGAACTACTGTGTTTTTTACACTCCCTATCACTGGAGACCAAGATGGACTAGAGGATGATTGGGATGAAGTATGAATCAGTTAAAACGCTAATATTAATCATCTTGGTATTTACAAGTATTATACTTACATGGAGTTTGTGGACGTACCAACCCCAGTACGCTGATAAGACAGACGACCTAGTGGAAGAAATTATAATAAATGATCCAAAAGAAACGGCTAGCTTAATAAAACCGAGTAAAATTCTCTTCCATATG
Organism: Ferdinandcohnia jepli; assembly: GCF_047246645.1. Taxonomy (NCBI): domain Bacteria; kingdom Bacillati; phylum Bacillota; class Bacilli; order Caryophanales; family Bacillaceae; genus Ferdinandcohnia; species Ferdinandcohnia jepli. The sequence goes on from NZ_JBFOKR010000035.1 coordinate 14,728, forward strand.
AATGAACAGCATTTTGGGACCTATGATGAATCCGAAATTAATAAGATTATGAAATACGTTAAAACATGGGACATAAGAGAGTTGAAGAATATCTCTTCATCCTTCGTAAAGTCGGAATACTTGTCCTTCCTTAAAAAAAATGGTCATGTTGAGATACAATTTTTTGATACAATCCCATTACAAATATTTAAAACATTTATGAACATAAATGATACTGAACATTCAACCCTTTCTTTTGACCGGATCGTAATTAATGTTTATTCAGAGGATCATGGAGAAGGTACCATTTATTTTGTCTCAAACCAGGATCAAATGGTTTATGAAGCAAAAGTAGATAGTAAATTCATTACAGATTTCGAACGAAACTATTATCCACTTGCTATCCGCTATCCTGAGCAACAAGAACAACAAATTACGGAGACATACTCAGTATTTCTACCAAAAGACTCTACTAAGACAAAACGTGTTGATTACTTTATAGACACAATTGAAATTGAAACTTTTATTGACCGTCTATTCCCAGATCCAACACGTGTAAAAAAAGATGATCTAACGTCAGGTGAAGTACATACAGATGGCTCAAGGCTATTACGTGTTTATGACGATAAAAATTACATCGAATTTATAAACACACTAAGAATAGGTCAAGAAAAAGGTCGTACAACAGATTTAATAACAACAAGTATCGATTATATTAATGGACATGTTGGCTGGACTAGTAATTTCCGTTTTTTTGAATGGGATCAAAATAATCAAAATACATTATTTCGCTTATTTGAAGAAAATTATCCTGTGTTTAATAAACAAGGCCAGTCCGAAATTATCCAGCAATGGGATAACAATGAAATTGTCGAATATGTTCATCCGACACTCAGTTTAGAAATACCATTTAAAAGGATTGATACGGTATTACTAAGTGGTAATGCTGTTATTGAGGAGATAAAAAAGCTCCCAAATTTTGAACCAGAAAAACTAGAATATGTAACAATAGGTTATGAACTTCAAGAGTATCAGGATAGTTCATTGAATAAAGAAAGTAGGGAATTTCAAGATAATTCCCAGTTAGTTACACTACAACCAATCTGGTGTTATCGGTATAATGGAACTTGGATGAAGCTTGAATTTAAAGAAGACGGTGCAGGAGGGAAGGAAGATGGATTGGAGTAAAACCAAAACCCTTTTTATTATTACCTTCCTGATTTTAAATCTGTTTCTAGGTTTTCAGCTTGCTCAAAAAAAGGATGGTAGTCAGCTAGAAACACTCGCGGAAGCAAGTATCGAGGAAATGTTTGCATCAGAGGAGATTACGTTCACTACACTTCCAAAGGAACCTAAAGAGGGTAGTCTTATCAGTGGTAAAATGAAGATATTTACTGAAGAGGATGTTAAGGACCTTAAAAATCAGGAAGTCAGCCTTGATAGTCCTGGAATTTTAAAAGGTATTTTTAAGGAACCTATCAAGCTTGCACTGATAGATGAAACGATTACCCAATTTGTAAAAGAGAATATCATCGAAGGTAATTCATATGTCGTCTGGGACGTAGATGAAGAGGCAAATTCGGTTGTGTTATTTCAGCATTATAAAGGTCAAATTTTTTTCAATCAAGCAAACATAAGTGGATTACTTATCCTCAATCTAAATGAGAATGATGAAGTGGTCTCATATCAGCAGACACTTATACCTGAAATAGAAGAGCATGAAGTAGAGGAGTTAATTACACCGACTGATACTTTAGAAATACTTTTTAACAATAAGCATTTAACACCAGGTAGTGAAGTAACAAAGATGGAGATAGGTTATTATCCTTTATTTCCATTTTCAGAATCACAAATTTTAGCACCGACTTGGCATATAGTTATTGATGGTAAAACAGACCTGTTTGTGAATGCAATCGAAGGTCGAATTATAAAAAAGACGGAGTGAATTTAAATGAGCTTGCATTTTAGTGTCCTTGCTAGTGGAAGCACGGGGAATGCGTTCTACGTTGGAACAGACAAGAATTCTTTGCTTGTAGATGCTGGCTTAAGTGGTAAACAACTAGAACAATTATTTAAAGAAATAGATCGAAATATGAAGAATCTTTCTGGAATTTTGGTTACACATGAGCATAGTGATCATATTAAGGGTTTAGGTGTTATTGCTAGAAAATATAAACTTCCCATTTATGCGAATGAAAAAACCTGGCAAGCAATGGAAAAGAATATTGGTGAGATTCCAGTTGACCAAAAGTTTACTTTTAACATGGGAACCGTACAAACTTTTGGCAATATGGACGTTGAATCATTTGGCGTTTCACATGATGCTGCTGAGCCGATGTTTTATTCCTTCCACCATGACAATAAAAAGGTCGTATTAATAACTGATACCGGCTATGTGAGTGACCGAATGAAGGGAACTATTGAAAATGCTGATGCCTATATATTTGAGAGCAATCATGACGTATCAATGCTTCAAATGGGACATTACCCATGGAGCATAAAGCGGAGAATTCTAAGTGATGTAGGGCATGTCTCAAATGAAGATGCAGCATTAGCAATGTGTGATGTGATTGGTGACAAAACAAAACGAATTTACCTTGCTCACTTAAGTAAGGACAATAATTTAAAGGAACTGGCAAGAATGTCAGTAAAGCAAACACTCGAAAGTAAGGGGTATGTTGTTGGAGAGCAATTTGACTTATATGATACCGATCCTAAAATTCCAACTAAACTAGCATATGTATAAATAAATAACAGTAAAGTTCATTTGATGATTTTTCATGTCAAATGGGCTTTTTTTCATTCAACTAGTTAAATTATGGATATAATGCAGGTATAAACAAATAATAATAAGTATTCTTTCAGTTTGAGAGGAGTCGTCTTTATGGGGTATTATGATCAGGATTATGTAAATCAGAGAAGTAAGCAGAAAGGAAACCGAGGGGGATGGTTTTTGTCTGCTTTAGTTGGAGCTATATTGGGTGCATTTTTGCTTATCATTTCATTACCTGCACTCTCGAAGTTTGATATTCTTCCGTATGACATGAATTTAGTGGGAGAGGAAGTAAATGGCCTTGATGATGTAGAAGAAAAACAACCGACTGAGCCTGGAGAGACTAGGAATATTGCTGTTTCTATTACTTCTGAAATTACGACTGCTGTTACGAAGGTAAGTGAGGCGGTAGTTGGTATAGTAAACCTTCAACAATCAAATTTCTGGGCAGAGGAATCAGCTGAGGCTGGTACAGGTTCAGGTGTTGTTTATAAAAAAGCAGATGGAAAAGCATTTATTGTTACAAATCACCATGTAATAGAAGGAGCTTCAGACCTTGAAGTGAGTTTGAGTGATGGAACCCGTGTAAAGGCAAGGCTACTAGGCAGTGATATTTGGACAGACTTAGCAGTCCTCGAAATAGATGGAAGTCATGTAACAAAGGTAGCTGAGTTCGGTAATTCTGATAATATTAATTTAGGAGAACCAGTCATTGCGATTGGAAATCCGTTGGGCTTGGAGTTTTCCGGTTCAGTTACACAAGGGATTATTTCTGGGCTTAACCGAACAATACCAGTGGATATTAACCAGGATGGTGTACCTGATTGGAATGCTGATGTTATGCAGACTGATGCAGCTATTAACCCTGGTAATAGTGGAGGAGCACTTGTAAACATAAATGGAGAAGTCATTGGAATTAATTCCATGAAAATAGCGCAAGAAGCAGTTGAGGGAATCGGATTATCCATTCCAATCACTAGTGCTAAGCCAATTATTGAGGATCTTGAGGCATTTGGTGAAGTTAGACGACCATTTATGGGAGTAGGACAACTTAAAGCCATTAGTGAAATATCTTCTTACCATCGACAGCAGACACTTCATTTACCGAATGATGTAACAGAGGGTGTAGCCGTATTAGAGGTAGTCCCAAATACACCTGCTGATCAGGCGGGTCTCATGGAGCTGGATGTTATTGTTGAAATGGACGGAGTAAAAATCAGCTCAGTGATTGAATTAAGGAAGCATCTGTATAATGAGAAATCAATAGGGGACTCGATGGAGGTTACCTTCTACCGTAATGGAGAAAAACAACAAGTAACGATACGACTTGCAAGGGAATCAATGTAAGGTGTTTGGAGAGGCTGATGCCTCTCCTTTTTAGTATTGGAAATACTTTGTATTCTCTTAGTGCATGATGTTTTCTTTCCCTTGTGGGGCAAAGTTAAGTAATAAAAGTTTTCCAAGAATCAAGACTAATTTATCCATCTCAGGGCAAAATACGGTAAATAAACTCATCTCGGATACATCTAGAAAGGAGCAGAATAAGATGAACAAAGGTGGATGGATAATTATAGCTTTATTACTACTTGTAGCTGGCGGAGTATTTGCTGCTACAGTAGATTGGTCTGAAAAAGCAAAGGAGCCAACTGTTGAAGAAGGCCCAAAAGAGGTTGATGAGAGTAAGCAGGATACTACAGGGCATCGCTCATTTCAGCATTTAGAATATAAGGGAAAAGTTGCCCCAAAATTTACTGCAGAGGAATTAAGCACGCCCCCATCAGGGAACTGGTTAACAAATGGCGGGGATATACGAAATGGTCGTTATTCTCCTTTAGATGAGATTAATACTTCCAATGTGAAAAATTTAAAAGCGGAGTGGGTAACAAGTCTGGGTTCGGGTCTTGACTTTAAGTATTCAGGCGAAGCAACACCAATTGTTTATGAAGGTGTTATGTTCACCATCACAGGTGCTGACGAAGTACAAGCACTAGATGCAAAAACAGGTGAGATGATTTGGGAGTATAAACCTACCTTGCCGAGCGATTTAGACACGGTTTGTTGCGGATGGATTAGTCGTGGAGTTGCGTTAGGTGATGGGAAGGTATTTGTTGGGCTCCTGGATGCTCGGCTTGTTGCACTAGATCAAAAAACGGGTGAATTACTATGGGAGACAGAGGTTGACAAATGGGAGAAGGGGTATACCATCACGAGTGCTCCCCTATATTATGATGGAAAAGTTTATACCGGTGTTGCTGGTGGAGAATATGGGATAAGAGGGTATATGGCAGCGTATGATTCAGAAGAAGGAAGCCAAATTTGGAAATCCTATACATTGCCTGAACCAGGGGAAAAAGGAAGTGAAACATGGCCTAAAGATAACAAGAATTGGATGAATGGTGGGGCACCTGTATGGCAAACACCGGCAATTGATCCGGAATTAGGTCTCATTTATTTTTCAACTGGTAATACCTCTCCGGACTTAGACGGTAGTAATAGGGAAGGAGATAATCTATTTTCAGATTCCATTCTTGCCTTAGATGCTAATACCGGCGAGTATAAATGGCATTTTCAGGAGGTACACCACGATATTTGGGATATGGACCCAGCCAATCCTTGTATATTATTTGATGTAGAAATTAATGGGAAAATGAGAAAAGGGATTGCCCAGGCTGGGAAGACCGGATGGGTTTATATATTAGATCGAACAAATGGTGAGCCATTAATTGGAATAGAGGAAAAACCAGTCCCACAAAATGAAAATCAAAAAACGTCTCCAACACAACCATTTCCAGTGGGAGACGCATTTGTTCCACAAACGATTACAGAGGAAGACGTAAAACGAGATTTACCAAAGGATTTTGCAGGTAAATATGGAGGTATTTTCACACCATTTTGGGATGAACCAGTTACGCTAAAACCGTCTCCACAGGGAGGGGCTAATTGGCCGCCATCTGCTTATAATCCAAATACTGAGTTGTATTATGTTTTAGGGAATGACAATTATTTTGCGTATGCCCATTACGGAGAAGAAGAAGAAGAAAGATATGAAGAAGGAAAAGAGTGGATAGGAAGTGTATGGCAGCCAGTTCAAGACTCACCAAGTCGTGGGACAGTTACAGCTCTTGATATCAAAACAAATAAAATCGTTTGGCAAAAGAATTGGGATACGATAGCTTATAGTGGAATCTTAACCACTAAAGGAAACTTAGTATTTGTTGGACACAATGATGGTCGAATCATTGCGTACGATGCAACAAACGGTGATCAAATTTGGGAATTTATGACCGATGCTGGTGCAAATGCACCACCAATTACGTACGAGGTAGACGGAAAGCAGTACATTTCCATTTTTTCAGCAGGAAACACGCTTGCGGGGACAACCCATGGAGATAAGATATATACTTTTTCTTTAGAAGGTAAGTATGGCGCTATTAAAGATATTCCAAAAGAAGAGATAAATATCTCACCAATAAAAGATGAGGATGAAAATCAAAAAGAAAAGGGAACTAATGAAAATCATGGAGAAGATTCTGCAGAAAATGTAGGATTAAAGATATATGGAAATAATTGCCTGGCTTGTCATGGCGCGGAAGGTGCTGGCGGTCATAATGGACCAAAGTTACAAGGGCTTGATTGGGATAGAGAGGCAGTCATTAACCAAGTTAAAAATGGAAAGGGCTCAATGCCAGGATTCGAAGGCACATTGTCTGAAGAAGAAATTAAAGCTGTAACAGACTATGTATTAGGTCTTTCAGGTGATTGAGAATACGAAGATAAAAAAGAAATCGTCTCGTTTAAAGTGTACCCTCTGTAAAGGACATTTTAAAAAAAGGCCTAGGCTACCTGTAAAAGATGATTCCTGTACTGCAC
>NZ_JBFOKR010000036.1:0-16749 GCF_047246645.1 Ferdinandcohnia jepli
AAAGATCCGCTCGACTTGCATGTATTAGGCACGCCGCCAGCGTTCATCCTGAGCCAGGATCAAACTCTCCGAAGAAAAGTATTGATTGCTCAATAGTTTGTTACTTGAATAAACGTTGACGCTTGTATTGTGTTCAGTTTTCAAAGAACTTTTTTCGCCACTTCTCAAAAGCGACTTTATTAATATAACATCATCACAAGTGTAAGTCAACAACTTTTTAAAATATCTTTTGTTGTTTATTCTTACTTCCTTGCGGTGAGTTATTAATATACCATCTGTATATTTTAATGTCAATAAATTATTCCAAAATAATTTCAAACCCAATAAATAATTAATCACCTACAAGCACTTTTCCACTAAATGTTTGAGCAATAGTTCCACATTATAGAGATTTACCGAGCCTTTACCGCCCAGGAAGTACTAACTAAAGATATTAAGGGCAAGCCACAAAAAAACAAATGAAAAGAATCATTTGTTTTATCCTACTATAAATAATTCTATTAGTACAAGCGCTGCTAGACCTGGTAAACCAAGTAACCCGGATACTGTAGAAGTTACAAGATTGATCGGGACATGTAGGTCAAACGATGCACCAAATGCATTTAAGAAAAATAAAAATAAGGCGCCTATTAATACTTTAACAAAAACTTGTCCAACTATACGAATGGGTTTTAATGGGGCGCCTACTAATAGGACGAGGACAATTAATCCACCTAATATCGAGATAACGACCATTGGTTCCAATTGAAATCACTCCTTGTCTATAACTTGTACTATTATTGTATGTGTTTATATTGGATTAAGAACTCACAATGGCCTCATTTAGTGATTATAAAAAATAAACTCCTACTGAAATAATTCTGTAGGAGTTCTGATTACAAATAAACTTTTCGATTTTTAGCTTCCTTTAATAGAAAGAAGTATTTCGTTTCAGCTACTTTTAGTTCATTTAGCACATCATCAGAAGGTTCAACACTTTTTTCGATTAGGTTTTTCTGCCTCATCCATTCTTGCTTTGTTGTCTCCAGTTGACTTAATAGCTTATCGTCGAATTCATTTCGAAGCCAACCCTTCTTTTTAAAAAGCATAAAACTCCTCCTACTATAATTCGCGGCGTCCTTCCAGAGCCTTCGATAAGGTTACTTCATCTGCGTATTCCAAGTCTCCTCCAACAGGTAATCCATGTGCAATTCTTGTGATGCGGATTCCAGTTGGTTTTAATAATCTAGATATGTACATAGCAGTAGCTTCTCCCTCTATATTGGGATTAGTCGCTAAAATTATTTCCTGTACAGTATCATCTTGGAGTCTTTTTAGTAGTTCTGGGATTTTGATATCTTCTGGGCCAATGCCGTCCATTGGAGATATGGCACCATGCAATACATGGTACAGTCCGTTATATTCTTTCATCTTTTCCATTGCAATAACATCTTTTGGATCTTGAAGTACACAAATAATCGTTTTATCTCTACGGTCATCTTCACATATATAACAAGGATCTTTATCTGTTATATGACCACAGTTGGAACAATATGTTAGATTTCTTTTGGCATTCACAAGTGCTTTAGCAAAGTCTAATACTACGTCTTCTTTCATGCTTAATACAAAAAAAGCCAGACGAACGGCTGTCTTAGGACCGATACCTGGCAATTTCATAAAGCTATCGATTAGCTTTGATATTGGTTCAGGATAATGCATATCTGTCTAGTTTCCTTTCCATACTGCAAATATACTTTGGTATATTCACGCCTAGATTTACTCGAATCTCTCGTACGGATATATCTAGGGAGCCTTCCTTACTCAGGCTCCCCTCATACATACTCATATTTCTTACCTTATTTAGAACGGTAAGTTCATTCCTTTAGTAAATTGACCCATTGTTTCATTGGTCATATCTTCTATTTTCTTTAATGCATCATTTGTTGCAGCGAGTACTAGATCTTGAAGCATTTCGATATCTTCAGGGTCTACTACCTCTTCTTTAATAATTACGTCTACAATTTCCTTTTGACCGTTAGCTTTAACTGTTACCATACCGCCGCCAGCAGTACCTTCAACAATTTTTTCTGCTAATTCTTCTTGAGCTTTTGCCATATCCTTTTGCATTTTTTGCATTTGTTTCATCATTTTTTGCATATTACCCATTCCGCCACCACGCATCATGTGTATAGCCTCCTTTAATATCCATATATTTATTCTTTTATTTCAATGAGCTCTGCACCGACGATTTTCATTGCTTCTGCAATTAAAGGGTCTTCTGCTTCCTCAGCCCTTGTATCTTCTTCGCTACGTTGCCCACGTAAAAACTCTTCCCTAATTTTACCCCAATCATCATCTGGAACACCAATCATTTCAAATCGTGTACCAGTTAATGTACTTAATATATTTTCTAGATTTTCACGTACTTCTATGTTTTCTGCGGCCATTTTACAATGAATCTCGTATTTAAACTTTAAAACAAATGCATCCGTGGAGGCCGCAACTGGTTCACTATCAACCAATAAGGCAGCGTGTGATACTTTATTTTGCTTCCTTAATTGCTCAAGCATTTCTCCCCATTTACCTTTAAGTATTTCTAGGTTTTGACGGGTTGCATTTTTTAAAATCTCATTGATTCTTCCTACAGGTGTACGATAATTATTTCTAGATGTTTTTGGGGCACGTTTCTCAGAACTTGCTGTTGGCTCCTGAGGTCTTGCCGCAATTCCTTTTTCTTTTAAAATACGTAATTCTGATTCGAGATGGTTTATTTTATTCAATAACCCTTCGATTTGTGGCAATGCTTCTGCTGATTGTTGTTTAACCATTTGAGTTAATTTAACAATCGCGACCTCTAGAAAGATTCGAGGGTGATTTGTCCACTTCATCTCTTGTTGTGATGAATTCAAAATATCAATTGTTTCATATATTTCATTATTAGAAATGCTTGTTGCAAGTTCTGTAAACTCTTCATCAACCAGTACCCGTTCTAATACCTCTTCAAGTTGAGGAGCAGTTTGATATAAAAGCATATCACGGTAATAGAAAATTAAATCTTCTATAAAACGAACTGGATCTTTACCATGATCCATCATATCATCTAGCGTTTTGAGAGCATTTTGAACATCCCGGTCTCGAATTGCCCTTACCAAATTAGTTAAGAAAGACTGAGAAACAGCACCTGTAATAACTAAAACATCTTCTAGTTTAACCTCATCGTCGCTATAAGAGATAGCTTGATCTAACAGGCTTAATGCATCACGCATACCACCCTCTGCTGCTCTAGCGATAACATACAATGCCTGGTCATCTACATTAACACTTTGTTCCCCAATTATTGTTTTCATTCTTCCAACAATCGCTTGGGTCGTAATTCGTCTGAAATCAAAGCGTTGACATCTCGAAATGATAGTTAACGGAATCTTATGAGGCTCTGTTGTTGCTAAGATGAAGATAACATGTCTTGGAGGCTCTTCTAATGTCTTCAATAATGCATTAAAAGCACCAATAGAAAGCATATGTACTTCGTCAATAATATACACTTTGTAGCGAACTGCACTTGGAGCATACTTTACTTTATCTCTAATATCCCTTATTTCATCAACGCCATTATTAGAAGCAGCATCAATTTCAATTACATCAGAGATTGAGCCATCTGTTATTCCCTTACAAGATGCACATTCATTACAAGGTTCCGAAACAGGTGAACGCTCACAATTGACAGCTTTCGCAAAGATCTTCGCAGCACTTGTTTTTCCAGTACCTCTTGGTCCAGAAAAAAGATAGGCATGCGAAAATTTTTCTTGGAGTAGGGCATTCTGCAAAGTTTTAGTTATATGCTCTTGTCCAACAACATCCTGAAATGTTTGTGGTCTAAAAACACGATATAATGCTTGATATGCCAAGATAATTGCCCCTCCTTTTAGTTGTCCATTTTCTATTATACAGTAAGTAAATATTCAGTACAAAGTGTTTTGGGTAATAACTAAAGCGCAAGCGCCTTGCACAGCCCCGACAAGCGCTGGAACCCCGACGAGGAGGCTGTTGCCGCCGCAGGAGGCTGTTGCCGCCGCAGGAGGCTGTTGCCGCCGCAGGAGGCTGTTGCCGCCGCAGGAGGCTGTTGCCGCCGCAGGAGGGGTGAAGCGACCTCGAGGGGCTAGGCGCTGGAGCTAGAAGTAAATAAACCTTTTTAAAAAGTATAATTACTGTAAATTATAAAGTTTATTAACCATAAAAAAACTCACCCTAAATGAGTGAGTTAATTTATGTAGTATAACTGCCGTGCACCTTCCGTCGAATAGTTACCCCAGGCGTTACTCAAGCAGTTAGCTCGGTCCAGGCAACCCTACGGCACATGGGAGAATCCACTTACTGCTGCTTCCTTCCGGACCTGACAGGGTTCGTGGGTTCCCATTGCGTAGGACCCAGACGTCAACACCACTTACTTGAGGCAGACCCTACAATAACTACCCTCTGTGAAGGGATTCGGCCTCGCTAGAGCGGATTGCGAGTACAGGGCACCGCTACCTCCCCGCTTAGCACGGCAAAATTGATACCAAATTGTTAGGTGTCATCTGAATGACACATCCTTAGTATATATGCTTAGTCCAAAAAAATCAATCAATACCAACTGTAAGATTCTGTAAGTTCCTATTAAACCTTCTGTTTATTGGCTTTTTTACGCTCTCTTATTTTTTTAAAGAAAGAACTAAGCAATGAACTACATTCTTCCTCAAGAACCCCTGCTACAACATCAGTCTGATGATTGAACCGATGTTCTTGTAATAGGTTCATTAATGTACCTGCACAACCGCCTTTTGGATCTGCTGCCCCATAGACTACGCGTTTTACCCTTGATAAGACAATGGCTCCTGCACACATTGGACAAGGTTCAAGTGTTACGTATAGAGTTGCCTCTTCAAGCCTCCATGACCCAATCTTCTTACACGCCTCGTCAATGGCAAGAAGCTCAGCATGAGCAATTGAACGCTGCTCTGTCTCGCGTAAATTATGCGCAGCACCAATTATCTCATCTTCTAACACTATGACAGCACCTATTGGAACCTCATCAAATGCTTCTGCTTTCTTGGCTTCCTCTATTGCTAATCTCATATAATCTTCATCCGTCATAGAAAAACTCCCTTGCTTTACCTAATTAAATCTGTCAACTTATCCTTAATAACGGCACCTACCAGTTGTGTGACTAACACTTACTACCTATAAGTGATTTCACTGAATAAAGTTAAACAAGCAACAAGTTCTTTATCCGCTCATACAGTAGTAATGGTGATACTTAGATTTTAGAATGAGGAGGTAAAACATGCAAATTCATGTTATACAACAAGGGCAATCCCTAACTGGAATTGCTCAAGCGTACAGCACCACTGTCGATGAAATTGTACGGGCAAATCAACTTCCAAACCCTAATAAACTTGTAGTTGGGCAAGCAGTTGTCATTCCAATAGTTGGTCAGTTCTATTGGGTACAACCTGGAGATAGTCTTTGGTCTATTGCCAATAAATTTGGTATTAACTATCAACAACTTGCACAGGTAAACGGTATTCCTGCTACAAGACCACTTCAAGTAGGATTTCGACTTTATATTCCCCAACGTCCAAAAAGAGATGGCGAAATTAATGCATATGTAGAACCTTTAGGAAAAACTGTAACTCCCGCAATTGAAAGAAGTACTCGAGAAGCTGCTCCCTATTTAACGTATCTTGCTCCTTTTAGTTTTCAAATTCAAAGAGATGGAACATTAAAGGAACCTCTGTTAAATAACTTTCCAAGTATTACAAAGTCAAATAATGTAACGTTAATGATGGTAGTTACAAATTTAGAGGGAGGACAATTTAGTGATGAGTTAGGCAGAATTGTCCTAACAAATGAAGATATACAAAATACATTATTAAATACAATTGTCACAACAGCAAAGAAATATGGATTCCGGGACATTCACTTTGATATGGAATACTTACGTCCAGAAGATCGAGAAGCTTATAATGCATTTCTGCGAAAAGCTAAACAGCGTTTCAGTCAAGAAGGTTGGCTTGTGTCCACAGCCCTCGCCCCCAAAACAAGTGCCGGACAAAAAGGCCGCTGGTATGAAGCACATGATTACAAGGCTCATGGGGAAATAGTCGATTTTGTTGTTATTATGACCTATGAGTGGGGCTATAGTGGAGGTCCAGCAATGCCAGTTTCACCAATTGGACCAGTCCGTGAGGTTCTTGAATATGCAATAACTGAAATGCCTTCCAATAAAATTATGATGGGACAAAATTTATATGGATACGATTGGACTCTTCCATTTGTTGAAGGTGGACAATACGCAAAGGCCGTGAGTCCACAACGAGCGATCGAACTTGCAGCGCAATATAATGTTCCTATTCAATACGATACGAAAGCACAGGCACCACACTTTGACTATACAGATTCAGACGGAAAACAACATAAAGTTTGGTTTGAGGATGCAAGAAGTATCCAGGCAAAATTTGATTTAATTAAAGAATTAAATATACGGGGAATAAGCTATTGGAAATTAGGTCTTCCGTTCCCACAAAACTGGCTTCTCATTACCGATAACTTCAATGTAGTAAAAAGATAAATACCTAGAAAGAACTCGATAAAACGGGTTCTTTTTTTGTTTTTTTAGCCATTTAAAAATAGTTATTCATTCCCAATAAGTTTTTTCGACATTACCTAACAATCTTCTTGCTTCCTGTGATAAAATAAAGCTTATCTGTTAATTTTTTGGATGTTAAAGGGGGAAACGAGATGAGCACCAGGATACCTTTTATTACAGTAGAGGGTCCGATTGGAGTTGGTAAAACCTCACTCGCTAAGGCTATATCTGATCGCTTTCAATTTACCTTATTACGTGAAATTGTTGATGAAAATCCTTTTCTAGGTAAATTTTATACAAATATTGAAGAGTGGAGCTTCCAAACGGAGATGTTCTTTCTTTGCAATCGCTATAAACAACTTGAAGATATTAACCAATTTTATTTGGAAAAAAATCTACCTGTTGTGGCAGATTATCATATATTAAAGAATTTAATTTTTGCAGAGAGAACACTCAAACAAAATCAATTTCAGAAGTATCTTCGAATTTACGATATTTTAACAGAGGATATGCCTGTACCGAATGTGGTTATCTATTTACATGCGAGTCTCGATACATTATTAGATCGAATTAATATGCGTGGGCGAGATATAGAGAAAAATATAGACCCAGCATATCTAAGCCAATTAAGTTTTGATTATGAACAGTCGATGTCGCAATTTGAAAAGTCATACCCAGACATTCCTGTTATTCGTTTTAACGGAGATGAACTTGACTTCGTACAAAATCAACATGATCTCGAATATATGCTAAAGAAAATAGAAGATACTATTCTTGAAAAAGGAGTTACGTACAATGAACTTGCGAAATAAATATGATATACCTAGCAACTCCGTTATTACAATTGCTGGAACTGTTGGGGTTGGGAAATCAACGATGACAAAAGCATTAGCGAATGCACTAGGGTTTAGAACTTCTTTTGAAAAGGTAGATACTAACCCATATCTAGATAGTTTTTACGCTGATTTCAAAAGATGGAGCTTCCACTTACAAATCTACTTCCTTGCTGAGCGTTTTAAAGAGCAAAAGAAGATTTTTGAATATGGTGGAGGGTTCATTCAAGACCGATCTATTTATGAAGACACAGGGATCTTTGCAAAAATGCATTATGAAAAAGGTACAATGGCACCGGTAGACTATGAAACGTATACAAACCTTTTTGATGCTATGGTAATGACACCTTATTTCCCACATCCTAACCTACTTATATACCTTGAAGGTAGCTTAGAAGACATCATAAGCCGTATCCAAGAACGTGGTAGACCAATGGAACAGCAAACTCCAATCTCATACTGGGAAGAAATGCATGAGCGCTATGAAAAATGGATTAATAATTTTAATGCTTGTCCTGTACTTCGATTAAATATTAATGATTATGATATTGTTGAAAATGAACAGTCAATTGAGCCTGTTATCGAGAAAATCTCACATTTTCTACGTCAAACTGAACTATTAAAAAGCTAAGCAAAAACCCTTTAAGTATTGGACTTAAAGGGTTTTTTATTTTGTTTGAACTTCTTTTTCAACCTTAACAATCCAGTTATAAAACACAAGCAAGATCAAAAACAATATCGGGTCTATGACTGCTGCATGCCAAATTGTCCACCAGCCGTAATAAAAATACCCCCAAGGTTCAGGCAATAGCGTAATCATCTCGTACATTAGTATTCCAACTGTCCATAGTCCTACATAAATGAATTTCTTTAAAAACTTCCCTTTAAATGGATACCAATTTAAAAATAACATATTTACAGGAGGTAAAAGTACAGTATGTGCAATTAACCCTTGCCAATCGGGATCCTTTGAGAAATACCAATACCCATGTAACTTAAATTCGACAAATATATCAAATATTGTTTGAAACGCAATTGTAAAAAACCAAATATGTATCGTTTGATTTTTCGTAAACCTTTTTGTACGCGTAAATGCTAAGAAATTAAAAATAAATACAGCCAGTAATAAACCAATCATCAGACAATTCCTTTTTACTTTTTAACTTACCCGACGGTTGATGAAACATACAATTGGCTTTATAAAAAAGTAAAAAACTCGCTACCTAAGTAGCGAGTTTATCTCCAATATTTTATGCGCAATATTTGAATTATGGCGGAGGAAGAGGGATTCGAACCCCCGCGGGCTTTAACACCCCTGTCGGTTTTCAAGACCGATCCCTTCAGCCGGACTTGGGTATTCCTCCGTATCGACAAGGATTAATATATCATAAATCAAAAACCAATGTCAACACTATCTGTAATTTTTTTTGGCCAAGACTAGTGGAAAATCTTGGCCATAAAGAATTACTTAGGACTAATAACTTCCTTGTTACCCATATAAGGACGTAAAACTTCTGGAATAACAACTGAACCATCTTCTAGCTGATAATTTTCTAAGATGGCTGCCACTGTGCGCCCGATTGCCAGTCCAGACCCATTTAACGTATGAACATGTTCTGGTTTAGCATCTCTATCTCGGCGGAAACGGATATTTGCTCGACGTGCCTGAAATGCCTCAAAATTACTACAAGAAGAAATTTCTCTGTAAGTCCCGTAGCTTGGAATCCAAACCTCAATGTCATATTTCTTAGCAGCAGTAAATCCTAGGTCTGCGCTACACATGCTTAATACACGATATGGTAAATTCAATAATTGAAGTACCTTCTCTGCGTTTCCAGTCAGTTTTTCAAGCTCTGCATATGAATCTTCAGGTTTTACAAATTTCACTAACTCTACTTTATTAAATTGATGCTGACGAATTAATCCCCTGGTGTCACGTCCAGCAGAACCCGCTTCTGAACGGAAACAAGCACTGAACGCTGCATAATTGATAGGTAGTTCCTCAGCAGATAGTATCTCATCTCTGTGGAGGTTTGTTACTGGTACTTCAGCTGTCGGAATTAAGAAGTAATCTTCACTTTCAATTCGGAAAGCATCTTCTTCAAACTTTGGTAACTGTCCAGTACCTGTCATACTTGCACGATTAACCATATATGGAGGCAGGATCTCCTCATAGCCATGTTCATCAACATGTAGATCAAGCATGAAGTTAAATAATGCCCTTTCTAATCGGGCACCTAACCCTTTGTAAAATACAAATCGGCTACCTGTTACTTTACCAGCTCTTTCAAAATCCAATATATTTAACTGATCAGCAACATCCCAATGCGGTTTAGGTTCAAAGGTAAAATTGGGTAGTTCTCCCCATTTTCTCACTTCTACGTTATCATCCTCAGACTCACCAATCGGAACACTTTCATGAGGGATATTTGGAATAGACAATAATAAGTTTTCTAATACTTCTTCAACACCCTTTAGCTCATTATCCAATTCCTTTATTTGATCTCCGACTTGACGCATTTCAAGTATTAAATGGTCAGCGTCTTTTTTCTCTCTTTTTAAAATTGCAATTTCACCAGACACTTCATTTCTTCTGCTTTTTAAAACTTCTGATTTAGCAATGAGATCACGACGCTGGCGATCTAATTCCTCAAATCTCCCTAGATCCGTTAAATCCTCTCCACGATGCTGTAGTCTTTCCTTTACATCAGCAAAATTACTACGTAAATACTTAATATCCAACATGTTAAATTCCTCCTAAAAGTAGTATGTAAAAATAAATCAATAGCATGACAAGAAATGTACGTTTTATTACAGTAAAAATATAAAAAACTCCCGTCCCCTAAAAAAGGGACGAGAGTTACCCGCGTTACCACCCTAGTTGAAGATGCAATAAGCACCTTCCTCTTGAAAAAGATAACGGATTTACCGAAAATACCTACTGAATAAATTTCAGTATTTTACTCAAGGATGGATTCACAAGCTTTTTACATCGGTTCACACCAGCCACCGACTCTCTTAAGAAAAAACGCAAGCTACTATTTCCTGTCATAGATTTACTTATATTCATAATTAGTACTCATAATTTACTATAAGTTTTACCATGTTGCAAGTCTTTATGCAAGGTTTTTCATTTTTGCCTCTTCTACCATTTTAACAAAATAACCAGTAAAGCGGTGATCATCTGTTAACTCAGGATGGAATGAGCATCCTAAAAATTGTCCTTCACGAGCTGCAACGATACGTCCATTATGTTTAGCCAAAACTTCAACATTTTCCCCAGCCTCTACAATATGTGGAGCACGGATGAACACACCGACAAAGTCCTCTGCAATACCTGGTATAAGTAGCTCCGCTTCAAAGCTTTCACGTTGGCGGCCAAAGGAGTTCCTCTCAACAGTCACATCCATTAGACCTAAATGTGGCTCATCATAGTCGACAATATGTTTGGCTAGGAGAATTAATCCTGCACATGTACCAAATACCGGTTTTCCTTGCTCTGCAAAACTTCGTAATGGCCCCATAAAAGAATATTTATCGATTAAGCGGCGCATTGTTGTACTTTCACCACCTGGTATAATCAAACCATCAATTTCGTCTAATTGCTCAGGTTTTTTAACGATAACTGCTTCTGCATTTGAAGCCTCAATAGACCTTACATGTTCTCTAACAGCACCTTGAAGACCTAGTACACCAATTTTAACCATAACAAACACCCTCTACCTTACCAGCCTCTTTCTTGCATACGTTGCTCTGGTAACAATGATGAAATTTCTATACCTTTCATAGCACTTCCTAAGCCTTTAGAAAGCTTTGCAATTAATTCATAATCTTCATAATGAGTAGTTGCTTCAACAATTGCACGTGCAAATTTAGCAGGGTTGTCAGATTTGAAAATACCTGACCCTACAAATACTCCGTCAGCTCCAAGTTGCATCATTAAAGCTGCATCGGCTGGAGTTGCAACACCACCTGCAGCAAAGTTTACAACAGGCAAACGTCCCTCTCTTTTTATTTGAAGTAATAGTTCAAATGGCGCCCCTAAATTTTTTGCTTCCGTCATTAGTTCGTCTTCGCTCATACTAACAACCTTACGAATTTGGGCATTCACTTTTCTCATATGTCTAACCGCTTCAACAATATTACCTGTTCCAGGCTCACCCTTTGTACGCAGCATAGATGCTCCTTCTGCAATACGGCGTGTTGCCTCTCCAAGGTCACGGCAACCACAAACAAATGGAACTGTAAAATCACGCTTATTTAAATGGAATTCCTCATCAGCTGGTGTTAAAACTTCACTCTCGTCAATATAATCAACACCTAATGCTTCTAATACTCTTGCTTCAACGATATGACCAATTCGAGCTTTAGCCATAACGGGAATTGTAACTGCCTTCATTACTTCCTCAACGATTGTTGGATCTGCCATACGAGCAACACCGCCCGCTGCACGAATATCAGCAGGAACACGCTCTAATGCCATTACTGCAACAGCGCCAGCTTCTTCCGCAATTCTTGCTTGCTCTGCATTGACTACGTCCATAATAACGCCGCCCTTTTGCATTTCAGCCATTCCTCGTTTAACACGTTCAGTACCTGTGTTTGCCATTACAATTCCTCCTATGTATACCTTTATTATAGGCTCTATCATATCATATTTTTTACTTTATGATAACGAAAGCCACAACGATAGCTATACTTTATGTATTAACTATTTTTAAAATACTAAAATATTATTGACTAACTATTATTTTATCGTATTTTGTATAGAAATCCTACTATTTTTACCTTGTTAATAGGTCTTAAAAGTCAGAATAGCTGACCAACTACGAAAAAACCCCCTTCATATTTGAAGGGAGTTTATTATTAGAACCAGCCTTTAACTGTATCTGCTACGCTAGACCAAATATCTCCGAAGAATCCGCCAATTCCTCGCATCATTAATACAAACCAGTTTGTTTTTTCCACGGCAGATTTAGTTACTACATCTGTCATGATTGACTTGTTATCAGTAATAAATCCTAGATCTTCCTCACCTTTTGATGAAATAGTTATATAACCAACCTTTTCACCTTTTTTAAATGGTGCAGTTAACTGTTTGTCTTTTGAAACGACTTTCTCATCATAAACGTATGATGCTTTATATGCGTCTTTCTTTTCACCTTTTTTAACTAACATAGTAATCGGTGCATTCGTAGCAATCTCTACTTCTTTTTCTTTTCCTTTGACAACTTCTAAAGTCTTATTCCCTTTTAACTGGTACCCTTTAGGGAATAGCTCTACTTGCTCAAAGTTATTAAAACCATAGTCTAATAGTTTTCTAGTTTCCTTGAAACGTTCTGGTTCACTTGCAGTATTCATAACCACTGAAATCAATCTCATACCATTACGTTCCGCAGTACCGGTAAAGCAATAACCCGCTTCTGGTGTCATTCCTGTTTTTAAACCATCTAATCCTTCATAGTAATATGGTACATAGTTTGGAGATTCAGCTGGATCATGCTTTAGCATCCAGTTCCAGTTATTTAGTTTTTCACCATAGAAATTAATTTGTGGAATACTTGAAATATCTAAAACTTCCGGATAGTCACGAATAAGTGAGTACGCTAGTAGCGCAACAGACTCAGCAGATAACATATTATCTCCATCTGGGCTAGTTCCTTCTGGATAGTTTTCACCTAGCATTTCATTAGAAAGTCCTGAACTATTTACAAACTCATAATTCGGCAAACCTAATTCTGCTGCTTTTTCGTTCATCATCTTAACAAAGTTACCTTCACTTCCTGCTAGTAACTCTGCAAGTGTGATAGTAGTAGCATTATCAGAGTAAATTGCCATTGCTTCATATAATTCTCTTACAGAGTAGTCATGATTTAATCGTAGTCCTACTCCTGAAAAATTATTATTTGCAGATATCCCATATGCATAATCACTAATCTGGGTTTTTTGCTCCCAAGATAGGCGTCCTTCATCAATTGCTTCAAGCACAAGGTATTCTGTCATCATTTTTGTCATACTTGCAATTGGTGCTGCAAGATCTGCATTTTTCTCAAAAAGAATCTTACCAGTGGCAGCATCAATTAAAATGGCACTTCCAGCATTTATATCAAGAGCACTAGACTCTGCTTTTACAATATTAACTTGATTAACAAATAACGATAGTAAAAAAACGGCTATAAAACTAACAATCAATCTTTTTTGTGTTTGTTTTTTCACGTCATAAACCTCCAATTCGTAATACACACAAAAACCATTTTAACATAACATCCAATAAAAAAATAGATAGAGTACATGACTCTATCTACCACTTTATAAAAATCCTACCAATGGTTTATTTTTACTTTATAGGGTGGAATAATTTGGTGATTCTTTTGTAATTTGAACATCATGCGGGTGACTTTCACGTAATCCTGCACCTGTCATTCTTATGAATTGTGAGTTTTCTCTTAACTCATTTAAATCCTTTGTACCACAATACCCCATACCCGAACGAATTCCACCAACTAACTGATAAATTGTATCTGTAAGTGGTCCTTTGTATGGAAGGCGTCCTTCAATACCCTCTGGTACAAACTTTTTATTATCTTCTTGGAAGTAGCGGTCTTTACTTCCTTTTTCCATAGCCCCAACAGAACCCATTCCACGATATACCTTAAATCGGCGTCCTTGGAATATCTCGGTTTCTCCCGGGCTTTCAGAGACACCTGCTAATAAGCTACCGAGCATAACAGCATGACCACCAGAAGCCAATGCTTTCACGATATCTCCTGAGTATTTTATACCACCATCCGCTATAATTGATACCCCGTGCTTTCTTGCTTCTGTTGCACAGTCATAGATGGCCGTAATTTGTGGTACACCTACACCCGCAACAACACGTGTGGTACAAATTGATCCAGGTCCAATCCCTACTTTTACAACACTAGCACCAGCTTCAATTAAATCGCGTGTAGCTTCTGCTGTTGCAACATTTCCAGCTATTATATTTAAGTTTGGATATTGTTCTCGAATGGCACGTACAGTCTCCAACACGCCAGCAGAGTGCCCGTGTGCGGTATCGACTACAATTGCATCAACATCTGCTTCAACAAGCTTAGCAATACGTAGCATTGTATCTTTTGTTACGCCTACAGCAGCTCCTACTAATAAGCGTCCACGTACATCTTTTGCAGAATGAGGGAATTCAATTACTTTTTCAATATCCTTAATTGTAATTAACCCTTTTAAAACTCCTTCATCATCGACTAGAGGCAGCTTTTCAATTTTATGTTGTTGTAAAATCTTTTCAGCTTGATCGAGAGTCGTTCCCACTGGGGCAGTTACTAAGTTTTCCTTGGTCATTACATCTGAAATTTGAATGGAGTAATCTTGTATAAAACGAAGGTCACGGTTGGTTAAAATTCCCACTAATTTCTGTTCTTCAGAATTATTAACAATCGGAACACCTGATATACGGTATTTTCCCATTAAGTGTTCTGCATCAAATACTTGATGGTTAGGAGTTAAATAAAACGGGTTTGTAATAACGCCACTTTCAGAGCGTTTTACTTTATCTACTTGCTCAGCCTGCTGTTCGATCGACATATTCTTATGAATGACACCAAGGCCCCCTTGGCGAGCCATTGCAATTGCCATTTCAGCCTCTGTTACTGTATCCATTCCAGCACTGATAATAGGGATATTTAACTTAAGCGTTTCTGTTAGAGCTACAGATAAATTTACATCCTTCGGTAATACTTCCGACTTCGCTGGTACTAATAAAACATCATCAAAAGTTAGTCCTTCTTTAGCAAACTTCGTTTCCCACATGTAATATTTCCCCCTTCGATTGCAAAATATTATTAGTAGATTAACAACTGGGCAAAATACTGTCAAGAAAGGTTTGATATGTTTAATAATTCAGATTTTTGGCCTTTTATTTATGTCTATATTATTGGAGGGTTATGTTTTGTTAGATTATCGTTTTATTTGGCAATCATTCAATGCACTTCATGCTGCAAATACTACTCAACAACTTCTATACAAGTGCTATAAAAAAGCATCGGTTCCTGATGCTGAAAAGAAAAGTTATGAAAACTGTTATCCATTTATCTATTATTTAGAGCATGGCCAAAATTACTTTCAGCTTTCAGAGAAGGCGCCGTTATCCATTAAACCAGTTTTATTGTTCTATGGAATGGTTCAACTTTTAAAGGCATGTTTACTTACAGTCGACCCCCAGTATCCTGAATCAACATCCGTACTTGCTCATGGGGTATCCACTAGGAAAAGAAAGAAACAAAGCTATGAGTTTTTCCATGACGAAGTTAAAGTCCAAAAAAATGGACTGTTTACTCATTTCTCTGAACGTATGTTTCAAGTAAAACATATGGAAGGTGAAAAATTTACAATGGAAGACCTTTTTAAAAGAATACCTGAATTACATAATTTATTTAAATTACACTTTCAACAAAAATTATATATACAAACACCACTTAATACAGATAACACGTTAGTGATTCCAACTGAGATCTTAGACGAATATCATATGACATCCAGACGGTTTGTCGATTATATAATAACCACGTTCCCATATGAAACAATGCCTACTACTGGATTGGAGAATCAACTAGAAAGCCAACCAATTACTTTGCATATAAAAGATCAATCTCATAACTTTCCCCTCTCATGCTCACCACTCTTATTTCATATATATGAAAATGGCTACTATCTACCAAGAGAGCGTGAGTTACTAACTTTTTTTCCAGAGGTAATGGTGCATTACTTATTGCTATATAACTTGAGTATGATCTCTCGATACGAAACTGAATGGTGGAGTGAACTTCTCCATTCCTATTCTAGCAATGATTATCCATTTATAAGACAGTTCCTATCAATAACTGCTGATAAGGTACCCTATTTACTCTACTTGTTTTTGAAAGAGAAGATAGATGAGGGATGAGTCGTTTGGTTTTGGGCTTATTGAAGTGGATTTAGTGGCATTTGTATATGGATATGATTGTAAAAGAGAGGGTTATCTAAATTAGATTCCAGCTATATTCTTTACTAGTTATGCAAATTGATTTGCTTTTGGTAAGTGCTAGGAAGATTCTTTTATTTGTTGTTACCTTTAGGTTTCTGAGGAAAAGTAGCTGTTTATTTTGGGTTTCTTGGTGGTTTTTTCGTATTTTTAGCTGGATATGGGGCTTGTTTGTTGGATAATGGCTTGTAATCTTCTTAGGTATAGTAGTTATGGTTTTTAATTTGGATTTACGATTTTTAATTTGGATTTATGATTTTTAATTGAAATTTACGGTTTTTAATTCGGATTTA
>NZ_JBFOKR010000037.1:0-12396 GCF_047246645.1 Ferdinandcohnia jepli
GCTATGTACTTACCGCTACCAGGTCGTACTAGGGACTTTCACCCGTTAGAGTTCGCCCATGCTGGGCGAACAAAAAAGACCCATCGCACTCGATGGGCCTCCTAAACTATTTAATTAAGCACGTGATACATAAGAAGCTTCATTTGTATTGATGATTAGTACGTCTCCTTCATTAATGAAGAATGGCACTTGTACAGATAAACCAGTTTCAAGAACTGCTGCCTTTGTACCACCAGAAGCTGTATCGCCTTTGATTCCTGGCTCAGTTTCAACAACCTTAAGTTCAACTGTATTTGGCAGTTCAACTCCAAGTGTTTCAGCTTGGAACATCATGATTTGAACTTCCATGTTTTCTTTTAAGAATTTCAATTCATACTCAATTGCAGATTCTGGAAGTTCAAGTTGCTCGTACGATTCATTGTCCATGAATACGTGTTGGTCTCCATTTGCATAAAGGTATTGCATTCTACGGTTTTCGATTTGTGCTTTTGCTACTTTCTCACCAGCACGGAATGTTTTTTCCTGAACTGCACCTGTACGTAAGTTACGTAGTTTTGAACGAACGAATGCAGCACCTTTACCAGGTTTTACGTGTTGGAAATCCATAACTCTCCAAATTCCACCGTCTACTTCAATTGTTAATCCTGTACGAAAATCGTTTACTGAAATCATTACTACTTCCTCCTAATCAAATCCGACAACATATGTCTTACAATATAATTAATTCCTTAGAAGAGAATGAGAGAGATTCATTGCCATCCTTTGTGACAACTGCATCGTCTTCAATTCTCACACCACCAAGTCCAGCTATGTAAATTCCTGGCTCAACTGTAACAATCATCCCCGGTTCAAGAACCGTATCTGATCTTACTGATAAGGATGGTTGTTCATGAACTTCCATTCCAAGTCCGTGACCTGTAGAATGTCCAAAATACTCGCCATATCCTTGTTCAGTAATGTAATCACGAGTTAGCGCATCTGCTTCTTTACCTGTCATACCTGGTTTAATACCAGCCATACCACGTAACTGAGCTTCAAGAACTGTATCATATATCTTCTTTAGTTCATCACTAGGTTTCCCAACAGCAACAGTACGAGTAATATCTGAGCAATACCCTTTATAATAGGCACCAAAGTCAAGTGTAACAAATTCGCCAGTTTCAATTACCTTTTCGCTTGCCACTCCATGAGGTAATGCTGAACGATATCCTGAAGCAACAATAATATCAAAGGATGATGAAATTGCTCCTTGTTTTCTCATAAAAAACTCAAGTTCATTTGATACTTCTAACTCTGTAATACCAGGACGTATTACATCAAGAATATGAGTAAAAGCAGCGTCCGCAATCTGCGTAGCTTCCTTTAATATCTTAATCTCTGATTCCGACTTAATCAAGCGTAACTTTTCGATTACACCTGTAACTGGGACAAATTCAGATTTCACTTCATTTTTATAAGCAGAATATGTTGCAAATGACAGGTCATCTTGTTCGAAGCCTAATCTTGTTATGCCCAATCTTTCCGCTTGTTTTGCAACTTCTTCAATAATTGGACCAGAATGTTGAACGATTTCAAATTCCTTTACTTGTTCACTAGCTTGTTCAACATATCGAAAATCTGTAATAAATGCAGCACCCTTTTCAGAAATAAGTGCAACTCCTGCAGTTCCAGTAAAATTTGTTATGTAACGTCTGTTATAGCTGTTTGTTACTAATAAACCATCAATTCCAAAATCAGCAAAGCTATTGCGTAATTTTTCTAATTTACTCATCTAGTTTCCCCCTAAATGTTCTAAAATTGCAAGTACCGCTAATTTGTACCCATAGACACCTAATCCAACGATTTGACCAATTGTGACAGGAGCCAAAACTGAAGTATGACGGAATTCTTCGCGCGCATGAATGTTTGAAATATGCACTTCAACAACTGGTAGTGACATTCCAGCAATTGCATCTCTAATTGCATAACTATAATGTGTAAATGCGCCTGGATTAATTATAATTCCTTCATACTTACCTTCAGTTTCATGAATGGCATCAATAATTTCACCTTCATGATTTGATTGAAAACAATCGAGTTCTACATCATGATTACCTGAGTATTGAATCAACTCGGTTTCTAAGTCTTTTAACGTTACACTCCCATAGATGTGTGGCTCACGTTTTCCTAGCCGATTTAAATTAGGTCCGTTAATAAGGAGTATGCGCTTCATTTAAAAAACTCCTTTAAAAAATAGAATGTTCAAACAAGAACATTCTATCATAACTTTTACTATTTACCTACTCATTTGAAGACACTGCGTGCTTTGGTTCATGAATTTCATTCACTTCAAATGAAATTGAATAACCAATAAAAACACCATATAATACATAAAAGCATATAGTAGTAATAACAGTATTTCGTCCTAATTGACCAACCGTTTTTATATCGGGGAATATTGGATTCAGCACATAAAAGACAATTACCCAAAGGGCAATTCCAAAAGCTGCCCCAATCCATATTGATTGAAACTTCTTTAAGAAAGCATAATATAAGAGTGCTACGCCAATTGAAATGAGTCCAATTACAAATATTCCTATAAACTGGCCAAGGACTCGGTTCTTCCAATCTCCAAGTGCCCAAGGTTTTAAAATTAGATTAGGGCTAATGTCAGTAAAACTAAAAATATAAGAAAGATACGCTAATAAACTCCAAAAAATCCCACCAAATAACCCAATTACTACTACCTTTGCAATCATGGACATTGGTTCCTCTTGTTTGTTTTGCTCAAGGCTTGGATCTTTTTTTGCAGCATCTACCACTGGAAACACCTCCATTTGCTATTATGTCCAGCTTTTTCTATATCTATTTGAAAAAGAATTAAAGGAAATATGAGTAGCGGTGGTAATTATTGGGTAGAATAAAATATGTCCCTTGAAGTAACATAAAAATTTTCTGTGAATTGGTATTCATATCATAGAGGTTTATATGATTTTCTTGTAGAATATATATATAAGGAAATATTTATTGTTTGATAATTTTATATAAGAAAAATATATAGACGAGCAACAAAGCCCAGAAAAATTAATACAATATATGAAAAGTGCTGTCAGGGAGGTGTATCTCATGAATCGTCGTAGATCCAATATTGTTGTGATGATTTTACTAGGATTAGGAGCATTTGGATTTGTCTACACCCTTTTTACACGTCCAAGTTCATTACTCATGCAAGCAGGCATGATTTTCCTTTTCATAGGTATCATCTTTCTAATCTATAAGTTTGTAATTGCTAGACGGATGGGAGGAAAGGAATACTCTGCTTATTTGCGTGCTGCTAAACAGTCAAAAAGACGTTTCAACCCACAAAAAAAGAAAAAGCCCCAGTATATGGGAGCTAGCAATGCGAAGAAGAGCTCTTCCTCTACTACGAAGAAATCAACAGTTGCATCAATTAATAAAAAGAGAAAAAGTACGAATAATACACATCTCACAGTTATAGAAGGCAAAAAGGGTAAAAAGAAGAATCGCGCATTATTTTAATATGCAGTGATTCTTCTTTTTTGTACGTTAATATCCCCATGTTTTGAGGAAAGCCTCTGCTCGATTTTTGCCGTGTAGTATAAGTTGTTGTTTCTTTTCCTCATTTAGACCAAATTCCGTGGTTAGCCCACTTTCTAAAGGGATAAATATAATGTTTTTTTCATGCCTGCGTGATATGTGACGGGCATCATGTGCATCCTTCATTGTCTCAAATAAAGCACCAAACATATCTATTGCAGTATTGATTTTATTCTTTTCCTGTTGCTGGCTATTCCCACTTAGTTTAACTCCAAGTACGGGACGTTTCTTCAGACCCTTTTCCTCATCAAATAACCATATCGGAAAATTAGATAACACCCCCCCATCAACAACAAGAATATTCCCTTGATAATCCTTTACTTTTACAGGTTCAAAAAAATAGGGGAGACTGCAGCTCATTCGCACTGCTTTTGCAACAGAGAAGGTCGCGGGAGAGATTCCATATCGTTCAAGGTCATCTGGAATAACAATGATTCTTCCGTTTGACAAATCAGAGGCAATAATACGTAAAGATTCAGGTGGCAAGTCCTTAAAAGTGACGACACCTTTATCGCGGAGTTTTTTCGCAATCCATTTTTCTAACATTTCACCTTTATATAGACCGAGACGCCAGTATAATAATAACCATTTTGCAAGTGGTGTCGGTAATAATGTTTTTCGTTGGTCTAAAAACGTACCAAGGTCTAATTCTTCCATTAAATCAAGCATCTCAGAACTACTGTAACCTGCAGCAATTAACGCAGAAATTAATGAACCTGCACTTGTTCCAGCGACACGTTTAAAAGCTAGGCCTTTTCCCTCAATAGCCTGATATGCACCTATTAAAGCAAACCCCTTAATACCTCCACCTGAAAAAACGCCATCTATGTACATGGAACCCCTCCCTACATAAGTAAATTCCTTTATATATCTTTAATCGGAAGGTAGGGGATTTAGTACGTAGAATGTAAAAAAGAAGGAGCCTAAAAAGGCTCCCTCTCAACTTATTTTATAATCCACACTTCAACTGTGCACCACAGCTTGTACAAGTATTACAGCCACCTAAATCTTCAACTGTACCTTGACGACAAACTGGACATGTGTCTCCAACTTCAGAACCAATTGTTACGTCTGTTTTACGTAAATCAATAACTGTGTCCATTAGGACTACATGGCTCTTTGTTTTCTCTGTAGTTGTTGTTGCTTCTGCTTCATCAAACGTATTTTCTTCAGCTTTTAATGTAAGAACCTGAGAGTCACGGCTTCCATCAACATAAACCGTACCACCTTTAGCTCCACCTCGATACAGACGCTCATACACTCCTTCGACCTGATCAACAGTATAGCCTCTCGGTGCATTTACAGTCTTACTAATTGAACTATCAATCCAACGCTGAATTACACATTGTACATCTGCATGTGCTTCAGGTGATAATTCCATCGCTGAAACGAACCAGCTCGGAAGATTATTTGGATCTGCATCTGGATGCTTGTCCAAATATTCTTGAACAATATCCGCCTTAACTTCGATAAACTTACCTAAACGTCCACTACGGAAGTAAGAGAACGAGAAGTAAGGTTCTAAACCTGTTGAAACTCCAACCATTGTACCTGTGCTTCCTGTAGGAGCAACGGTTAGTAAGTGCGAGTTACGAATACCGTATTCTTTAATATCATTTTTAATATCCTCTGGCATTTTCTGCATGTAACCAGTGTTTATAAATGCTTCTCTGATACGATTACCATCTTCTTGAGAGTTACCTTCTAAGAATGGGAAACTACCTTTTTCTTTTGCAAGTTCGATTGAAGCACGGTAAGCAGTAGTTGCAATTGTTTCAAATACACTATCAACTAATTGATTTCCTTCTTCTGAACCATATTCAGTTTCACAATAGATAAGTAGATCGTGTAATCCCATTACACCTAGTCCAACACGACGCTCACCTAATGCTTGCTTTTTATTTGCTTCTAAAAAGTAAGGAGTTGCGTCGATGACGTTATCTTGCATTCTTACTCCGACTTCAACAGTCTTTTTCAACTTTTCAAAGTTTACCGTTTTTGTTTCCTTGTCTGCCATTTCAGCTAGGTTAACCGCTGCAAGGTTACAAACTGAATATGGTGCAAGTGGCTGTTCACCACACGGATTTGTCGCAACAACATGTTGACCATAAGCCTTCGCATTAGTCATGTCGTTTGCATTATCAATGAAGAAAATTCCAGGCTCTGCAGAGTAAGTAGCACAGATGTTGATTAAATTCCAAAGATCTTTTGCTTTAATTTTTCGATAGGCACGAACCTTGTGACCAAGTTTCTCCCATTCGCGAACATCTCCAACTTTATGCCATTCTTCATTGTAAACTTTCATTTCCTCTTGATTGTAGCTTTCTACATCAGGGAAACGAAGTTCATAGTATGCATCCTCTTCAACGGCTTGCATGAATTCCTTTGTTAAACAGATTGAAATATTAGCACCTGTTAAGAATTCAGGGTTATGAACACTGTAGTTTCCACCTGTTACAAGTTTTTGCTCAGCGTCTTTAATAATCTTTTCGTTAAATCCACCTAGGCCTGGAATGTTTTTGTAGTTAACAATTCCTTGGTACATTTGAGTTTCTTGCTCTGTATGTGGAGTGAATTTTAGTTTTTCTTGTGCATATCTTTTAATTGTTTCATCATCTGTATTTTCAATTAGATAACGTAGAATTCTTGGGTTTTGCATTTTTGAAATGATAAATTCAATGATGTCTGGATGCCAGTCCGCTAGCATGATCATCTGTGCTCCCGAATTGTTACTCCTCTTTTAAAGGGGGATGGTCATTTCTGCCACCCTCTCATGCTTTCACATGAGGTCAGACTATATCATCAAAGAAAGGAATTTTTCATATTTACGATTTAATTTTATATCTCCATGTTTGTATAAGAATTCACCAATATCTTTCAACTCTTTTAAACTACTTAAATATAGGTCAGAACAACCTTGTTTTCCCGTAATGGAGTTTACATTTTTTGCATACCCATGGTCTTTTAAAAATTTCAAAATAGATGTAAGCATGGATTGATTCCCAGTAAAACCCATTCTTCCTTTTTGGTATCCATTCCGCTTATACACTCTTATATGACCATCAGCATCAAAAAATCCTCTTAAGTAAGCCCATTGAAGCTCTTCATTACGAAAATCTATCCATTGTTCGTATCCAGTTTTCCTAGGACCAATACCTAAAGTAATTAAATCATTACACATTTTTGTTGAGTTGATAATTAATGAATATTTATTTTGTTCATTCTCTGCGTTTTTTTTCCTAAACTTTATTGCCTCTTTTATATTCATTTCTTCACCAATATCAAATAGAAGCTGCTTATCACACTCTGCTAATGTCATGACCAGTCTCTTAGAGCCCTTTTTAACAAAGATTGTACCATCACCTGTGATATAGCCTACAATATATGCCTGATTCGGTGTCCTAATATTCTCGAAATAATCTTCATCATAATTGTACTTCTTAGATTTTAGCTTTCCCGCTTCCCCAGGAGTTCTTGAATTAATAAAGTTTAGTTCATCGTTCCAACGCTTTATTGTTCCTCGACTTATATTAAGCATTTTTGATATGTCTACTTGGCTATAGCCTTTATCATGGAGTTTAACAATTATATCGATAAGCCTTTCTTTGTCTCGTGCCCCATATCCACGTTGCCGCGAATTATGGTTTACTTCTTCCTTTGCTCCCAATAATGCTACCCCCTTGTTTCATATAGGGACATTATACTGGAAACTTTAGGAAGTTTCAATAGTCGTTGAACGTTGACCTCCGTTTCCAAAGGCCCTTCGCTGCTGATTGCCCATTCTATATCTCTATCATTTTTTAGCATTCACGCTCACCGTTACCAGTCACGTTGTAGCTGATAGAGCTTTAGGGTGTTCCAGCAATTCACGAGATTACGTCGCCGAGCTGTTAACGACGTGATCCACCTTGCTCAACAAGATGAGTCAATTTCGCAATATCATCTAGCCATGATACTGAACCAGAAGATTTTCCGTTTACACCGCGTGCAAGTGTGTTACGTGGGCGTAATGTTGAACCGTTTGTTCCAACTCCACCGCCACGACTCATAATCTCCATAACCTGTTTACGATGCTCTGAGATACCCTCGCGAGAATCTTGAACATACGGCATTACATAACAGTTAAAGTACGTTACGTCTGTGTCAGCGCCTGCTCCATACAGAACACGTCCAGCCGGAATGAAGTTTAAATTTACGAGTTCTTCATAGAACTTTTGGAACCATTCCTGACGCTTTTCCTCTGTTTTTTCTACTGATGCTAAGCCTGTAGCATTTCTTTTAGCAATTTGTTCGTAGAAAAGCTCTAACGGTTTCTCAATCACATCAAGTGAACGATTTACAATCCCTGTTTCAACTTCTTCAGGCTTGTCCAAAACACCGCGATACTCTTCTTCTACAAGTACCTTAGCTGTTTTTTGCTCCCAATCAATGTCAGTAATGAACCCTAATCCACGTGCAGGGAACTTCGGATCTTCCTTAATGGTTAGCACAACGAAATCTCCTGCTGCTAGCGTAATCTTCTCAGTATCCTTAAATGTATACCGATCTAACATAACTAGTCGTGAAACTCCCTTATGAGTTAGCTTCATATCCTCTGTAATTGGATGGACTTGAGGAAATAGTCGTATGTCCTGGTTCAACCTTTCGACATCAATATTCATTTTTTCTAGCACAACAGCCATTCTCACATCTCCCTTAAATCTATTATTTACTTCTGTTAGTTTTGTAAGTAATAAAATTAAGTTATCATATATTTTTTGGAAAAACAACACATAAAATCAATATATAGTATTAAAATAATTTTCGACAACACTATATATTGATTTTTTGGTCAAATGAACTCTCTTTTGTCAAACGATAAATAGTTAGATATAATGAGAATAATAGAGATATTAATAGGTAAACAAGTCTTTTTGACATTTTTTGAAGAATTTTGTCGCTTGCGTTTTTCTAACAATCAACGATTCCTGAACTCTTCAATACTTCAGGACTTTTGACACAAAAAAAACGACTAAAAAAAGTCGTTATCTTTTGAAATTCCAATCATCAGATTTATATCTTCTTTCAGAAATTTCATTTACGTAATATAATTCTTCCTCAGAAAGTTCATATGGCTCAAGAACAATACCTAAGCCATCCTCAAAACCCTGTTTAAATGCTACTTTCGCTTCCTCTAGCGTCACTGGTTGCTCTCTTAACTCATTAATGGCAACTGCTTTATTTTTAAAGTTTCGCTGCATTCTTTCTCTTACTCGGTCACTCGGGTACTTGAACAAATCAAATAGTTTATCCTCATCTATATCTAGTAGTATAGATCCGTGCTGTAAGATTACACCTTTTTGACGAGTTTGCGCACTACCAGCTACTTTACGCCCTTCAACAACGAGTTCATACCAAGATGGAGCATCAAAGCAAACCGCAGATCGCGGATTTTTGAGACCCTGTCGCTCCTCATCAGTTTTAGGAACTGCAAAATACGCATCTAGCCCTAGTTTTCGGAAGCCTTGCAATATCCCTTCTGATATCACGCGATACGCCTCAGTAACGGTCTTCGGCATTTCAGGATGCTCCTCAGAAACGGTAACACTATATGTAAGCTCTTGATCATGCAAGACACCTCTACCGCCTGTAGGCCGACGAACAAATCCAAGACCATACTTTTTCACAGCTTCTAAGTCAATTTCCTTCTCTACTTTTTGAAAATATCCAATTGATAGTGTGGCAGGACTCCAACCATAAAACCGTATGGTAGGCGGTATCTTTCCCTCACTATGCCAATCTAGTAATGCCTCATCTAAAGCCATATTAAATGCTGGCGAACAGTCTCCTGAATCGATAAATCTCCAAACTTCTTTTTTCATAAAAATACCCTCTTCAAAAAACGTATATTTGCTGCCTTCTAAGTCTACCAAATTCTTTACAATTTTCAAAATTAAACACTCCAGAGAATTCCTTTGATTCTTTCCCTACTCACTTATATAATAGAAATACAGAGAGATAAAAAAGGAGTAGATTTACTTTGGAAATTCTTTTAATAGTTTTGGTTGCAATCATAGCATATGGTGTCATTACGTATTTTTATCAGCGTAAAATTCTTAAAGGGTTAACAGAGGATGAATTTCGTGAGGGCTACCGTAAGGCTCAACTAATTGATGTTCGTGAGCCAAACGAATTTGATGCTGGTCATATCTTAGGTGCTCGTAACATTCCGTTATCACAGATGAAAATGAGATTAACAGAAATTCGCCCTGATAAGCCAGTTTACTTATACTGCCAAAATACTACTAGAAGTGGTAGAGCAGCTCAACTTCTACGTAGAAAAGGATACAAGGACTTGTACCAACTAAAAGGCGGCTTTAAAAAGTGGTCTGGAAAAATAAAGAAAAAATAACCTATCCAATTGGATAGGTTTTTTATAAACTTTTAATTAGTTTGGAAATATACTGAGGTGATCATTTGAATTTTTCAGCAGGCATGTATCATACCATTCATCATCCTAGATTAATTATTATACCTCTTGTTGTAAATGTGCTTTTAACCTTTTTAGGGGTTATTGGGACTTATTTTGGCATTGGTCCTTTAGCTTTTCCTACAGTTCAGGTTGGAGAAAGTCAAGCCATGGGGATAAATGCTACCTTTCCATTTTGGATTCCACTTTTAGAGGACTTAAAGTTTCCTTACCACTTTTTACAGGAGAACCCATCAAATAGTAATTGGATATTTTCTGTTCTCCTAACATTTATTATGATACTTATAAAAAGTTATGCAATTGGAATGTACCTTGGCTCAATGAAAAGCTTCATGCTAGGACTCGATAATACATATTCTACCTTAAAAATAGGAAAGTACTATTTCAAACGAATGGTACTGTTCTCTCTTATAGAGACGATAATATCGGTTGTCATCCTTTTACTATCATTTGTAATCGGCCCACTTGTCATCTTGTTGTTTATTGGATTACTTCTGTATTCTTTAACACCATACATAATCGTTCTAGAAGATATTTCAGTTACAGAGGCAATTCGTAAATCTCCTAAGATTTTTAAAAGGAATTTTAAGACATTATTTTTACTTGCATTGTTAAGTATGTTTTTTACATTCTTCATTACGATGTTAACGATGATACCAAGAGAATTCTCGTTTTATTTAATACTGTTAAGTTACAGCTTCATTGGGACTGTATTAATATTTGCGGTAATGAATTGTTTACACTCATCACTGCACGAAACCAATCTACCAGTAAAGAAGGTAAAAAAATCTAAGTACCTTTATCCGATGCTATCTGTACTAACATGGATCCTGCCATTACTTGGATTATGGTTAGCGACCGGACAATTTGTAAAAGCGTTTGATTTCAGAGATAAAACAGAGCTGACTGGCATTCATTATATGGCAAATTGGTCTGATGCATATAGCGCTTCAGACTATCAATATACAACCTATAATTGGGAAGATGAACAAATATATAAAATTGAAATTTCTTTACCCGACTTCTCTGTTGATAAGGAATTCAAACAGATTAAGGGAACTGGGACCGTTACCTGGGCAGTTGATGAGGAGTCAATTAATGTAATTGGAAATACAACTCATTACCGTATTTTTCCTAAAAGAACAAAAACTGATTTTATGTTCAGGCTCGAAAAAAAGTTTACTGACTCAGGCGATATTTATTACTCTTCTGAAAACGGAACTGCTTCATTCCTTGGAATAGGACAACAAGGACATGAACCACTGTCTATGGGTATGATGGTAAGTGGTAGTGGAGAAAATGTCTTTCTTTATCATTACCCTACACGTTTTGATGTAACAAATGTAATTCGTGTTGATAGTAACGGGGAATATCTAATACCAAATACATCAGAAGTAAATCCAGATGACTTTAAATACTTTTGGTTCACCAAGGATCTTACAACAGATAAGATTTTAGAATTTCTAAGAGCGAAAAATGAATTTGCGTATATTTCAAATGAAAGACTAGTAGAACAATTAGCCGCAGGCTTACAAGAAGCTGATGGATATGTAGTTAGACAGGTAAAAGATATTCTAGAACATCAGAATATAAAAAATAACCTTCCCGATTGGTCAATTGATGATTGGAATGAGTACTTAGAACAGGAGTATTCAGGAGAAAGTATTCAATCACTTCTACAACACCTGAACCCAGCTGGAAACCAGTTTTCTTATGAGATAAAAGAGCTCCCGCGTACAGAAGAGGGATATCTAAGGAACGAAAGGGAGATTCCTTTTCCAAGGAAGAAGATTGTAATACAGGATACTTTTGATGAAGATGGAGTATTGAAAGAGTTATTTATTGAGTTTCGTCATTAAGATAATGGGGCAGCTTTAGTAGCTGCTCTTTTTTGCATAAAACTAATGATTAGGGCCCAAAGTTTAGGGAAAATTCTATAATAATAGAGGACTGTTATGGTTTTATTAGATATTTAGTAGAAATTATAGGTTGGAGAGTCTTGTGAAAAGGTCTTTTGTATTTAATTTTGGAAATACGATTTTTAATTTGGATTTATGGTTTTTAATTCAAATTTACGATTTTTAGCAATTTTTTGGTTCGTTCGTTATCTAATCAAAAATACAATTATAAAGAAAACATAAAAAAGACCAGCCATTCCAGCTGGTCTTTCTCTCATGCCTAGCGACGTCCTACTCTCACAGGGGCAATGCCCCAACTACCATCGGCGCTGAGAAGCTTAACTTCCGTGTTCGGTATGGGAACGGGTGTGTCCTTCTCGCCATCATCACTAGACTAACAGGATGTTAGTCCTTCTGCGTTGTCACAAGGAT
>NZ_JBFOKR010000038.1:0-12103 GCF_047246645.1 Ferdinandcohnia jepli
AAAAAGAAGAAACAGTTACAGAAGAAAACAAAGATCATAAAGAGTAAGAAGCAAAGGTGTCTACTACACATAAAGTAGACACCTTTTGTTTTGCAAAAGGTTGTGACAGAGATTGTTTGAATTCAAGTTCCCTATAAGGTTTAATATATTTCATAGGATGATTGAAGTCATGATACGCTCCGCCCGTAGAAAGCGGATTATACTAAACTCATATAAAAGAGTTATTAAAAACATGTTAAACAGTATTTGTGGAATAATAAAAAAGGTCTTCTCATTCAACGTTTTTTTATTAGATTTTCATTAAATATGGTATGATGTTTTTGCATTAAGTTACAAGTAAAGTGGGGATACTATATGATTTTTGTTTTTGATGTTGGTAATACAAACATGGTATTAGGTGTTTATGAAAATGAAGACCTTAAACATCATTGGAGAATTGAAACAAGCCGTAATAAAACAGAAGATGAATATGGTATGATGATAAAATCTTTATTAGACCATGTGAATCTTAGTTTTTCAGACATAAACGGTATTATTATGTCATCAGTTGTACCTCCAATTATGTTTGCTCTAGAAAGAATGTGTTTAAAGTACTTCGGCATAAAACCATTAGTTGTTGGCCCTGGAATTAAAACAGGTTTGAATATTAAATATGATAATCCAAAGGAAGTTGGAGCAGACCGAATAGTAAACGCAGTTGCAGGTATTCATATGTATGGGAATCCTTTGATTATTGTAGATTTTGGAACAGCAACAACCTATTGTTACATAAATGAACATAAGCAATATATGGGTGGAGCCATCGCTCCGGGCATCGCAATCTCAACAGAAGCGTTATATTCAAAAGCAGCTAAGCTGCCGAGAATTGAAATTGCTAGACCAGATGGAGTAATTGGAAGAAATACAGTCAGCGCTATGCAAGCAGGAATATTATATGGATACGTAGGCCAGGTTGAAGGTATTGTGGAACGAATAATGGCACAATCTACTGAAAAACCAAAGGTCATTGCTACAGGTGGACTTGCTTCTTTAATTGCAGAAGAGACAACTGTGATTGATGAAGTAGATCCGTTCTTAACGTTAAAGGGATTGCAGCTTATCTATCAAAAAAATATGGAAGCAAAAGGTACATCAGCAACAGTGTGAGCACATAGAAAGGGGTTTGGATATGAAGGATTACTTAATAAAGGCATTAGCCTATGATGGTCAAGTTAGGGCATATGCAATTGATTCGACTGAAACTGTAAGTGAGGCACAAAAACGTCATTATACATGGCCAACTGCTTCAGCTGCGCTAGGAAGATCTATGACTGCAGGAGTCATGCTTGGTGCCGCATTAAAAGGGGAAGCAAAACTTACAATTAAAATAGAGGGCGGTGGCCCAATCGGTATCATTCTTGTAGACACAAACACCAAGGGAGAAGTAAGGGGCTATGTAACAAATCCTCAAACACATTTTGATTTAAATGAACACGGGAAGCTTGATGTACGAAGAGCAGTTGGTACAGAGGGTACACTAACAGTAGTTAAGGATTTAGGTCTTAAGGAACAATTTTCTGGTCAAGTTCCGATTGTATCTGGGGAATTGGGTGAAGACTTTACGTATTACCTGGTTTCTTCTGAACAAACACCATCCTCAGTTGGAGTGGGTGTATTAGTAAACCCGGATAATTCAATTTTAGCTGCTGGTGGATTCATGATTCAACTAATGCCAGGAACAAGTGAAGAAACGGTCTCTGCAATAGAGAAAAGACTTAAAGAAATACCTCCTATTTCAAAAATGATTGAAAAGGGATTAACGCCTGAAGATATACTGGCTGAGATCGTTGGAAAAGATAATTTAAAAATCTTGGAAAAAATGCCGGTTTCTTTTGTATGTCCATGCTCAAGAGAGCGTATTGAAAGTGCTATTATTAGCCTGGGTAAAGATGAAATAGAAGCAATGATTGAAGAAGATGGTAAAGCAGAGGCACAATGCCATTTTTGTAATGAAACCTACCAGTTCTCTGAAGAAGAACTTAATGAATTAAAAATACAATCAATGTAAAGATAGTGGGAGTGGAGAAGTATGAATAAAAAGATTGTATGGGCAATTATTGTAACTCTCATGCTTACAAATGGTGTAACTCTCTATTTTGCAACAAATAAAACGGAAGAGAAGTCTATTGAGGCCGCAAATCCGTTAGTTGCGAGTGAGGAAGAAGAAGTTGTTGCTACAATTGGGGAAATAAACGTAACAAGACAGCAGTGGTTAAATGAGCTTGAGTCAAGATACGGAAAGCAAATACTAGAAGACATAATTGACGAAGAAGTAGTACGTCAGATGGCTAAAAAACATGATATTACAATTTCTGATGAAGTTATTGAACGTGAAATTACGTTAATTAAAACAATGTACAATAGTATGGATAATGAAAATATAGATGATGAATCATGGAGAGAGCAAATAGAACTAAGTCTTCTACTGGAAGAGCTCCTAACAAAGGATGCAGTCATTTCTGAAGAAGAGATGAAGCGATTTTATGAAGAAAACAAAGATTTATATCAGATACCAAAAACCTATCATCTCTCACATATTGTAGTAGATACAAAGGAAGATGCAGAGCAAGTTCAACAAGAATTAGAAAATGGTTCAAGTTTTACGGCTTTAGCAATGGAAAAATCAGCTGATGAATTCTCCTCAAACCGGGGTGGCGAACTTGGATATGTTAATCACGAAAACGGTTTTGTCCCTGATAGCTATTTAGAAGCTGCTGAGCAATTATCTAGTAATGAGTGGAGTAATCCGATACAGGTTGATAACGGGTATGCAGTAATAATTTTGCATGATGTGATAGAAGCAGTCTCTTATTCATATGATGAAGTGAAGGATCAAATTAAGCGTCAAATTGCAATCGACCAAATGAACGGAACAATTACAGTGGCACCATTCTGGGATGAATTAGGTGTTAAATGGTTTTATGGTAAAACTGAGTAATTTGTCATAAAAATTCCTAATATCTTACAGGCTTATTGATTGACAAACCATATCCCAGTTGATAAATTGTAGATAAAACCAATAAAAATACTTGGAATTAGGGGTGTAAGTATGACGAGAGTAGCAAATTCTATTCATGAATTGATCGGTCAAACGCCAATCGTTAAGCTAAATCGCTTAGTAGATGAAGACAGTGCAGATGTATATTTAAAGCTAGAATTTATGAATCCAGGAAGCAGTGTAAAAGATCGTATTGCCTTAGCGATGATTGAAGCTGCCGAGAAGAATGGTGAATTAAAGCCTGGAGATACCATTATTGAGCCTACAAGTGGAAACACCGGTATTGGCTTAGCAATGGTTGCTGCGGCGAAAGGATTAAAAGCTGTACTTGTAATGCCTGAAACGATGAGTATGGAACGTAGAAATTTACTTCGTGCATACGGTGCTGAGTTAGTGCTGACTCCAGGTCCAGAAGGTATGAAAGGTGCAATCAAAAAGGCGGAAGAACTATCGAAAGAAAATGGCTATTTCATGCCGCAACAGTTTAATAACGAAGCAAACCCTGAAGTTCACCGTTTAACTACTGGTAAAGAAATTGTTGAACAAATGGGAGATCAGCTTGATGCATTTATCTCCGGTATTGGAACAGGTGGTACAATTACAGGAGCAGGTACTGTATTAAAAGAAAAGTATCCAAATATCAAAATCGTAGCAGTGGAGCCTACGGATTCACCAGTTTTATCTGGAGGAAACCCTGGCCCACATAAAATCCAAGGTATTGGCGCTGGATTTGTACCGAGCATCTTAGATACTGAGGTATACGATGAAATTATTACTGTGAAAAATGAAGAAGCATTCGATTATGCGCGTCGTGTTGGACGTGAAGAAGGAATCCTTGTTGGAATTTCC
This sequence comes from Ferdinandcohnia jepli, assembly GCF_047246645.1. NCBI lineage: Bacteria > Bacillati > Bacillota > Bacilli > Caryophanales > Bacillaceae > Ferdinandcohnia > Ferdinandcohnia jepli. The sequence goes on from NZ_JBFOKR010000038.1 coordinate 3,887, forward strand.
TCAGGTGCGGCAGTTTCTGCAGCATTACAAGTAGCTAAAAAGCTTGGAAAAGGTAAAAAAGTTCTAGCGATCATTCCAAGTAACGGAGAACGCTACTTAAGCACACCTTTATTCCAATTTGACCAAGAATAATAGAAGGAGTCCTATCCGCAATGTGATAGGGCTATTTTTATGCATTGAAAATGCTGAAATGCATATTTTTCTCATGAAAAGCGTAAATCGCTAGTAAAATGCATAACTCCAAACTAAAATGCACAGCTATGAATAAATTGCGCATAACAGAAGCTTGTTTGTATGTTGGACTAGCACGGCTTTGTCAAATAGTGAGTAAAAATGCTTTAGTCCCTTTTATGAAATAAAACCACTTACACGTAACTTGATATTTTACAACTTAACCAACGATGAATTTGTAGTGTACCACTATCTTCAATCATGTAAAATAGTATTTAAAGGAGAGTGGAACATGCAACAACAGAGAACATCTTTTGCAAAAAATATACCGTATTCATCTGAAAGATGGTATGAACAATATAAATTCCTTTCAGCAAATGAGCCTCACCATATTCTCTTAGAAAGTGGCAGGGGAGGAAAGTACTCTATTATGGGGCTAAGCCCCCATACAATATTACATGGGAAAACTAATAAACTAGTAATTACAACAGATAATGAGAGTAAAACAATAAATGGAGATCCACTTCAATTAATGATGGAGTGGTTCAAAGAGTATCAAACAGAACATAACCCAGAATATCCAGAGTTTCAAGGTGGAGCAATTGGGTTTATTAGCTATGATTACGCAAAGTATATTGAAAAACTACCATCAAAAGCAGACGATGACCTTGGTACTCCAGATATCTATTTTCTAGTCTTTGATGATGTATTTGTATTTGATCATACAGAAGAGCAGCTATGGTTGATTACTCATGATAATAAAGAAAATGAGCACCATGCGTTTGAACGGTTACACATGTATGAAAAAATGTGGACATCTCCTCCAGAAGCCAAAAACAAAAGGGAAGTAGAATCCCTGGATAACACAAGTCTAACAGATGTCTCACTTACAGAAGATGAATTTATGGGTGCTGTCGAAAGAGTAAGAGATTATATTTCACAAGGGGATGTATTTCAAGTAAATTTATCGGTTCGGCAATCTAAAGAACTACATACTCATCCTCAAGAGATATACGACGTTTTACGTATTATTAATCCTTCGCCATACATGGCTTATATGGAGACACCGGGATTCCAGATTGTTAGTGGATCTCCAGAGCTGCTTGTGAAGAAGAAGGGACAGGAAGTAAGTACTCGTCCAATCGCTGGGACCCGTTCTAGAGGTCAAAATGATGAAGAAGATCAACAACTAGCAAATGAACTCATAAACAACGAAAAGGAACGAGCAGAGCATGTAATGTTGGTAGATTTAGAAAGAAATGATTTAGGTAGAGTATGTGAATGTGGTACAGTAAAAGTAGATGAATTTATGGTTATTGAAAAGTATTCACATGTCATGCATATCGTCTCAAATGTAAAGGGTAAGCTCGCTGCTGATAAAGACATTGTTGAAATAATTAAAGCAACCTTCCCTGGGGGAACTATTACAGGTGCTCCAAAGGTGCGAACAATGGAAATTGTCGAAGAGCTAGAACCTGTCAGAAGAGGAATTTATACAGGATCCATTGGGTGGATTAGCTATTCCGGTGATATGGAACTTAATATCGCAATTCGAACCATGCTCGCTAAAGATGGCGTTGGTCATGTTCAAGCGGGTGCTGGGGTAGTAATCGATTCAAATCCAAAGCATGAGTATAAAGAGTCCCTAAAAAAAGCAATCGCATTATGGAAAGCTAAAGAGCTGAGTGAAGCAGAGTTAGAAAAAATATGAGTATGAGGTGAGTAGAGTGATTGTAATGATTGATAATTATGACTCGTTTACATTTAATTTGGTTCAGTATGTAGGTGAATTAGGTCAAGAAATCTTGGTAAAAAGAAATGATGAAATTACAATAGAAGAGATCGAGGAGCTTAATCCAAGTCTAATTATGATTTCTCCTGGTCCATGTACACCTAATGAGGCGGGTATCAGTTTAGAAACGATTACGTATTTTGCGGGTAAAATACCTATCTTTGGTGTTTGCTTAGGTCACCAATCTATCGCTCAGGCCTTTGGTGGAGATGTAGTTAAGGCAGAAAGGCTAATGCATGGGAAAACATCGGAGATCATCCATGATGGTAGAACCATTTTTAATGGAATAGAGCAGCCATTCACAGCTACTAGGTATCACTCTCTAATTGTAAAAAAAGATACATTACCAGAGTGCTTTGAGATTTCTGCATCAACGGATGAGGGAGAGATTATGGCAATCCGCCATAAAGAGTTTCCGATAGAAGGAGTTCAGTTTCATCCTGAATCAATCATGACTACCGCTGGCAAACAGTTAATCAAGAACGTAATAGAAAATTATAATGGGAATGAAAAAGAAACATGTACCTCTATGTAAATGGAAAAATCGTAAAAAAATCAGATGCGCGCATCTCCCCCTTTGACCATGGTTTTTTATATGGTGTGGGCTTGTTTGAAACATTTAGAATCTATGATGGTCATCCTTTTCTTTTAGATGACCATCTTATGCGTTTACAGACTAGTCTCGAGGATTTACAAATTGATTTCGAGATAAAAAGGAATGAGTTAACTGACATTCTAACAGACTTGTTGAAAGCAAATGGTTTAAAAAATGCATACGTACGGTTAAATGTATCGGCGGGAGAAGGTGAACTCGGTCTGTCGGCAGATTCCTATCAAACTCCTTCACTACTACTATTTATGAAAGAGATACCTGTAACTCTTGCAGAGAAGAGTGCGGTGCTTCTAAAAATAAATCGTAATACCCCAGAGGGAGAAACTCGCTTAAAATCTCATCATTTCCTCAATAATATCTACGGAAAAAGAGAAATAGGAAATAACCCACAAATGGAAGGGATTTTTCGTACGAAGGAAGGTTATTTAGCGGAAGGGATAACTTCAAACATATTTTGGGTAAAAGGAAATATGTTGTTTACTCCTGCAATACAAACGGGGATACTAAATGGAGTAACAAGGGCTTTTGTGATAGAAATAGCTAAGGGACTTGGTATAGAAATAAAAGAAGGTTTTTTCCAAGCAGAAGAGTTGTTAACCAGTGACGAGGCGTTTATTACAAACTCAATCCAAGGAATAGTACCATTAAGTAAAATAGAGGGAGTAACTCTGCCGAGAAATCAAATAACAAAGAACCTTCAACACAAATACAACCAATATAGGACAAGTTTATGGAGTCGTGATGAATTACATAAGGGAGTTGAATAGAATGGACAGCCTAAGAAGAATAAATAATTCAATTCTAAATTGTGGCCCGTATCAATTGGACTTCCGACAGAAAACAATGATTATGGGAATATTAAATATTACTCCGGATTCCTTTTCAGATGGTGGGTCTTATTTAAACATAGAAACCGCTGTTTCTCACGCAAAGGAAATGGTGGAAAATGGCGCAGATATCATTGATATTGGTGGAGAATCAACAAGGCCAGGCTATCAAAGAATATCAGACGAAGAAGAAATAAATAGGGTTGTTCCTATAATAAAGGCCATCTCAAAGGAAATTAAGGTTCCTATTTCAATTGATACATATAAATCAGAAGTAGCAAAGCAGGCTATTGAAGCTGGTGCTCATATTATAAATGATATTTGGGGTGCAAAAGCAGATCCCAAAATGGCAGAGGTCGCTGCATATTACCAAGTACCAATTATTCTTATGCATAATAGAGATAACAAAAATTATAACAACCTAATCGAAGAAATGATAACAGATATACAAGAAAGCATTGCTATAGTAAAGACGGCAGGAGTAAAAGATGAGAACATCATCTTAGACCCAGGTGTAGGATTTGCTAAGAGCTTTGAAGATAACCTCAATGCAATAAGGTATTTAGACCGTTTCGGAGAATTAGGTTATCCAATCCTGCTAGGCACGTCCAGGAAATCGTTTATAGGACAAATTTTTGATTTACCACCAAAAGAACGTGTTGAAGGTACTGGAGCGACAACATGTTACGGGATCCAAAAAGGTTGTGAAATTGTAAGGGTACATGACGTACTGCAAAATGCACGCTTAGCTAAAATGATGGATGTGCTTGTGGGTAAAGGGGTAACAAAGAATGGATAAAATTTATGTAAATCGGATGGAGTTTTACGGGTACCATGGCGTATTTCCTGAAGAAACGAAGCTTGGGCAACGGTTTTTAGTTGACCTGATAGTTAGTATGGATTTAAAAGAAGCGGGTGAAACAGATAATCTCGATTATTCTGTTAGCTACGCAGATCTCTATCAGGTTTGCCAGACCATTGTGGAAGGTAGCCCTTTTAAACTTGTAGAAGCACTTGCCGAAAAGATAGCCAAGGTAATATTGGCTGACTTTCCGCTAGTTCAATTATGTACGGTTAAGGTAGTAAAACCGGACCCGCCGATTCCAGGACATCTTCAGTCAGTTGCGGTTGAGATTACAAGGAGCCGTGAATATGTTTAATCATGCCTTTATTGCATTAGGAACAAATATCGAGGACAGACGATATTATTTGAAATCAGCATTAGCAGCATTGCATGCCCATAAAAATATTGAGATAGAAGAGTTTTCATCAATTTATGAAACAGATCCGGTTGGTTATGAAGAACAGGATATGTTTTTGAATATGGTAATTAAAGTTAATACAAGACTAGCGCCAGTTGAATTGTTAGAGGTTCTGCAAAATATTGAACTTGCGTTTGGAAGGGAAAGGAAAATAAGGTGGGGACCAAGAACCTTGGACCTTGACATTTTACTCTATAATCATGAAAATATTGAAACAGAGCGACTAATTATTCCGCACCCACGAATGACACAAAGAGCTTTCGTTCTGTTACCTTTATATGAGATAGACCAAAATATACAAATTCCGTCAAATAAGAAACCGATTAGTACATTAGTAGATGAATTACAAGATAGAGAAGGGGTTCGTGTATGGAAGCGGAGAAGTGGGGAAGACGTATTCGAGCTTTTCGAAAACTAAAAGGATATACACAAGAAGGCTTTGCAAAAGAGCTTGGAGTGTCAGTCTCAGTTGTTGGGGAAATCGAACGTGGTAATCGAATGCCGAGTGAGACTTTTTTACAGGAAGTTGCAAATATACTAAATGTACCACTTGAAGAAATTGCGCCAAAAGAGTTAGATTAATAAGGGGTTATTTTGTTAATAGATAACTATATAGATAAAGGAGGGTTACAATGTTACAAATTGGAGATATCAAAATGAAGAACCAAGTTGTACTTGCGCCAATGGCTGGAGTATGTAACTCTGCATTCCGTCTAACGGTCAAAGAATTCGGTGCAGGTCTGGTATGTGCCGAAATGGTTAGTGACAAAGCGATCTTATATAATAACGCGAAAACTATGGGAATGCTTTATATAGATGAAAGAGAAAAACCACTAAGCCTTCAAATTTTTGGAGGAGAAAAAGAAACATTAGTAGAAGCTGCGAAGTTTGTAGATAAAAATACAACGGCTGATATTATCGATATTAATATGGGGTGCCCTGTTCCAAAAATCACGAAATGTGACGCTGGTGCAAAATGGTTGTTAGACCCAAATAAAATTTATGAAATGGTTTCAGCAGTTGTTGATGCAGTCGATAAACCTGTTACAGTTAAGATGAGAATGGGTTGGGATGAGGACCATATCTTTGCTATACAGAATGCACAAGCAGTTGAACGCGCTGGAGGGAAAGCAGTTGCTCTTCATGGTAGAACACGTGTACAAATGTATGAGGGACACGCAAACTGGGACATTATTAAGCAAGTGAAAGAATCAGTAAGCATTCCGGTTATCGGAAATGGCGACGTCCAAACACCACAAGATGCAAAGCGTATGTTAGATGAAACCGGTGTTGATGGAGTTATGATTGGCCGTGCAGCACTTGGAAACCCATGGATGATTTATCAAACTGTTAAATACTTGGAAACTGGCGAACTGATTGGTGAGCCATCTGTAAGAGAAAAGATTGATGTATCGATCCTTCACCTAGACCGTCTAATTGACTTAAAAAACGAAAACATTGCAGTACGTGAATTTAGAAAACATGCAGCATGGTATCTTAAAGGTGTAAGAGGTAATGCGAAAGTTAGAAATGAAGTTAACACATGTGATACAAGAGATCAATTAGTTACACTTTTACGAAACTTTGTTGAAGAAGTGGAAGAGAAGCAACAAAACAGTGCACAAGTAGTTTGACATCAGTAGATTTCCTACACTATAATGCCTGTAACGATTATTGTTGCATACTGCCAGTGAATGCTGGCAGTTTTTCTGCTTTACATATAATATGATTATTAAAGATTGCTTCGGAAATAAATGAGGAGTTGATAAAATGAGTCAGGAAGAATTAAACGACCAGCTGATTGTTAGAAGAGAAAAGTTACATACATTACGTGAAATGGGACAAGACCCGTTTGGTAAGAGATTTGAAAGAACACATAGTACCCGTGAGTTAATTGATTTATATGATGGGTTTTCAAAAGAAGAATTAGATGAGAAAGAAGTTACTGTTACCATTGCGGGTCGAATCATGACAAAGCGTGGAAAAGGTAAAGCGGGCTTTACTCATATTCAAGATTTAACAGGACAAATCCAACTTTATGTACGTTTAGATGCTGTTGGAGAAGAACAGTATGAGGTATTCAATATTGCTGATCTAGGGGACATTGTTGGTGTTACAGGGAATGTATTTAAAACAAAAGTTGGTGAGCTTTCAATAAAAGCAACGTCATTTGAGCTGTTGTCTAAGTCATTACGACCACTTCCAGATAAATTCCATGGTCTAAAAGATGTAGAACAACGTTATCGCCAACGCTACCTTGATTTAATTATGAGTCCAGAAAGTAAAGAAACGTTTATAACACGGAGTCAAATTATTCGATCAATGCGTAGATACTTAGATGATCATGGTTATCTTGAAGTAGAAACACCTATGATGCATTCTATCCCAGGTGGAGCTTCAGCAAGACCGTTTATTACACACCATAATGCTTTGGATATTCCGCTTTATATGCGTATTGCGATTGAATTACACTTGAAAAGACTTATCGTTGGGGGCTTAGAAAAGGTTTATGAAATCGGTAGGGTTTTCCGTAATGAAGGTGTATCAACCCGTCATAATCCGGAGTTTACAATGATAGAGCTTTATGAAGCATATGCTGATTATAAGGATATTATGAATCTAACTGAAAACCTAGTTGCGCACATTGCCCAAGAAGTACTTGGTACAACAACAGTGCCATATGGTGACTATCAGGTTGACCTAAAACCAGAGTGGAAGAGACTTCATATGGTTGATGCAATCAAAGAATATGTAGGTGCTGACTTCTGGAAGGAAATGAGTCTAGAAGAAGCTAGACAGCTTGCAAAAGAGTACAATGTAGAAATTAAGGATAATATGCAATACGGTCATATTGTAAATGAATTCTTTGAACAAAAAATTGAAGATAAGCTAATTCAACCTACATTTATCTATGGACATCCGGTTGAGATTTCTCCGCTAGCTAAAAAGAATCCGGAGGATCCTCGTTTTACAGACCGTTTTGAATTGTTTATTGTAGGAAGGGAACATGCAAATGCATTTACCGAGTTGAATGATCCTATTGATCAACGCCAGCGTTTTGAAGCTCAATTGGAAGAAAGAGAGCAAGGAAATGACGAGGCACATATGATGGATGAAGACTTTGTAGAATCACTTGAATATGGAATGCCACCTACTGGTGGACTAGGAATCGGTATCGATAGACTGGTTATGTTATTAACAAACTCTCCATCTATTAGAGATGTATTACTATTTCCACAAATGCGTAATAAATAAAAAAAGAGCGGATAATCCGCTCTTTTTCTATATCATTTTGCAATAGATAGTTTTACTAGTATAATTTTTTTACGCAAAGATATTGCAAATGAATTGCTAGGATGGTATATTAAGTATCCGCCGCTGATGAGCGGTAAACAAAAAACAATCTTTTTAAAAAAGTTATTGACTCTTTAAAATAAAGATGATAATATAATAAAGTTGCTTCAAGAGAGCAACGAAAAAGTTCTTTGAAAACTGAACACAATACAAGCGTCAACGTTTAATTCAAGTAACAAATTATTGAGCAATCAATAC
>NZ_JBFOKR010000039.1:0-10852 GCF_047246645.1 Ferdinandcohnia jepli
TACTTTAAATTATACAAAAAATACCCTATAGAAAGAGCACTTTTTTTAAGTGTCTATTCTATAGGGTACATTTTAATCTTAGTACTAAAACGGTACCTTTTTATAATATCTCCTAGTTGAGAGTGGGTGATTTCGTTGTTCCTCTAAATGGCAGCTAACTCGTTCGAGTAAGGTTGCCAGAACAATCGGTGATACAAGAGATCTCACTTCTTGTGATATGCCTTTGAGTTCATAGTCTTTCGTGTCAAATACGGTTAGTTCGTTTGAGTAATGCTCAGCAAAGCGTTCTACTCTTTCTGTTAATGCTCTTGATTTATCTTCTCCCTTTAATAATAGGATACTAGTATCTTCCTCTACTAACTCAAGTGTCCCGTGGAAGAAGTCAGAAGCATGAACGGGACGTGTTTTAATCCATTGCATCTCTTCTAAAATGCACATTCCGTAATAGTATGTTTGGCCCCAATCAATACCTGTTCCCGAGAGAATATGGTAAGTTGTATCTTTATGTTTCGTAGCAAACGCAGCAGCACGTTCTTCTGTTGCTTCCTTTACTTTTAAAAGCGCACCTGGCAGGAGTTTCATTTCCTCCACTACTTGGTGATAATTCCGCATTTCACCGCGTCTATACATCAGCCTAAAGACTAGTAAGTAAGACTGGATATAGAAGGATTCACATGATGTATCGTCAGCCGCATAATTTACAAATGTATAATCTGTAATGTTTGCTAGTGGCGTGTTGGCATGCCCAACCAAACTAATGGTTGTTGCTCCTTTTTCTTTACAAAACTCAGCTGCTGCCACGGTTTCTTTTGTCGTACCTGATAACGACGGAAGTATGACTAACGACTTCTCACCGAGATGCCTATGATCCATTAACATCAATTCGGAAGAAATTTCCGTGTACACTGGCAAGCTTGAATAGTTCTTCACAATATATTCAGCAGCAAACATTAGAATCGTTGCTCCACCTGTTCCGACAAAGAATACATTATCAATTCCCTTCTCAAAAATGGAATCGATTGCGTCATCAAAATCACTCTTTATCGACAAAGCACCGTTTTGGATTCGTAGGAATCTATCAATATCAAAATTAAACATCGACTTCCCTCCTTAGTAATCCATTTTTCGGTAGTATCTTCTGATATCTAATGAATGATCGCGCTCCCGCTCCAGGTAAACACTTAATCTTGATGTTAATGCCCAGTTCACATTAATAGCGACATGCTTTCTAAACTCTTCGCTAATACCAGGAAGCTCGTAATCCTTTGTATCTAATATAAAAAGCTCTTTTGTAATTTTATTGGCAAAGCGCTCCACTCTTTCTGCCAAAGGTCGAGTTTCATCTTCTCCTTTGAAGATAATCACACTTGTATCCTCTTCAACGATTTCAAGTGTTCCATGGAAAAACTCTGCAGCATGGATAGATTTCGATTTGATCCATTGCATTTCCTCTAAAATACACATTGCATAAGAGTAGGTGTTCCCCCATAGATTCCCTGCACCAACTAACATATGATAGCCTGTTTCTTTATGCTTAATGGCAAATTGCTCGGCCCTTGAATCAAACTCTTCCATTGCCTGCACCATTCCTTGTGGCAATGCTTCCAACTCTTTCGCAAACTTTTCATACTGAGGAAACTCATCATTGTTATGAATGAAGCGGAATGTAAGGAACTGTAAGTGAAGAAAGAATGTATCAAACGAATGTTTCTCTTTCCCTGTAGAAATACAGTGGTCTACTGCGTTTGCCAGCGGCGTATCAGGAATCGCAACTAACCCGATTGTGGTAGCACCTTTTTCCTTACAATATTCCGCCGCAGCTACTGTTTCCTTCGTAGTCCCAGTAACAGATGCAAAAATGCAAACAGAATCTTTCGTTAAATGGCGATTATTCATCACAAGTAACTCTGCAGCAATTTCAGCATGCACCTCTAATGATGAATTGGACTTAAATATATATTCGTACGGATACATCATCGCTATAGTTCCACCAGATCCAATTAGAAAGATGTTTTTAAAGCCTTTTTGAGAAATGGAATCAACGACATTTTCGATTTCCTCTCTTTTAGCAAAAGCTTCTGTTCCAACCGCTTGTAAAAATGAATCAGCATCAAATTTTAACATTGTATTCCCTCCAATTTATATAGTAGATACTCACCGAGGACTTACCATAAAAAACCTCGGTGAGATATTGAAACATCTAAACTATCTAACGGTTTAATAAGGCACTTTCCACATATACCGTCTCGTTGACAATGGATGGTTCCTCGCCTCAGCAAGTTCATCGGCATACATGCGTAAAACGGACTGCATAACTAATGGTGCAATATATCCCTTTACTCCGTCAGAAACACCTTCTAAATCAAATTGCTTTGCATCTATGGCGATGATGTTATCACCGTATCTTTCGGAGAATTCTAAGGAGCGCTCTTCTAGAGGTCTCGTTTCATCCAAACCAACTAGCTGGATGATTGGTACATCTTTATCCAATATTTCAAATGGTCCATGGAAGTACTCGCCGGCATGAATTGCGTGTGAGTGGATCCACTGCATTTCCATTAAGATACAAATCGCAAACCAATAGGCAATTCCATAGTTGGCTCCACTACCCATTGTGTAGATGATTTTTGCATCCTTATAGGCTTTGGCAAACTTTTTCCCTTTTTCTTGATACTTCGCTTTCTCACTCTCTAAGATCGGTCCGAGGTTTTCTAATGCAGAAACAACCTCTGAGAACTTCTGATTTCTGTCTTTTTCTAACAATAATCCAAATACAAGTTCAAGCATGATCGCAGGAGATTCGTTGACATAACTTGTTTCTTTTCCCTCTTTGTAAACAATAATATGTTCGGACACTTGAGCAAGGGGAGACTCAGCGTCAAATGTTAATGAAACAGTTAATGCCCCTTTTTCACGTGCAAACCGAGCTGCCTCTACCGTTTCTGGTGTCTTTCCGAAATGTGAGCATAAAATGACGAGTGATTTGTCATCAAGTTTTTGAGGATTCCTATGAATAAACTCATTTGAGCTATACAAATCGGAATCAATCGTTTTACTCTCCCTATCGAGCACATATTTACTCGAATACATCAGCGAGGACGAGCCTCCACAGGCTACAAAATAAACACGGTTAATATCCCTTTCTTTAAAGACCTCTAACACCTTTTCCACTTCTGCTAACATTTTGGTTTCCTCCTTTAATCATTACTGACTTTCATAAGCTCAATATTGCCTTTTGTATATTGAAGCCTTTGATATGCAATAAAACATACTAAGGCGCATCCACCCACTCCTGCACACGCAAAAAGAAAAACACTTGGAAGAAAGGAATCTAACAAAAGCCCACCAAACAAGGGACCGATTGTTCTCCCTACATTTGCAGCCCCATTCACAATCCCTTGGTATAACCCTTTTCGATCATGTGGTGCCAGATGGTCTGCAATCGCAGGTACGAGTGGAAATATAAGTATCTCTCCTATGGTCATGATCATCATCCCGATTAAAAATCCACTGTATTGTTGACTTTGTGAAAGCAATAAAAATGTAATCATATATAAAACAACACCAGCTTCCAGTTGCCATCCCCAGCCTATATTTCGCCTAAGCATGAACCACTGAATAATAGGTTGTAAGAGTATGATTAGTAATCCATTAACTGTCCAAAGCAAGCTATAGGAGGCTAACGAAAAGCCAAATTGAAGCATGAGACTCGAAATCGTTGTCTGCCATTGGATATACGTAATCCAACAGAACATAAATCCCACACATACGACTAGTAATGAAACGAATCCATGTGTTTTATAAAAGCGAATCGAACGTAAAGTAGTACGTGACCACTCCTCGGATGGCTTTTGAACTTGCTGTTTCGGTTCTTTAAGAAAAAACCATAATATTAAAAGGAAAAGTACATATGAAGTTGCATTTGCCCAAAATACATATCGGAAGGAAAATTGTGCAACGATTCCCCCTAATGCCGTTCCAACGGCTACCCCAACATTTAATATTAAATACATGAGGTTGTAGCTGCGCCTTCCCCCTTCTTCCCAAACACTACCAGCAAGTGCATAGATTGGCGGGAAGATCGTTCCAATGCCTACCCCCAAGATAATCATTGCTAGAATATAAGCTGGCCAGGCAAGCCCCGTCGATATCACAAGTAACAATAGAGCTGATGTAATTCCTCCATACAAAAGTGTCCTTTTCCCTCTTAAACGGTCATACAAATAACCACCTAGAAAACTTCCTACAATTTCAGCAGCTGAATGAAGCATGAGAACGAAACCGGCATCAGTTAACGTACGATTCATTCCTTGTGTTATATAAATCGTGTGCAACGGCCATAGAAACGCCATTCCAGTTGAATTAATCAACATCGCAATGACTAAAACTTTAAGGTTTCTTGGGTAGCTCTTCCAGAATTTCATCGTATATAGCCCCTATCTGTCGGTCTCTTACCTGTATACTTCTCTAGTCAAGATAGGGAGCAAGTGTTTTTAACGATGTTTCAATTGCTTCATTAGGATTTTTTAGGTACTGATACGATGTAAACTCTAATGTTAATGCTCCACTATACTGATATTGCTGTAATGTTTCCATATAAGTTTCGATTGGCAAATTCCCATCTCCCCAAGCTAAATGGCCAGTTGGATTTCCATCGATAAAATGAATGTGAACCAACTCATTTTTTAATTCTTCAAAATAGCTTGCTAGGCTTTCCCCTTCTGCTGCCATCGGGATCGTGTCTACCATCCCCTTCAGGTAGTCTGAAGGTACAGACTCTAGCATTTCTTTCAGATCACCCAACGTACAAATCAGGTTTGACTCAACCTTTTGTAAGGGCTCTAGCGCCAAAGTCACTTTCCTTTCTTCAGCAAAAAAAGTAAGCCGCTCGAGAGAATCCCTGGTTCTTTGTAACGCCTCACTTCTAGATTCATTACGGTATCCCCACCCTGCAGTGACTAACACCATTGGTGCTTCTAATTCAACGGCCGCTTCAATCGACTTTTTAAAGTAATTAATGCTCCGTTCTCGAATCCAGGATTCTTTTGCAGATAGATTAATAGGATACATACATTGTTCAGGTGTAAAACAGACAACCTCAAGTTCCCTTTTATCAATCTCTTTTTTAATGCGCCCCACTTCTGACAAGCTCAAATCTTCTACATAAAGATGTGGTGATGCACCCCAAAGCTCAATTTTTTGAAATTCATAGGTAACCATTGCATCTAAAAAATACGTAAGTGGATAATGCAAATAGTGAAAATTCATGCCAGTTATTTGTGACCTTTTCAACATACTCACCTCTTCCCTACACATTTATTACTATTACTGTCCAATTTGGTATATACCATTTAAACCAATACTTTTTCCTATTCTTCAGTAAGGGACAGGAGTGTAAAACACTCCTAGCCCTTTACTCCACCCGCTGTAATCCCTCGCACAAATTGCTTTTGGAAAATGATATAAGCAATGATCATTGGTAACGCTGAAATTGCTAAACCGGCTAATTGTATACCAAAGTTTGTGTTTAACTGACTTCGTAGGTTCATAAGCCCGACCGGAATGGTACGAAGGCTTGAATCTTCGATAAAAACAAGTGCAAACATAAACTCATTCCAAACGAACATACCCGTTAATAAAGCAGCAGATGCAATAATTGGTTTACCCATCGGGATGATAATATGCCAGAACACCTTCCAACTATTGCAACCATCGATAATCGCTGACTCCTCGAGTTCACGAGGGATAGAGAGAAAATACGACCTCATCAGGAAAATCGCAAACGGTAATTGAAAGGCAACATATGGGAGTATGAGCGCACCATACGTATTATATAAACCTAAAAATTGCAGTAATTTATAAAGTGGAATTAAACTTACTTGTGGAGCGAGCATTAATCCACTCAAGATGAGCATTAGCAACAAATTCTGTCCCTTAAACTGAAACCTACTTAATCCATATGCTGCCATGGCACCTATCAATAAGATCAGTAAAACCGAAATAACTGTAACAAGGACACTATTAAAGAAGTACTCTCCTACTCCGGCATCCCAAGCAGCTTTATAGTTTTTCCACAGCCATTCCTTTGGGAGCGTCCACGTATTTAAGAAAAAGTCACTGTTTGATTTTAGACCACTTAACGCAAGCCAGATAAGGGGATAGATAATGACCAGTGAAAAAAGTCCAAACCAGATCAAAATAATCGTCTGAAAAAGTCGGTTTTTAAGCATCATTTACTCCCTACACCTCCTTACCTGTTTTCCCTAGTCTCATCTGAATAAGGGATAAGGCTAGTGTTACCACAAATATGACCGTACCAATCGTTGAGGCGTACCCCATTTCATCATTTCGAAAGGCTGCTCGATATAGCATCGTTCCTAAAACCTCAGTCGAACGTCCTGGCCCACCAAAGGTCATTACATACACTTCATCAAAAACCTTAAATGCGCCAATAACCGTAATCACACTTCCAACAAGAATCATCTCTTTAATTTGCGGTAACGTAATATGAAAGAACGTTTTTATTTTAGAAGCACCGTCAATCATAGCGGCTTCATAGTATTCATAAGGAATTTTTTGCATGGCTATTAAAAATAGCATCGCCATGTAACCGGTGTATTGCCATTGAGAAACCGCAACAACTGCATAAATCGCTGTTTTGCTATCTCCTAACCAAGAATGTGTCCATTCCGAAAGCCCAATTGCGTTTAGTGCTCCGTTTACGAGTCCAATCTCTGGATTGTACAGAAGCTGCCACATTAACCCGACTACTGCAATTGAAATAACGGAAGGAATAAAAAATACGGTTCTGAAAAATGGTTGAAATCTACGAATCAATTTATCTTCTAGAATAGCGGCTATTATGATACCTAAGCCCACTTGAAAAATAAGGGAAATAATCGCGTATAAGAAATTATTCTTTAATGCTGTATAAAAGATGGGATCCTTAAAAAGTCTTAGATAATAATCTAAACCAACAAACGTTCTCCCTGCATCAAACGAATTCCACCTAAACAAACTGTTATAAAGATTAAGGACAATTGGCAGGAACACCATCAGTACAACAATAAGAAGTGCTGGTAAGATATAGAGAATCGCTGTCCGACTACTTCGATAATTGTTTTTCATCCAATACCCTCCTAAGAGGGGGCAAGCAGTAATATCAAACTGCTTACCCTTCTAGTATTATTCGACTTCACTTTGTACTTCCTTCGCAACAGCTTGGATTTCTTTAATAATTTCTTCTGGTGACTTCGAACCATCTAGTAACAATTGAATATTCGATAAATACACATCTGCTACTTTTGCATGGACATCCGTATCCAACCATTCTGCCATTCCTTCTGATTGTTTCATCGTTTCAACACCGTCAACTACCTGTTGAAGCGCTGTATCAGGGTTAGTGGCTCCATCAATCGGACTTGGCCAGCCAATTTGTTCTGCCAGTTTTACAGCATTCTCTTTACTAGTTAAGAATTTTAAGAACTTAATAGCTTCTTCTGGATGTTTCGTTTTAGAAGAAACGATAAATCCATCTGGAGCTCCTGTAATGAAGTTCTGATTACCCTTTCCTTCTGAGATCGCTGGCATCTGGAAGAATCCCCAGTTTCCATTCATATTATTCTCTACGTTTTGAAACTCTTCTAATTCAACGTAAATCATAGCTCCCTTACCAGCAAAGAAATATTGAACAGCCATATCATGTGAACTAGAGTTAACATTGTCCATTAAATAGCCGTTTTTGTTTAAATCCGCAAACATTTCCATTGCTTTCACATAACCAGGATCTGTAAATTCACCTGATGTTGGATTATAGTCCTTCATACGAACATCTTGAGGAACCATTTTTTGATTGAGTCCAGTCAGATAATGGATTGCTGCCCATGGACTTTCGTTTCCTAAAATAAGCGGTGTTTCTCCACCTTGTTTGAGTGTGTCTAGTAGTGTAGTAAATTCATCCCACGTCTGAGGTGCTTGTAGATTGTATTTTTCGAAGATTTCTTTATTGTAAACAAAGAATTTTCCATTAAAGCGTAGTGGTATACCATAATTTTTATCGTCGGATGAAAATGGCTGAAGGGATGCAGGAATAAAACTATCTTTCCAAGCAGTATCTTCTTCTAAATAAGGGGTGAGATCTAAGGCTGCTCCAGCGCGAACAAATTTCCTAGCAAATTCACCTGACCATGAAAACATGATATCCGGTACTTCATTACCACCAAGAATAACTCTCAGCTTATCTTTAATTGGTTCGTCTGCGATTGCTTCCATTTCAATCTTAATATCAGGGTTTTGGTTTTCAAATTCCTCAACAACTTCTTCAAAATATGGTGCATATTCTGGTTGAGGCCACTTGTGCAAAAATTTCAAGACTGTTTTACCTGATTCTTCACTAGAGGAAGAATTTGAACACCCTGTCAAAATAAAGGCGAACATTAGTAACATAACACCAAGCGTCTTTGTCAATTTTCTCATTCATTAACCCTCCTTATTTTTTGGAAAAATACTAGTCTATCTTGAACATCTATCTCCAAGAACCACCTCCAAATAAGATTCATATATTGACTCCCTATTTATAGAGAGGATTAAAAAGAGATACCATAACCAAAAGCGCCATCCACTAAGCACGTCTTTGCCGCAAATTCGGCTCCTTTATATAAACTCTCTTTAAGTAACTCAACTTGAGGTTCGTATGATTTGTTCTTCTTTCCTTGTAAATAGTGAAGGACAAACGCAGTAAAAAAGGAATCTCCCGCCCCTAAAGTGTCAACTGGTTTTACAAAGTGTGGTTCCTGACGGTAGAATTGTTCACCATCATACACCATTGCTCCTCGGGAACCCATCGTCCCAATCACCAAACTACTTCCGTAGGAATGAGCCTGCTTTACTAGATTGATAGCTTCCTCATCCGTTAATTGTCCACAAGATAAAAGGCTTATATCGACGTGTTTGCAGATTTCTCGTAATTTCTCATCTGTATAATCACTTGAAAAATCATAGGACAGTAAAGTTCCTGTTTCCTTAATCTTATGTAATTCTGAATCCAGATCACTGTAAATAGAGCTATGAGCAATATCGAAGGTTTTGATATAGTCCAAGTCAGCTTTTGTAAGAATAATAGGATGCTCCTTTTGGACGCCTCCCTCATTCCCTCCGATAAATACTCGATCACCATCCACTAAATCTACGGCTGCATATCCATTTTCACCTGGATGTTGACGACAATGAGTGATATCGATTTCCAAGTTCTTAAGGGTTTGTATGATGTGGCTGGCTGCTTTGTCATCCCCAAATACGCCTAGGTATGCCGCCTCATTGCCAAGCTGTTTCGCATAAACACTAAAATTCAATGCATTTCCACCGGGATACATCGTTTGTTTGTAAACATACTTATCAACTACATTATCTCCCACTCCGATTACTCTCATTGTGATCACTCCTTTATAGATATCTTCAAATGGTATATACCATTTTCTGTAAGAAAATACCTAAAATGAGAAACAATCATTTTAGGTTTAGTTCCGAATAAAATTTTACAATATCACTTCTCGTTAACGAGGTAGAGAACTCAATCTCCTTGTTATTACGGTCAAACGCGACTGCCTCTCTAAAAATACATGGGCTCTCTGTACGAATTTTTAAAAGTTTGCTCTCATTTTCCTCTGAGAACGTCACTCTCATATATTCATTCGCCTTTACAAGTACGATGCCGTATACGCTTTCTAAAATATGATACAGCGATGTATTATCTGTTATATGTTCTTCTATATTTCTGCAATAACGATCAGGTATAAAGGACTCTTCAATTGCAATTGGGCGATCATCTACTAAACGCAATCTTTTCACAGAAAACAAATTCTCTCCAATAGAAACCTGGAGCCTCTCAGCCAATATAGGTGTAGCTTCCATATGCCCCATCGAAAGTACTTGTGTACTGGGAGTTAACCCTTTACCCAACATGTCTTTTGTAAAACTGTTAAACGTAATAAAATCCATTTGAATCTTATTATTTGAAACGAAGGTTCCAGCACCTACTCTACGCTCAACAATTCCTTCTCTTTCTAAAATTGATAGCGTGTGTCTGGCTGTCATTCTGCTTATTCCATACTGCAAAGCAAGATCTCGTTCAGAAGGCAGCTTATCACCATGCTTTAACCTTCCTACTTCAATATCTTCAATAATCTTTTCTTTCAATTGTTTATAAAAAGGGGTTGATTCTTGGTTTTCACGTAACCTGCTCATTTTAAAGTCTCTCACTTTCGTAAAGTAATCTTACTTTCATTATATATGAATTGTAAGCGTTACTTTAACAATATTTCCCTTTCAAAATGGTATATACCATTTCAGTTAAATGATAAAATGCGGATCGCAAGCAGGTTATGAAACTCTTTATTAAGCGCTTACATTATGTTTTAAAAAAATAGAGTAAAAAACTTTGTAGTGTTAGAATAGTCTAAATTTTTAAACTCGTCAACGGTGTTTTTTTGTCGATTTCTGCATTTAGAATGATAGGTAAATAGAAATATCTCTTCTTCCCTCTCTAGTACTACAAGCCTCCTGTCTGTGAAAAATATCGGAGGACCTCACATGTCATATTTTAGTATTTTGATAGCTTGTTTTTTGTGTTTATGCACGTTAATTTTGATTTGTGCATGTTAATTTCGATTTATGCACTTTATTTGAATTTCTGCACGTAACGAGCAACTTACTTTTTAGCCCCCTAATTAATTTGGACACGACAGAATATTCGGTTACACTTTATCCGATGTGTCCAACCTTAATTTAAGGAGGTGTTTTTATTGCCTAAACAAAAAATTAAAGTCATAGAGGAAGTAAAGAAAAAGTATGTGAG
>NZ_JBFOKR010000040.1:0-10550 GCF_047246645.1 Ferdinandcohnia jepli
GTTTAAAAGATTAGGTACGCATATTGGATAAAGGGTGAAGCGAAATTCACTTCACCCCAACATTTGACGTTGAACCGTTTTTTAAACGGTCTAAGCCCTTTTTGTTTATTTAAAAAGATGTGCGAAAATTAACTTCAACTACTAACACAATAAGATTGCTCTTCTAGGTATAACCCATACTAATTTCCCCAACTTATTATCTTTGCTACTTTTTTAAAATAGTAGTTGATAGTTATATTCTAGTAATATATGTAGTGTTTTATGGACGAAATCCCTTGACAGATAAGGATAAAACTAATAATTTGAGAAATAGATTAGATGAGTTGAGATTTAGAATTATTTCTATGGAAATAATGTAGACAGAGGGGGATGAGTAATGAAAGAGAGACTTTTAAGTGTTGATAATATAAGTTATAGATACTCAGATGAAGCAAAGTTTGCCCTGAATAAACTATCATTCTCTGTACAAAAAGGAGAATGGGTAGCAATAGTAGGACATAATGGTTCTGGTAAGTCAACATTAGCTCGTATTCTTAATGGGCTTCTTCTACCTCAATCAGGATTAGTTACGATTGATGGTATTACCTTAAGTGAAGATACGATTTGGGATATTAGAAGAAAGATAGGTATGGTATTTCAAAATCCAGATAATCAATTCGTCGGCACTACAGTCCGTGATGATATTGCATTTGGACTAGAAAACAACGGTATACCAAGGGAAGTAATGATTTCACGTATTGATAGAGCTATCAAAATGGTGAAAATGGAAGAGTTTGTTACTCATGAACCGCATCAGCTTTCAGGTGGTCAAAAGCAAAGAGTAGCGATTGCGGGTGTACTTGCTGTACAACCAGAACTTATCATACTTGATGAAGCTACATCAATGTTGGACCCATTAGGTAGGGGTGAAGTACTTGAGACCATCCGTGAAATTAAAAGCGAAAGCAATATTACCGTTTTATCAATAACGCATGATTTAGAGGAAGCTGCAAAAGCGGATCGCATTCTTGTTTTAAATCAAGGGGAACTATTTTCAGAAGGAATACCTGAGGAGATTTTTGCATTAGATGAAAAATTAGTTGAGATTGGCTTGGATATGCCTTTCTCTGTAAAGGTTTCAAAAAAGTTAAAATCAATTGGTATTCCACTCTCTAAAAATCATATAACAGAAGAAGGCTTGGTGGAGGAATTATGGACATTACAATCGAAAAATTAGAACACCGCTATCAAGTACATTCTCCGTTTGAAAGACTTGCGTTATATGATGTGAATGCGAATATCAAATCTGGTTCATATGTTGCGATAATTGGCCATACTGGTTCTGGTAAATCTACCATTCTTCAACATCTTAATGGACTTTTGCAACCTACGTCTGGTTCCATAACCATTGGTGATCGAACTATTTCCTCCAACCAAAAAGAGAAGAATTTAAAATCTCTAAGGAAAAAGGTTGGAGTTGTGTTCCAGTTTCCTGAGCATCAGTTGTTCGAGGAAACAGTTGAAAAGGATATATGTTTTGGTCCCATCAACTTTGGAGTTCCAGCCGAGGAAGCAAAAGCACGAGCAAAACAAGTTATTGAGATGGTTGGGCTGACTCAGGAGCACTTAACAAAGTCTCCATTTGATTTAAGTGGAGGTCAAATGAGAAGGGTGGCTATTGCAGGTATCTTAGCAATGGATCCTGAGGTTCTTGTATTAGATGAACCTACTGCTGGTTTAGATCCGAGAGGTCGGTATGAGATAATGGAGATGTTTTATAAGCTCCATAAAGAAAAAGGTTTAACAACCATTTTAGTTACACACAGTATGGAAGATGCTTCAAGGTATGCTGATCAAATTCTAGTAATGGAGAAGGGAACAATAAAGCTTCAAGGTAGCCCTAGTGAGGTTTTTTCTGATACTTCCCAACTAATCGGACTTGGACTAGATGTACCTGAGGTAATAAGACTTAAAGGACTCATTGAAAAAAAGTTAGGCATTACGATTCCTGTTGAATCAAGTTTATCTATTGATGAGATTGTAAATTATGTAGGGTCTGCTTTGAATATAAGGGGTGAGGACAAATGAATATCATTATTGGCCGATATATACCGGGCAAATCTCTCATCCATCAAATGGACCCTCGGGCAAAACTCTTATTGATATTCTTTTATGTCTTTATTGTCTTTCTTGCAAATACTTTTCTAACGTATGCCTTGTTGGGAATATATACTTTTACGGTCGTTTTATTAACAAAGGTTCATATACGTTACATTATTTCTGGACTAAAGCCTATTTTGTGGGTGATTATTTTTACTTTCTTTCTTCATATCTTCCTAACAAAAGAAGGTTTACTATTATTTGAGGTAGGATTCCTAGAAGTTTATGAGGGCGGTCTGAAGCAAGGGGTATTTATTTCGTTAAGGCTATTATATTTAATTATTATGACTACGATACTAACGTTAACAAGTACACCAATCGAGATTACTGATGGTATGGAAAGTCTCTTAGCACCATTTAAGAAGCTAGGACTCCCTACTCATGAGCTGGCTTTAATGATGTCTATTTCATTGCGATTTATTCCAACTCTAATGCAAGAGACGGAAAAAATCATGAAGGCACAGGCTGCAAGAGGTGTAGAATTTACAAGTGGACCAATTAAAGACAGAATGAAAGCTGTAGTTCCTCTGTTAATTCCATTGTTTATTAGTGCATTTAAAAGAGCTGAGGAGTTAGCTATCGCTATGGAAGCACGAGGATATAGAGGTGGAGAAGGCAGGACGAAGTTAAGAAAGCTGGAATGGCGTCTGCTAGACACATTAATGTTGTTACTGTTATTGTTGGCTGCAGTTATATTATTTTTATTAAGAGGATAGTTGAGGGAAAATATGAATCGGTATAAATGTATCATTGCGTATGATGGAACAAATTTTTCGGGATATCAGGTACAACCGAATAAAAGAACCGTCCAGTCGGAGTTTGAAAAAACTTTAGGAAAAATGCACAAAGGGAAATCGGTAAAAATCTTTGCTTCAGGACGTACTGATGCTACTGTACATGCAGTTGGGCAAGTAATCCATTTTGATTCAAGCCTGGATATACAAGAGTCAGGTTGGAAACGGGCTCTCAACTCTATGCTGCCGAGCGATATAAAGGTGCAGAAAGTAGAAAAAGTTGATTCCCATTTTCATGCGCGTTTTGACGTAAAGGCAAAGGAATATCGATATAAGCTTTTACTTTCCCAAGATGAGAGTGTATTCACGCGTAATTACGTTTATCATTATCCATATCCTCTTAATTATGAAGAAATGAACAAGGCTGCAACATATTTTATTGGTACCTATGATTTTACGAGTTTCTGTGCTTCTAAAACGGAAGTAAAGGATAAAATTCGTACTATCTATCATATTTCGATAGATAAGCAAGATGAAGAGCTAATCTTTTCTTTTATCGGTAATGGCTTCTTATACAATATGGTCCGGATATTGGTGGGGACTTTACTAGATGTAGGAAGAGGAAAGATAAAAGCTAATAATGTAAAGCATATATTGGAAAACCAGGATCGTTCATTATCAGGAAAAACAGCGCCAGGTCATGGTCTTTATTTATGGCAGGTATATTATGAGGACTGGGAACCAAATAAGTAGTCAGTAGTCAAAAAATATGCTTATGACAACTAAACCTGGTGTAACATTTTCTTGACATTAGGACGTGAAAGATATATTATATTTTAGGTATGGTATTTAAACCCCACGTTAAAGCCCCGGAACTTTAACTGTGATTTAATAAATATGAACCAGAAGCAATTATTTAGGAGGGAAATTCATGCGTACAACATTTATGGCAAATGCTAATAATATAGAGCGTAAATGGTATGTTGTAGATGCTGAAGGTAAAACTTTAGGTCGTCTTGCAACTGAAGTTGCTACATTATTACGTGGAAAACACAAACCAACTTTTACACCACATGTTGACACTGGTGACAATGTTATCATCGTTAACGCTGAAAAAATCGAACTTACAGGTAAGAAATTAACTGACAAAATCTACTACCGTCATAGTCAATTCCCAGGCGGATTAAAATCAAGAACAGCATTAGAAATGCGTACAAACTACCCAGAGAAAATGCTAGAACTTGCTATCAAAGGCATGCTTCCAAAAGGTTCTTTAGGTCGTCAAATGTTCAAGAAGTTACACGTTTATGCTGGAACTGAACATCCACATCAAGCACAAAAACCAGAAGTTTACGAACTTCGCGGTTAATTATTAAGGAGGTTATTAATTTGGCACAGGTACAATATTATGGCACTGGCCGTCGTAAGAGCTCTGTTGCACGTGTACGTTTAGTTCCTGGTGACGGACGCATTGTGATTAACGGTCGTGACATCGCAGAATATATTCCATTTGAAGCTTTAAGAGAAGTTGTAAAACAACCTCTTGCAGCAACTGAAACTGTAGGAAACTATGACGTTCTAGTTAACGTTAATGGTGGAGGTTACACAGGTCAAGCTGGCGCTATCCGCCACGGTATCGCTCGTGCGTTACTACAAGTTGATCCTGAGTACCGTCCAACTTTAAAATCAGCTGGACTATTAACTCGTGACGCTCGTATGAAAGAACGTAAAAAATACGGTCTTAAAGGCGCTCGTCGTGCACCTCAGTTCTCAAAACGTTAATATTACGTTTACAAAGGCTCTCAACCGATTTGGTTGGGGGTCTTTTTTGTGTACTGGAAAGTGGTGATACTGCTCTGTCTACGTTTGAAAAGAGTGTTTCGGTGGTGGGTGGGTTTATTTAGTATGGACGTTTTAATCCGTAATTCCTTAAAAGTGCTAAAAACCGTATTTTTGAATTAAAAATCGTATTTTCGAATTAAAAACCGTAAATTCAAATTATAAATCGTATTTCCGAATTAAAAACCATAAATCCAAATTAAAAACCGTAAATCCAAAATTAGACTAAAAGAGGTGCAAAATGATAATAGTCGAACAGTGAATTACACTTAAAAAAACCGAAATTTACTATTATCAGACAAAAACATTAAGGAAGATATCTCACAAAAAATTGCTTAATTTAATGATCCAGCGTATATAACCTTTTATTTTGCTCCACTAGCAAATTTATTCCCACAAACACTACTTCAAGAGTGTATTTCTGAGGTGGACAAATGTATTTTTCTGGTGCCTGACACCAGAGCACCAGATTTCAAAAACATTATACATACTTTATTTTGGCAGTGGAGGTACTTTGTGTTTAGCGCATGATTAGGTAGGTGCAGTAAGAAACTAGTTGTCAAAGGGGGTTTCTATTGTATGAATGTTATAACTACCTTCAAAGAGAAACGGAAAGAGAAGCAAATTACGTATGAGCGTAAGATGCTGCGTGAGCTTTCATTGGAAGGGTTAAAAAAGAACGTTTCAGAGACCTTTGGTAGCTATTTTAGAATGGGAACGATGCTGGGTAGTGCAATTGAGGAAGGTTGCCTGGATGTTGCTATAGAAGCGTATTTATTAGGTGCAAAGTATAGCAGGTTTAGTTATTATGGAGAATCTCTTGAAGATGTAAAAAAGCGATGTTATCAATATGAGAAGAATCTAATCGATGCTTTATATGAGTTTATTTGTTATTGGGGACATATTGGGGATCACGGGTTTGTAAATGAGTCCCTATATTATTCTTGTGAGCATTATGTAACCTACTGGTGGATGGAAGGCTTCCAAAAAGGAGAAAAAAGATACCGCCTAAAATTGCATTAAATTTTTCTATCATATATACTCTCCTTGTCCCATATAGTGAAATGTAAGGACGAGCAGGAGGGAATAAGGTGAATAAAAAATTAAAAATAGCAGGTGTCATTTTAGGCGCTATTGTACTTTTTTTGTTTCTGCAATACCGATATATGGATAAAGATGTTTGGAATTCATGGAGCCTTCCACTTTCCGGAAAGATTATCATAATTGACCCTGGCCATGGTGGTGTAGATGGAGGGGCTAATAGTGGTGATATTCAAGAAAAAGACATTGCCTTGAAAATTTCTCTGAAGCTTAGAGATTACCTGCAGCAACAGGGCGCTCTTGTCCAAATGATAAGAGAAGACGATACCGACTTGGCGGCTGAAGGAACAAGAGGTTATAGTAGGAGAAAAACAGAAGACCTTCAAAAACGTGTGAAATTGATTAATGAGTCTGAAGCGGATTTATATATTAGTGTACATTTAAATGCAATTCCATCTCCAAAATGGAGCGGGGCACAAACCTTTTATTATGGGTCTTTTAAAGAAAATGAAGCAATAGCAAAATTCATTCAAGACGAACTGCGCACTAATTTAGGTAATACAACTCGTCAAGCTAAAGCGATAAACCATGTATATTTAGTGAAAAGCTCCAACAAACCTGGGGCATTAGTAGAGGTAGGTTTCTTATCTAATCCACAAGAAAAAGCACTACTCATTCAGGATGAATACCAAGAAAAAGTTGCTGCTTCTATCTATACAGGAATATCCCGATACTTCTCCGATGAATCTAACCCGCCTGATTAATGTAAGGTGGGTATTATTTTTGAAAAGCATATTTTTGTAATATACATAACTTTTTATCAAGGTATGAGGTTCCTCACACTCTATTTTGGACTAGTATGTTATAATAGCATGGAATGAAACCGAATACAGAATTAGGTGGTGTTTAGTTATGTTAACAGAACAACAAGTTAGAGAAATACTACAAAAAAAGAAGGATCCCTTCTTACATAAAACATTTGAAGAAACAAATGCAATCCAAGAGATTAAGATAAAAGAAGAAAAAGGGCATGTTAGTGTTAAAATTGCAATAGCAAAGACAGGAACATCTGAACAGCTTCATTTACAATCCATGATTGTTAATGCACTTAAAGAGGCAGGTGCTGAATCAGTGGGCCTTCGTTTCACTGAATTATCGCCTGAAGAATTGGCGAAGCACAAGACAGAGTCTGGTGAATCTGATTCATTATTAGCTCCTACTAACAAAACAACCTTTATTGCGATTGCCAGTGGTAAGGGTGGAGTTGGTAAATCTACCGTTTCAGTTAACTTAGCTGTATCATTAGCTAGACTAGGTAAAAAAGTAGGCTTGGTTGATGCAGATATCTACGGATTTAGTGTACCTGATATGATGGGTATTACGAAACGTCCTGTTGTACGTGGAGAAAAGATTGTGCCAGTAGAAAGATTGGGTGTAAAAGTTATATCAATGGGCTTCTTTGTAGAAGATAATTCACCTGTCATCTGGCGTGGTCCAATGCTTGGAAAAATGTTAAACAACTTCTTTAATGATGTAGAGTGGGGAGATCTTGATTATCTATTGCTTGATTTACCTCCTGGAACAGGTGATGTCGCGCTTGATGTCCATACAATGCTTCCTACTTGTAAAGAGATTATTGTGACTACACCGCATCCGACAGCAGCTTTTGTTGCAGCAAGAGCGGGGGCTATGGCACTTCGTACTGAGCATGAGATATTAGGTGTTATTGAAAACATGTCATATTTTGAAAGCAAGGTAACAGGTGAGAAGGAGTATGTATTTGGACAAGGCGGAGGAGAAAAGCTAGCAGAAGAACTTCAGACAACTCTGTTAGGAAAATTACCTCTAAGACAGCCTGATTGGAACGATGATGACTTCGCACCATCTATTTACGACGAAACTCATCCTACAGGTAAGATATATTCCGAAATTGCACAAAAGGTTATTGAAGCCATATAAGAAAAAAGAGACCTCCTATTTCTAAGAAAATAGGAGGTCTTATATTAGTAATGTAGAGTTAGCTGTTACCGCCGCCTTCTCCTTCATCTTTCTTTGCTTTTTCTTGCTTCTGCAAATCTTCAGCATGTTTTATTAAAATATCTTCTATCTTTGCTTTATAAAGTGGGCTTTCGAGCGTCTCGCTAACCACACTTTGTAAATGTTTTCTGAAATCCTGACCTTTAAGAACCTCAACTACTTGTTCTTCCATTTCAGGATTTTTTAATATATCCATCATTAAAGCTTGATATTCGGGATCCTTCATTAAATCTTTTATGAGTTTTTCGTGCTCCTTTTGCATACTTTTTGCAAAATCCTCAACGAACTTCGTGTCTTCAAATGTTTTTTTCCAAAACTCAATACCATTTTCTGATGTAAGTGTTTCCTGGATGGATTGCTTAACAATTACCTGATCCATGATAAGATTCTGTTTTAGGGTTTCATCCTTCATAAGCTCTTGAATTGCCTTTTTACCATCATCAGTTTTTAAAATATCTACGACCATCTTTTTGGTCTCTTCGTAATCAGGTTGACTTTGTTCCACATTTGCAGGGGCACACCCAAAAGTGACTAAAATTAAGCTTAGGATGAGGAGGAGCGACATCCATTTTCTCATATTATTTAAGCTCCTTTCATGGGATCCTTACTAGTTAATATGCAGGCTTTTGTTGAAAAATATTCATTTAATAAGTATCTACAAACTGGCATTTGACCCTACTGTTTTGGTACAATCATATGGTGAATCTAGATTGAGTTGGGGGATACAATTGTGAAAAGTCGAAATTGGGTAAGGTTTTTCTTATCTACTTTGCTTGTTGGCGCCATTAGCACTATCATTTTTGGTTTTGCTATAAAATGGGGTGAATATAAAGAATTATTTTTAGCAGCAGATTTTGTAGAAATTTTAATGGTTGTATTTTGGCTGATTGGTGTTGGATTTATTTTTAGTGTAATTAGCCAAATGGGTTTCTTTGCATATCTTACTGTACATCGTTTCGGTTTAGGATTATTTAAAAGCGCTTGGAATCCCGCACAAATAGTATTGATTGCATTCGTATTATTTGACCTAATTTACTTCCGTATTCAGGTTTTTACAGAAGCGGGCGATTCAGTAGTATCCTATATTTTAGTTCCAATTGGCATTTTACTTTTTGCACTTTTGATTGGATACTTTAAAAGCAAACAGACAAATAAGAGAGCATTTATACCTGCCGTATTTTTTATGTTTGTTGTAAGTGTGATTGAATGGTTTCCAGCTATAAGAGTTAACGAAAGCAGCTGGCTTTATTTAATGCTTTTACCAATACTTATTTGTAATGCATATCAATTATTGGTATTGCCTAAAATAACAAATCAAAAAAGCTGACCCAAGGTCAGCTTTTTTCTTATGATTAATATTTAGTCAATCATCTCGCTACTAACTTCAGCATTATTAAGAATGTCACTTACAGCTACAAAAGAGTACCCTTTCTTTTTTATTTCATTAATGATTAGAGGTAGTGCGTCAGCTGTCTGTTTGGCCGAGTCAGAAGCGTGAAACAATACTATGTCCCCACCTTTGATGCTATTAAGTACATTTGATTGAATTTTTTCAACACCAGGGTTATTCCAGTCATTAGAGTCAATACTCCAATGAATAAGTGTATAGCCAAGTGAATCAGCAAGTTTTACAACTCTAGAATCAAAATTACCATCAGGAGTTCTTATATAAGAAACAGTTTTTACTCCCATCTTTTTAAATACATCTTGCGCTTTGTATATATCCTTCTTAATTTGATTATCTTCCAATTCAATATAGTTTTTATAGTCGTATCCCTTTACACCAATCTCATGTCCATCTTTAATTATTCTCTGGACTATATCAGGATGCCGTTCTGCCCAAGAGGCAGATAAAAAGAAAGTAGCTTTTTTTATGCCTTCGTTCTTTAGAACATCGATAATAGGCAATGCTTTCGTATCTCCCCAACTAATATTAAACGTCAATGCAACATCCTTTTCATTCTTTTCACCCTTATAAATGACTCGTGGTCCTTTTTCTGTTGAAAAAACGGGTGCTATATTCCCTTTCTCAATATAAAAAATGCCAGCTGTAAAAAAAGAAGCCACTAGAATAATAAGTGCTTGTTTTACTTTCTTTCCGCTTAGGATGTAGAAAAAATTCATATATATCCTCCTTGTCCAATACATCTCCTTGTCTTCATATTATGCTTGTTCAGAAAATATATGAGTGAATCAAGCAGTATTTTTTTTTCATAAAATCTCTATTTGTGGAAATAACTAGAATTACACTATATTAGAGGTGAAACTATGATTGGGTTACTTATTGATCAGAAGGAAGTTAAAGAATTAGAATACCTTCTAAAGAGAGAGATGGATGAAATATTATTTGATGTAGAAGATAAAAGAATAGATCATATTGTAAAAAGAGCCATGGAAGAAAGATATCAAATTTTATTTCGGTTATTTAAAAGAGTAGCAGAACCTTCGGAGTGTACGAAGTATATACGTTCGAAAAAAATAAAAGTTAATACGGATAAGTAAAGTAATTAAAAAGGGGGGTAAGTAACCCTCTTTTTTAGATTGTAAAATAGATGTTGACACTGTTTTTTTATGATGGTATATTAATAAACGTCGTCGCTGACGATAAAAAGTTTTTTTAAAAAAGTGTTGACTACAAAAACTCAGCATGTTATATTAAGAAAGTCGCTTATGAGCGATTTTAATAAAAAGTTCTTTGAAAACTGAACACAATACAAGCGTCAACGTTTAATTCAAGTAACAAATTATTGAGCAATCAAT
>NZ_JBFOKR010000041.1:0-10019 GCF_047246645.1 Ferdinandcohnia jepli
GAGCGAATGGCTAGTTCTTACTCGGCGGGAATCCCACCCGCTATATGATACGACCTAGGCTCGGCCGCACACCTGCCTCGTTACTTCAATATGATAAGACGATCCTTCGTTACTGAAGCAATGAACCCATTAGTGAAAAATTCAAAATTGTTTTAATATCTCCTTAGCACGAACATCAACTTCCTCTAATATCTCACCTTCAGTTGGTCTTTCTGCTAATCTAATTAAGTCGTTCTTTAACACCTTTCTTTTGTCAACAGGGAGAGGTTTAACCAAGACTTCCAAACACCAGAACTTCCATACATTGTCTTGTGTTTCAAAAACGTTTCTTATGTGTGGGATAATTTCATTTGGAAAATGTAATAATAGTTCGGCTATTTTAGGAGCTATCGGCCAATTCATATCCTGAATCCATTTAAGCAGCTCAGGCAATAAGGAGATTAATTCTCCACGATTAAGCTCATTTAGTTTTTCTACTTTGTCAAAATCAAATTTATCTTTAGGAAGTAAATCGTTTAAATGTTCCATTCAAAACTCCTTATTTGAAGTTTATATTTTTTGCAACGCTCCCGTTTGTTTAGTATTTCGATGTTGTATTTAAAGAATCCTTCTTGAACTAAACTGCTCCATTAGTTAAATATCCTTATTCTAAATTATTTATTAGCAATGACGCTTAATAAATTAACAATTTGTGCTAACCAGATTGCACTATATATAGCACCAATTGCAATACCCACTTTCAAAGGACCCGTATTTATTTTCAATCAACAGATAGGATACAAAAAATAAAAAGCATCAACCCTCTGGCTGATGCTCATCTTTTCTCTAGCTTCTCTTTATTACTAACCATCTTTTTTTGTCATTTACCATCTTTCTTTGCAACTTACCATCTTATTTTGTCATTTTCCATCTTAATTGTACCTTTACATTTTTATAGAAACAAATTGGTTCTATTATTCAACCGTAACACTCTTAGCCAGGTTACGCGGCTTATCAACGTCACAGTCACGGTGTAGTGCTGCATAGTAAGAAATAAGCTGTAACGGAATAACTGAAATAAGAGGTGTTAGCATATCATTAACGACTGGTAACACATAGCGGTCTTCATTTGTATCTAAACCTTTCATGGAAATAATACATGGATTTGCACCACGTGCAGCAACCTCTTTTACATTTCCACGGATACTTAGATTTACATGCTCTTGAGTAGCAAGGGCGATAACCGGTGTACCGTCTTCAATTAAGGCAATTGTTCCGTGCTTTAGCTCGCCACCGGCGAAGCCTTCTGCTTGAATGTAGGAAATTTCTTTTAGCTTTAGCGCACCTTCTAGACCTACGTAGAAGTCTAGTGCACGACCGATAAAGAAACAGTTACGAGTTGTAGTTAGATATTCCCAAGCGATAGCTTCCATTTCTTCTTTATCTTCGCATAGGACTTCCATACTATTTGCTACGATACCAAGCTCTTTTACTAAGTCCATACCAACCATTAACCCTTTTGATTGTGCTGTTACATAAGCAAGGATTGATAATACTGCCATTTGTGCAGTATATGCTTTCGTTGAAGCAACAGCAATCTCTGGACCTGCATGTAATAGTAATGTGTAGTCTGCCTCACGGGAAAGAGTAGAACCAGCCACGTTTGTAATTGTTAATGACTTGTATCCTAATTCTTTAACATGAACTAATACTCCACGACTATCAGCTGTTTCACCACTTTGTGAAATGAAAATGAATAATGGTTTTTCAGATAGCAACGGCATGTTGTATGAAAATTCACTTGAAACATGGACTTCAACAGGAATATGAGCCATTTTCTCAATGAATTGTTTCCCAACTAGACCAGCATGGTAACTTGTGCCCGCTGCAATAATATAGATACGATCCGCTTCCTTCATCGCCTCTAAAATCTCAGTATCAATCGTTAATTCCCCATTTTCTCCCTGATACTGCTGAACAATTTTCCTCATTACTAGAGGTTGCTCATCGATTTCCTTTAGCATATAGTGCGGGTACGTTCCTTTTTCAATATCACTTGCATCTAATTCTGCTGTATATGGGTCACGACTAATTGCTTCGCCATTAAGGTTCTTAATCGTTACAGAATCCTTCGTAACAATTACAATTTCTTTATCCATTAATTCGATATATTGATCAGTAACTTGCAGCATTGCCATAGCGTCACTTGCTACCACATTGAAGTTATCTCCAAGACCTACAAGTAGTGGACTTTTATTTTTAGCTACATAAATAGTTTCGTTATTTTGTTCGTCAAGTAAAGCAATCGCGTAAGAACCCTTTAATAGACTTAACGTTTTACGGAATGCCTCTTCAACTTCTAAACCTTGATTTACAAACTGATCAAGGACTTGAACAATGATTTCTGTATCTGTATCACTTTTTAATTCAACGTATTGTAAATACTCTTCCTTCAAATGAGTGTAATTTTCGATCACTCCATTATGAACAAGAGTAAAACGACCAGTGTTTGCTTGATGAGGATGTGCATTTACTTTACTTGGTACACCATGTGTCGCCCATCTTGTATGACCAATTCCAACCGGTGCTTCCACAGCTGGATTTACACTCTCACGAAGTGTAGCAATTCGCCCTTTTTCTTTAAACACATGTATACCTTCCGCATTCATTACAGCAATACCTGCTGAATCATATCCACGATACTCTAGCTTCTCTAGCCCTTTTAATAAAATTTCCTTAGAGTCTTGTTGTCCAATAAATCCTACAATTCCGCACATAATTAGTGTCCTCCTTAAAAAAGGGAACAAGAAAGCACGGGGCTTTACTTGCCCCTTTTTTAGTATTCGTTTTTTGATCAATCATATCCTTCCGTTTGTGCAAAGGGTTACCCCTTTGTTTTACCTAGAAGAACTTACGGCCGTGATTGTTCAACCGGGAGGTATCCGCCGAAAATTCGATAAACCTCCTCCTCGTCAACTAAATCTTACAATAGGCACTTACCTACTGTTTATGCTCCGTACATAGATTTAGTTCAGGCGCTTTTAAGTTTTATTGCAATTTGTACAATCCTCCTTCCAAATGAATCAAACACAATCATACACTAGGATATTCAAAATCGTCAACCATAACATGGAAGAAAACTTTTCCATGTATACTAAAAAATATGCATAAGTAGGCTTTGATGTGCCTCTTATGCATATAAATGATACAAATGACTCTCTATTCTAATCCCATTTCTGTTTTTACAACAGCCACAATGCGATCCACATACTCTTTACATTGCTCTTCAGTAGGCGCCTCTGCCATTACCCTTACAAGCGGCTCTGTTCCAGATGGACGAACTAAAATTCGACCATTTCCATTCATTTCTTGTTCAACCTGATCAATTACCTCTTTAATAACTGGATTTTCAGCTACTTTATATTTATCAGTCACTTTTACATTAACTAATAGTTGTGGGAATGTAGTCATTTCATTAGCAAGCTGTGACAACGGCTTCTTAGTAGTTTGCATGATATTCACAAGTTGAAGACCTGTTAACAATCCGTCACCCGTCGTATTGTAATCTAAGAAGATAATATGACCAGATTGCTCCCCACCAAGGTTAAAACCATTTTTCTTCATTTCCTCAACAACATAGCGATCACCAACTGCGGTTTGGACACTTTGAACGCCATTCTCCTCAAGTGCCTTATAGAAGCCAAGGTTACTCATAACAGTTGAGACAACTGTTTGATGCTTTAATCTGCCTTGTTCCTTCAGATACTTCGCACAAATATACATGATTTGGTCTCCATCAACGATGTTTCCATTTTCATCGATAGCAATAAGACGATCTCCATCACCATCAAATGCAAGACCCACATCTGCGCCTTTTTCTTTTAGAAATTCAGCTAGTGCTTCAGGATGTGTAGAACCTACCCCGTCATTTATATTCAGACCATTTGGTGAAGTACCCATTGTTGAGATATCGGCATCTAAATCAGCAAATAAGTGAGTAGCTAGTGATGATGTGGCACCGTGTGCGCAGTCTAATGCAACATGAATACCTGTAAATTCTTCATCAACCGTCTGTTTTAGGAATTGCAGATACTTTTGACCACCTTCAAAGTAATCATTTACTTGTCCTAAATCTGCACCTACTGGTCGAGGCAACTGGTCTTCTGGCATATCTAATAAATCTTCAATTTCTTTTTCCTGCTCGTCAGAAAGCTTAAATCCATCAGGACCAAAAAACTTAATTCCGTTATCTTGAACTGGATTATGTGATGCAGAAATCATTACACCCGCTTCAGCTCCTAACGCCTTTGTTAGATATGCAACTCCAGGAGTTGAAATAACACCTAATCTCATAACTTCAGCACCAATAGATAAAAGACCTGCTACTAAAGCTCCTTCCAGCATATGCCCGGATATACGAGTATCACGACCAATTATAACCTTTGGTCTTTCTTTATCCTTTGTTAATACATATCCACCAAAACGGCCTACCTTAAAG
This sequence comes from Ferdinandcohnia jepli, assembly GCF_047246645.1. Classification (NCBI taxonomy): domain Bacteria; kingdom Bacillati; phylum Bacillota; class Bacilli; order Caryophanales; family Bacillaceae; genus Ferdinandcohnia; species Ferdinandcohnia jepli. The sequence goes on from NZ_JBFOKR010000041.1 coordinate 4,478, forward strand.
GCAAGCTCAGGAGTAAGTTCGCTGTTAGCAACACCTCGTACACCATCTGTTCCAAAATATTTTCCCATTTCGTAAAATCGCTCCTTTGCAGATTGCTTAATTATCTTCGCTATCTGTTATTCGTATCCTTGCCTTTTCTAGAGGCAGCGCCCATGTCACGTTTTGCGGGCCATTCACTTTTATATCAACATCATGCTCCCCGATTCCTAAATCGGTAACATCTATAAATACATCGAGATTTGTAGGACTTGTCCCTTCTAAAACACTCGGTGCTCCACTAACTTGTAAGCTAAGGGTCCCTGTTTCTGGATTTAAAAAGGTAAGCGTAAATTGTTGACCTAATCCTAAACTCCTAATAGATAAATCAGAAAATGTTTCTGATATCTCTTCTTCAACGTCTACTTCAACCTGAATCGTTTCTGGAGTAACCTTTGTAACTCCCTTAGGAATAGGGACCTTCAGTTCTAATGTTGTATCCTCAGAAATTTTACCAAGATCTAATTCTCCATCTATTGAATCTATCTCATCAATAACCTCTTTGGGTCCAAAGATTGTTATTTCATTCGGAACAGGTGTCATACTTATTATACTTAACCCCGCGGCAAGTTGACCTGTTTGCTTCAAGGCAAATGACACTTTCTTATTCGGGCTTTCGATTGGGACTGTAATTTCTACGACAGTCGGATCGACGGTTACTGATAATACATTTTGGTTTTTATCGTACACAGCAACCCTTGATTCTTGCTGGAAGGTTTCTTTTGCACCTTTCAGGTCTACTACAGCTTTTACTAGTGCAATTCGGTCTATTTCCTCTATTGCACCCGTAATTTTTACAACTTTAGGGCTTACTACTGGGTCCTTTACTGTATAACCATCTTCTATCTGGTCTCTATTTACAAAGTCAACTTCAACAGGAAACTCTTTTGTAACCTTTTCCTGAAGTACAACTGTAATTTCTGCAGGATCTATTTTCACGTTTATTTTTTCGGAAACGTTTCGGTATTGTAGTTTAACCTTATGTGTTCCAACCGTCAACTGCGATAGATCGGCATACACTTCAATTTCCTTCTGTAGCCCTTCTTTCTTCGTTACTCCGGATGGTCCATTAATCGTTACATTAACAAACTGCGGAACTCCTGAAACAACGAGATTTTCCTCATCATAATACGCATTTACCGGAATCTCAGTTAATGTTTCTGTGTAATCAGTAAAAAGAGGAAAACCAGAAGGGCTTTTTGAAGCAGGTTGGTTTTCAAAACTTACTGATGCAAATAGCAGCAATGCTAACATTAACGCAATTATTCGAGTGACCCACCTATTATCCAAGAATCTATCCATTTTTCTTCCCCCTCCATTGCCAACGTGCTTGAGAGGTGCTACGTTCATTCGTTATTAACTCTTGTTTTAGTAGTTCTTTAAATGTCTCTGGCTTCAAATCACGATGTAGTTCACCATTTTTTGTAAGAGATACACTACCTGTTTCCTCTGATACAACGATTGTAATACTGTCTGTTACTTCGCTTATTCCGAGTGCCGCCCTATGACGTGTCCCTAACTCTTTTGAAATAAATGGGCTTTCTGATAATGGTAAGTAGCAAGCAGCTGCAGCAACTTCATTTCTTTGGATAATGACTGCTCCATCATGCAAAGGTGTGTTTGGAATAAAAATATTAATTAAAAGCTCCGAAGAAATAGAAGCATTAAGTGGTATACCAGTTTCAATATAATCGCCCATACCTGTTTCGCGTTCAATTGAAATAAGTGCACCAATTCGACGTTTTGCCATATAATCGGTTGCTTTTGTTATTGCTTCAATCAGTTTTACTTGTTGATCATCTTCATCTAAACTACTTCTAGAAAATATTTTTCCACGACCAAGTTGCTCTAGAGCCCTTCGTAGTTCAGGCTGGAAGATAACGATAATCGCTAAGAATCCCCAATTCATCACCTGATCTACTAACCAGAACAATGTATGTAGTTCCAATAAACTACTCAACATACGAACAAATATAATGACAATAATACCCTTTAAGAGCTGTACAGCCTTTGTTCCTCGTATAACCGTTATTAGTTTATATATTACATACCAGACTAGGAGAACATCTAAGAAATTGCCGAGGTAACTTAGTAATGGGAGTTCATCAAATGACATTCTCACACTTCCTCTATGAAATAATCCGTAAATTTACACACTATTAATACGACATACAAAAACCAAGTGAAAAGATTAGTTTATACTATTCTAGATTGATAAACCAAATATGGTTTTCTCATGTGCTGACTTTTCAAAAACATCTTATAACTATAATATTATATCATATATCTTTCATGTCCTAATTACAAATTACACGTAGGATATGCCTGATTTTTTCATTGTTATGTAACTCATTTCGATGAAAAAAGACCATCAATATTAGATGGCCTTTCCTATTCTTAGTTTTATTCTTTCTGATCAAAGATTTGAATTGTATCCTTACCTAGTTTTTTCATATGGTACCAAAGCCATTCAAACATTTGATTGACTTCCTTAATTTCTCCTGTAACATTTCCAGCAGAAGCCATATATCTCTCACCGTTTATGATCGTGACGTTTCCATTTACCTCTCCTTCAATTAGGAGCTTGCCATTCTTAACGACCACATCTCCCTCAACTGTCTCTCCCTCAGGAACAATTACGGTATTATTCTCAATAACCAAATTAGGTTGTTTAGAAACAGAAAATTGTTCGCTTTCATTCCATACTGAGAAGAGACTTCCAACCATTAGTAAGAGAAATAGAGAAGCTGCCGTTAATATTGGATGACCTCTAAACCAACGCTTAAAGCTCACAGACGTTTTTTCTTTTGGTAAATTTGCCATCACCTTCATTGTAAAATCATCTGGTGCAGAAATATGCGAGGTACTTTGTACTAGAGCAATTGTTTTCTTTAGTTCATGGAAGTGTTGATTACATAAATCGCAATTTGATAAATGCTCTCGTAGTATAGTCTCTTCCTCTTCAGAAATGTCTTCATCCAGGTACTTATGAATTAGTTGATTCATGCTGTCTTCTGAACAGTTCATCTTTTCTCACCCCTATACATGTCGAAGTTGATGTCGTAAGGCTTCTCGGCCTCTATGGATTCTTGTTTTTACCGTTCCTACCGGCAAATCGAGAATCTCTCCAATTTCTTTAAGTGAAAATTCCTCGATGTATTTTAAAACAATTACAGAACGATATTTCTCTGGGAGCTTCAGTATTTCAGCCTGGATTAATGCTTGCAATTCCATGCTTTCTAGCTCGTCCTCTGGTAATGCGACATCTGCTGCCACCTGCGAATACATGGTTAGCCCTTCTGATCCAGCTATTTCTGCATCTAAATAATAATCTGGCTTTTTCTTTCGTATTCGATCAATCGAAAGGTTTGTAGCAATTCGATAGAGCCATGTAGAGAACTTTTTATTTAAATCATAGCTGTGAATATTTACAAATGCTCGTATAAAAGCTTCTTGGGCAATATCTTCCGCCTCATGCCGATTCCCTAGCATACGATAGCATAACTGAAACACTTTGTCCTTGTAAATTTCTACTATCTCCGCAAAAGCGTTCTGATCTCCATTTTTGATTTGTCTTATTCGGTTTTTAATGATTGTCTCCATTTTTGTACCTCCGCTCATTGCGGGTATAAATATCTACGTAACAACTCGCAAAAAGGTTTCATTTTTATCCATTATTTTTATTTTATCAAAAAATGGCTAACTATGTTAAAGAAAATCAAAACTCTTTTAAGACACAGAAAAAAACAGCACCTTTACTAATAAAGGTACTGTACTATTTCTTATAGTAATTTTTCTCCAAATAAAGAACCCATTAAAGCTACAGCAACTGATGCAGTTTTATTCTTATCATCTAGGATAGGATTTACCTCAACAAATTCCGCAGAAGTAATAATTTTTGCTTCCTCAAGCATTTCCATCGCTAAATGACTCTCACGATAACTAATTCCCCCAAGGACTGGAGTTCCAACCCCAGGTGCATCATGCGGATCGAGTCCATCTAAGTCTAAGGATAAGTGCACACCATCTGTACGATCTTTTAAGTATGCTATTGATTCTTCCATAACCTTTGCCATACCTAGTCGATCAATTTCATGCATCGTGTATACCTTGATTCCAATTTTCTTAATTAATTCCTTCTCACCATCGTCTAGTGATCTAGCGCCAATTATTACGATATTTTCCGGTTTAACCTTCGGACTATATCCAGCGATATGAGTTAATGCCTTATGACCAATTCCTAGACTAGCAGCTAACGGCATTCCATGAATATTTCCTGATGGTGACGTTTCAGCCGTGTTTAAATCTCCGTGAGCATCATACCAGATTACTCCCAGGTTCTTATAATGTTTAGCAATACCTGCTAATGATCCTATCGCTATACTATGGTCTCCCCCAAAAACAAGTGGAAATCTACCATTTTTAATAACTTCATCTACTGCTGATGCTAGCTTTTCACTAGCCTCTGAAACAGCCTTTAAGTTCTTTAAGTTATCGACGGTATCAATAGCTCCTCTTTTCGGCCTCGTAATTTCTATATCACCTAAATCATCTATATCATAACGAAGTCGTTCTAACCTCTCTATTACACCAGCATATCGAATTGCACTTGGTCCCATATCAACGCCTCTTCGCATTTGTCCTAAATCCATTGGGACCCCAATAATAGATATATCTTTTCTCAATTTAAACGAACCTCCTTCTCCCACATACCTCTATTTTAACTACTTTTAATAGAATGACTCAACTCAACAAAAACATGTATATATATACGGAAGGAAATAGAGTTGAAACGTAATTTATGATTACCATATGCAATAAAAAAATAAGGTACTAATCATTTTGTATGACTTTTTTCCTTTTATAAAGAGTAACACCTTATCAAACACATAAATTAAAAAGACCTGTTTTGCCCAGCGTCAGTTAACTATACTAAAACCCAATTAAAAACAAAAAAACTATAAGCCCACGGCTTATAGTAGTATGTATTAGATAATTGTATGGTGGAGCCTAGCGGGATCGAACCGCTGACCTCCTGCGTGCAAGGCAGGCGCTCTCCCAGCTGAGCTAAGGCCCCATGTAGAAAGAAGTAGTTCTGGAGCGGAAGACGGGATTCGAACCCGCGACCCCCACCTTGGCAAGGTGGTGTTCTACCACTGAACTACTTCCGCATTTGATGAGCCATGAAGGACTCGAACCTTCGACCCTCTGATTAAAAGTCAGATGCTCTACCAACTGAGCTAATGGCTCGTGCAAAATATAATTATACGAATAAAGTTAATAAATCGTATTTTTTGCATCTACGACGTCCCAATCTCAGGGAGTTGATGCAAGTAGTGACTCGATTGGTACGCTGAAGCATCGCTACGAGGATAACTCGTTCGTGCTCTACCAACTGAGCTAATGGCTCGTGCAAAATATAATTATAAAAAATGGCTGGGCTAGCAGGATTCGAACCTACGAATGACGGAGTCAAAGTCCGTTGCCTTACCACTTGGCTATAGCC
>NZ_JBFOKR010000042.1:0-6475 GCF_047246645.1 Ferdinandcohnia jepli
ATAGCGCAAGCACGGTTCTGTGAGGGGGGAGGAGTACAATTTACCGTAAGGTAGAAAGGCTCCCTTCTACTCGACTACTTTAAGAAGGAGTTCTAAAATGGAATAGCAAATTAATATATAACTCAATAATAAAATTTCAGTTTTAGGAGAGGCAAGATGAAAGAATTTAAATACATTGATAGCAATACGTCGGAGTGGAAAATAATTAGTGATGGTGTAGAACAGCTGGTACTACGTTTAGAACCTGGCGAAGGTCGGTTTCTTGTCCGATTTGCTCCAGGCAAAGGTTATCCAAAACATAGTCATCCTGATGTGGAAGAAGTGTATGTACTAGAAGGGACCTACTTAGATATGGGGAGGGAGTATGGGGCTGGTTCATACCTGTATTATCCTCCTAATAGTGTACACGCTCCAATTAGTCCAACTGGATGTACAATTATGGTTATGTCTCACAAAAAGCCAGAAATCATGGTGGAAAGTTGATTATTGAATTTTTACTAAAGGTCCACCATTTTTAACTGTGGTTCATAGAAGTTCTTCCAGAAGAAGTTAATGAAAATTATTGTGGAAGCGATAGTTAAATATACTGAAAAATGGACAACTTACCACACTCTTACAAATAGACACCCCGCAATTGTTAGTGAACTAACGACTACGGGGTGTTTTTTTTATGCCCAAGCCTTTTTTAAAAGCTGCACACCTAACTGAATTTCCTCACAAGTTAGATTACTGAATCCGAGTTTAATAATTGCCTCATCAGAATGATTTTTTATGAAATAGATGGAGGTAGGATACACTTTAACCCCATAAATGGAAGCACGCTCAATCAACCATCCTTCTGAACGATTTAGATGTATTTTAACTAATACATACAAACCAGACTGCTCCCCAATAATGGATATATTTTGTTTGAAGTGTTTTTTAAATTCTGAAACTAAGCATTGCATTTTTCGCTTATATACAAGTCGCATCCGTTTAACATGCCGAATCCATTCTCCATCTTCCATGAATTTAGCCATTGTAAGCTGGCTAAGAAGTGAAGTGGTACTCTCGAAATGAAGATATTGACTTTTGTAATGGGTTAAAAGTTGCTGTGGCAACACCATATAACTTAAACGGATTCCTGGAAGAAAGGACTTTGAGAAATTCCCTAAGTAAATAACTCTTGTTGAATCAATGGAAGCAAGTGCTGGAAATGGTTGTTGCGTATAGCGGAATTCACTATCATAATCATCTTCGAAAATAAATCCATCCTTCTTATTTGCCCAATGAATAAGCATTTGCCTTTGTTGAATAGACATGCTTACTCCGATTGGACTTTGATGGGAGGGTGTTACATAGATTAACCTTGAAGTCATTTGTTCTAATTTTGAAAAATCAGCACCTGTTTCATAAACTGGTAAAGTTTCAAGCGTGAAACGATGAAATTGAAAAGCTTCCCTTGCTCCATCATAGCCTGGGTCCTCTACAATAATGCTAGTGAAATTATCCTTCAGGATTTGTCCGAGATAAATCAACATTTGTTGGGTACTACTGCCGATTATAATCGCATTTGGATCTGTTCTCACCCCACGAGATTGGAGTAAATATGTGGCGATTTGTTCACGCAAGCACAGTTCACCAAAGGGTTCCCCGTATCGAAAGCTCTCCTGTAATGTATAAACTTGATTTGCTATTCTCCTCCAAATTTTTAAGGAGAAATTAGTTTGATCTACGGCTCCTGCTCGGAAATCAATTAAGTCTGATTTCACCGACCTTGTTTTCGTTTTATTAGAAAGGATCTGAGCATCTTTAAACAAAAGCGGCTCTAATTCATTTACAAAAAACCCTTTTCGACCTTCTCCACGTATATAGCCTTCAGCTACAAGCTGCTCATATGCCATTAATGTCGTATTGCGGCTTACTTGCAGGGAGTCTGCAAGTTGACGAATGGAGGGCAATGGATCCCCAGCGAGTATGTCGCCACGCTCTATAAATAATTTAAACTGTTCGTAAACTTGTTTGTATTTGGGGGAATTATTATTAAAGGCAAAAATAGTATTTTTCATTTAATCACCATTGACATGCTTATTTTTTTATTATTGTACCTTTTTAGATGTCAGTTAGCATAATAAAATATCTCATATCGAATATTATTTTAAAAAGTTTCACATAGCAACCAATTACAATTGCTTAATTTAAGGAGGAGCTAAAAATATGTATATACCTAAATATTTTAAGATTACAAATATTGATGAAATTAGAGAATTTGTTCATGCAAACTCATTTGGGACTATTGTTACAACAAAGAAAGGAAAACCAATAGCTACTCACTTGCCTTTGGAGTTAAGTAAAAAAGGGGACGATTACTATATAACTGGTCACATGGCTTATGGGAATCCTCAATGGAAAACACTTGAAAACTGCGAGGAGGTGCTGGTTATGTACCAAGGACCGCATGCTTATATCTCTTCTTCTTGGTATGGGCATAAAATGTTCCAACGTGGAATTATCAATCCGTCCACGTTTATGGAAAGGCGAGCATACTAGAGGAAGAAGAATTAAAACAAGACTTGATTATGTTACTAGAAAAATATGAAAAGCATCGGAAAAATCCAATTTTATGGGATAAACTTTCACCTAAAGTTTTAGAAAGCGAACTTAAAGGCATTGTTGGATTTAAGATTAAAGTACAAGAAATTCAAGCTGCTTATAAATTAAGTCAGAATCGTAATGAGGAGGATTATCTTAACATCGTTGATCAACTGCATAGGGAGGAAAATCTAAATTCTCAACAAATGGCAGAAGTGATGAAAAAGAGAGTAAAAAATATGGAGAAATGAGGAAAAGACATTATGTATATTCCTAAACATTTTAATCTAGATGACGAAGAAATGATTTATAATTTTATCAAGGAGTACAGCTTTGCCACTTTATTTTCTCAGCATAATGGGGAACCGTATGCTACCCATCTTCCACTCACAATAAATAAAGGTGAAAATACTTTATATGGTCATTTTGCTCGTCCGAATGAACAATGGAAGGATGCTGAAAACCAACAAGTTCTTGTAGTTTTCCAAGGTCCTCACTGTTATATATCTCCGTCTTGGTATGAAACTTCGATGGCAGTCCCTACCTGGAATTATGTTTCAATCCATATTTATGGAAGGCTGGAGGTTATCGAAAATCAAAAAATAATATTAGATTCTTTAAATGACATGGTAAACAAATATGAAAAACCAGATAGCTCATACAATTTAAATGAGATAGATTCCAGATTTATTGAAGGAATGACTAAAGGGATTGTAGCGTTTAAAATAAACATCACAAAGATCGAAGCTAAAGCTAAATTAAGTCAAAATCACCCAGTCGAACGACAACAGTTAGTAATTAAACAGCTTGAAAACCCTTCAGAACAAAATAATTTACAAATAGCATCTCTCATGAAAAAAAACCTCAAATAATTTAGGTGAGGAAATCTTTACGAATGGAAGTATTGGATAAATGGCAACTTTTATTTTACTTGTCTTGGTTTTATTTCTAACACCAGGTCCTGCTGTATTTTTAACAATTTCTAAAACAGTAACAGGTGGTAAGAAAAATGGGATTGTCACTGGACTGGGTATTGCCCTTGGTGACTTAATACATACCTGTGCGTCTGTACTTGGTCTTTCTGCTATTTTAATGACATCTGCACTTGCTTTTGAAATAGTTAATATTTGGGTGCAGCTTACTTAGTTTATTTAGGGATAATTACTTTGATTAAGAAATCAAAAAAGTCCGAGAAATCTTTTGTAAAGAATGTAAAAACCAGTGGATCGTTTCATCAGGCTTTGTTTATTGAATTACTAAACCCTAAAACTTCTTTATTCTTTTTAGCGTTTCTACCACAATTTGTTCAAAGTAACGGTACTCCCGTTACAACTCAACTTTTAATACTTGGGATAACATTTGTGTTGATGTCTATACTCTATACCACTCTCTTATCGTTAATTACAAGTGTAATTAGTAACAAGTTATCCTTTAAGTTTACTAAGAGTTCAAAGTGGTTTGGGAAAGCCGTTGGAATGCTTTATATTGGTTTAGGATTAAGATTAGCTCTTCAAACACGAGAATAATAATCGAATTTCCCTTTTGTTTTAGTATGAATTCTTTTGTTAAGATTGTGAAGAAATACACTTAAAGTAACGGGTGCGAGAGTAAAAGAGCAATGTTAGTAAGTACTACGACATTGCTCTTATGTGTTTAAAAGTATTTTTGATAAAATTCTTTTCTAAGACGACCACTTAGTTGAGCATAGATTCGAGTAGTCTCACTCTTTTCATGCCCCATTAAGCTTTGTATGACTTCAAGGGGAGCTCCATTATTTAATAGGTGAGTAGCATAACTATGTCTCAGTTGGTGAGGGTGAATTTCTTTATTTATCCCAGCTCGACTTGAAATTCGTTTGATGATATATCTCATTTGTGCAACACTCATTCTGTGTGGGTACCGTTCTGTTACAAAAATAGCCGGATCTTTATCTTCTCTGCTATTTAAATAACGACTTAGCCATATTTCACAACGAATATTAAAGTATCTCCTTTACCTCGTACAATTGCAGATCTATTAGACCAATTGATACTGTTCTTTTCTAGAGAAACAATTTCTCCAATTCGACATCCAGTTGAAAACATGAATTCAAATAAAGCTTTCTCCATCGTCGTAAAGCAAGCTTCTCGTAGATGCTCAATTTCTCGTTCCGTTAAAAACTTTGGAATACGTTTGCCGACTCTAGGTTCTTTTAGCTTTGCAGCTGGATTTTTGAGGACGTGTCCTTCTTCATGTGACCATCGAAAAAATGATTTTATAAAGCGAATTCTATGAGCTAGACTAGATGGCTTTAATTGATTACTTGATTTTGCTAAATACTCTCTTAAGTGTTCAGTGTTTAAAGTTCCAACATCTACATCATTAAAATGACGAATTAGTAGATTTGCTTGAAGTTTGTATGCCTTTAATGTTTGGCTAGAGAAGCCTTCAATACGTTTATCTGACTCGTATGAATCCCAAACTTTCGATAATAACATTTTCATTCCTCCTAAAATGAGTTTAATAGAGGAATTATGTCCATTTATCTCGAATTTTAGAATTTAACTGTAAATTTTTTACTAACGTATCAGGTATGTTGAGTAAGGGGAGATAAAAGATGGAAGAAAATAAGGTAAATAAGCAACTGAAAATGGGATTTGTATTATTTGAAATTTTACTTATATCGGGGAGTATACAAGTTATTTTTTCCCCTTACAACTTTGTTAGAGTTTTATCGTTATTTGTGGTTATTGGAAGTTCGTTATCTTTAGGTGCATTTATTAGAGAATCGTTTTTTATTAAAAAGGCAATGAATCCTAATCAATAAATTTAATTTCTTATACAAGTAACAGCTATGATATCCAAGATAGATTATCGCTTATTTTCGTAGAAGTTATTGTACTAAAGAAGCAGGTTAATGGAAGAAGAAAGATGAAGGTTATGGTAAAATTAGGATATTGAATTTGTATAAAGAAGGTACTGTATGGAGTTCATAACTGAAAAATTATTATTTATAGCTTTGTTTATTTTTATAATTCATTCGATAGAAACTCTAGCATATGCTGTGAGGTTATCGGGGGCAAGAGTAAAAATGATTGCTTCCGCCTTATCTCTGTTTAACATAATGGTCATTGTTTCTAGACTTGCGAATATGATGCAACAACCTTTTACTGGTAGTCTAATAGACAATGCTCCAAAGGAAAATGCTCTTGAGTTTGTAGAAACTCAATTTCGAATTCTCATTGGTGCTTCAACTGTTGGAACAGTATTTGGGATAATTCTACTTCCTACTTTTATAGCTTTATTTTCAAGGGCGATCATACATTTATCACAGGAGAAAGGGTCTGTTCCTTCTTTAATTAAAAGAATATTTTCTTTACATTACATAAAGCGTGGTGTAACACATTTTAGTCTGCCTAAGTTTTCATACCTTCGGGATACAAGGGTTAAGGATATTCCAATAAATCTATTTTGTGTAAATATGATAATAACTGCAATCTATACAATCGGTGTATTATCTGCACTATATGCCGCTTTATTAGCTCCCGAAAGAGCTTCTACTGCAATTATGGCATCAGGTTTAATAAACGGGATAGCAACCATACTTTTGGTTATTTTTATTGATCCAAAAATATCTGTAATAGCAGACGATGTAGTTAATCAAAGAGGGAGCTATAATAAGCTGAAAAATATGTCGTTAATGATGGTAACTTCAAGGTTATTAGGTACAATACTTGCCCAATTTTTGTTCATATGGGGAGCAAGATACATAGCATGGTTTACAAAGTTTATAGTTTAAACATTCTGTATCATTGTCCCTTAAGTACGGGTGCTTATTGTACTAACGGAGCAGGTGTGCGGCCGAGCCTAGGTCGTATCATATAGCGGGTGGGATTCCCGCCGAGTAAGAACTAGCCATTCGCTC
>NZ_JBFOKR010000043.1:0-3593 GCF_047246645.1 Ferdinandcohnia jepli
GTGAGACCCCGCAGGAGCTTGCGACGAGGAGCATTCCTGTAATAATGTAATTTGGTTAAATATCGAAGTTTTTAAGATGTGCATAAAAAAAGCCCCCTTGGTAAGATAGAGAGTGTCGTGCATGACCTCGAATTAATTACCGAAGGGAGACTTCTAATAATGGATTTTACACAAAATCAACGACTTATGCAAATCAATGAACACACACTAATAATTGGGATAGATATCGCCAAACACAAACATGTTGCCAGGGCAATAGACGATCGTGGCATAGATTTATCTAAAAGATTAATATTTCCTAATTCATTAGAGGGATTCAAACTTTTACTTGAGTGGGCAAAGAGATTAAGTGAAGAAACATGCCGACCTAAGTTAATAATTGGGATGGAGCCTACCGGCCATTATTGGATGAATTTAGCTTATTTCTTGAAATCTCAGGGCATTAACCCTGTTGTTGTAAACCCGATGAAGGTGAAAAAGTCGAAAGAACTGGATGATGATTCACCAACAAAAAATGATACTAAAGATGCGAAAGTAATCGCTCAAGTTATCCGAGCTGGACGCTATCATGAGCCTGTGTTACCGGAGGGTTTATACGCAGAGCTGCGTGAAGGAATGAAACTCTACGACATCATTCAAGAGGATTTGTCTTCTATTAAAGCACAAATCCATAATGTGCTAGATCGGTTTTTTCCTGAATTTCTAACAGTATTTAAAGAATGGGATGGAAAAACTGCGTTATTTGTATTGAAATGTGGATATCTGCCAGAAGACATTTGTAAAAAAACAGAAGAAGAACTTCTCATAGAAGTGAAGACATCAGTAAAGAACATTAGTTTAACGACTATTCGTAAACTAAAAGAAGCAGCTGCCTCTAGTGTTGGATTAACAGTTGGCCTTCGAATGGGACGAGAAGAAATACGTTATCTTGTAGAGCAGTTTCACCTTTTAAATGAACGTCTACAAGCCTTAAAAGAAGAGCTTGAACAGCTTGTCTTTCAAATACCAGGTGCGGAGCGAATGATAGCTATAAAAGGCATCGGTTCCATGACTATCGTCGGTTTCTTTGCGGAGGTTGGTGACCTTTCAAATTATAGAGATCCACGCCAAATTATAAAATTAGCGGGTCTCAATTTAATGATGAACCAATCAGGAAAACACAAAGGGAAAACCACTATAACGAAGCGTGGTAGAAGAAGGCTCCGTTCCATTTTATATCAAGTCGCTCGTCCATTGGCCTTTCATAATGTTGGGTTTAAAGCCTTGCATAATTATTACAAAAACAGAAGCAAGAATCCCCTAACTGGGAAGCAATCTTACGTAGCATTAGGTCGAAAATTAATTAAAATTCTATTTGTGATAGGAACTCAGAAGCGTGAATTTAGTGAAGAACGAATGCTTCAAGATATTCCCCATATTACTGACGTACAGGTCGCAGCTTAACACATAGTAGGTTTCAAGTATTTGTTTCTAGCTTTTTGAAAAGACAAAAGAAAGCACGGATTAGCCGGTCATCATTCCGAGCATTAGGGCATAGACCCACCCGAGGAGCATATCCGGCATCCACACATGGTAAGGTCGAACGAAGGAATTTGCGCGCATAGACGCCGAGAGAAATGGGAGGGTCCACCACCATGTCGCTAGTGGAGATCCAAAGGTGCAACTATAATCTTTTACCTTTAATTGGAAAAATTGCACTTCCGGTCTATTAACACGCAAATGTTTTTTCCATATATTTTAAAATATGGATGTATCTAGTTAACCTATACCATGCTTTTTCTTTTGGCACCTAAAGAAAAACAAAGAAATACTAAGAAATCTGTAGGTTTCGTGAGGGAGTGTCGTGCATGACCTCGAATTAATTACCGAAGGGAGACTTCTAATAATGGATTTTACACAAAATCAACGACTTATGCAAATCAATGAACACACACTAATAATTGGGATAGATATCGCCAAACACAAACATGTTGCCAGGGCAATAGACGATCGTGGCATAGATTTATCTAAAAGATTAATATTTCCTAATTCATTAGAGGGATTCAAACTTTTACTTGAGTGGGCAAAGAGATTAAGTGAAGAAACATGCCGACCTAAGTTAATAATTGGGATGGAGCCTACCGGCCATTATTGGATGAATTTAGCTTATTTCTTGAAATCTCAGGGCATTAACCCTGTTGTTGTAAACCCGATGAAGGTGAAAAAGTCGAAAGAACTGGATGATGATTCACCAACAAAAAATGATACTAAAGATGCGAAAGTAATCGCTCAAGTTATCCGAGCTGGACGCTATCATGAGCCTGTGTTACCGGAGGGTTTATACGCAGAGCTGCGTGAAGGAATGAAACTCTACGACATCATTCAAGAGGATTTGTCTTCTATTAAAGCACAAATCCATAATGTGCTAGATCGGTTTTTTCCTGAATTTCTAACAGTATTTAAAGAATGGGATGGAAAAACTGCGTTATTTGTATTGAAATGTGGATATCTGCCAGAAGACATTTGTAAAAAAACAGAAGAAGAACTTCTCATAGAAGTGAAGACATCAGTAAAGAACATTAGTTTAACGACTATTCGTAAACTAAAAGAAGCAGCTGCCTCTAGTGTTGGATTAACAGTTGGCCTTCGAATGGGACGAGAAGAAATACGTTATCTTGTAGAGCAGTTTCACCTTTTAAATGAACGTCTACAAGCCTTAAAAGAAGAGCTTGAACAGCTTGTCTTTCAAATACCAGGTGCGGAGCGAATGATAGCTATAAAAGGCATCGGTTCCATGACTATCGTCGGTTTCTTTGCGGAGGTTGGTGACCTTTCAAATTATAGAGATCCACGCCAAATTATAAAATTAGCGGGTCTCAATTTAATGATGAACCAATCAGGAAAACACAAAGGGAAAACCACTATAACGAAGCGTGGTAGAAGAAGGCTCCGTTCCATTTTATATCAAGTCGCTCGTCCATTGGCCTTTCATAATGTTGGGTTTAAAGCCTTGCATAATTATTACAAAAACAGAAGCAAGAATCCCCTAACTGGGAAGCAATCTTACGTAGCATTAGGTCGAAAATTAATTAAAATTCTATTTGTGATAGGAACTCAGAAGCGTGAATTTAGTGAAGAACGAATGCTTCAAGATATTCCCCATATTACTGACGTACAGGTCGCAGCTTAACACATAGTAGGTTTCAAGTATTTGTTTCTAGCTTTTTGAAAAGACAAAAGAAAGCACGGATTAGCCGGTCATCATTCCGAGCATTAGGGCATAGACCCACCCGAGGAGCATATCCGGCATCCACACATGGTAAGGTCGAACGAAGGAATTTGCGCGCATAGACGCCGAGAGAAATGGGAGGGTCCACCACCATGTCGCTAGTGGAGATCCAAAGGTGCAACTATAATCTTTTACCTTTAATTGGAAAAATTGCACTTCCGGTCTATTAACACGCAAATGTTTTTTCCATATATTTTAAAATATGGATGTATCTAGTTAACCTATACCATGCTTTTTCTTTTGGCACCTAAAGAAAAACAAAGAAATACTAAGAAATCTGTAGGTTTCGTGAGGGAGGCTCACGGTCCGCCCGCGGAAAGCGAGT
>NZ_JBFOKR010000044.1:0-2776 GCF_047246645.1 Ferdinandcohnia jepli
CCTGAATTCATAGGGTAAGAGAAGGTAGACCCGGGGAACTGAAACATCTTAGTACCCGGAGGAAGAGAAAGCAAACGCGATTTCCTGAGTAGCGGCGAGCGAAACGGAAGATAGCCCAAACCAAGAGGCTTGCCTCTTGGGGTTGTAGGACACTCTATACGGAGTTACAAAAGAGCGGAGTAGACGAAGCGGTCTGGAAAGGCCCATCAGAGAAGGTAACAATCCTGTAGTCGAAACTTCGTTCTCTCTTGAGTGGATCCTGAGTACGGCGGGACACGTGAAATCCCGTCGGAAGCTGGGAGGACCATCTCCCAAGGCTAAATACTCCCTAGTGACCGATAGTGAACCAGTACCGTGAGGGAAAGGTGAAAAGCACCCCGGGAGGGGAGTGAAATAGAACCTGAAACCGTGTGCCTACAAGTAGTCAAAGCACATTTATGTGTGATGGCGTGCCTTTTGTAGAATGAACCGGCGAGTTACGATCCCGTGCAAGGTTAAGTTGAAGAGACGGAGCCGCAGCGAAAGCGAGTCTGAATAGGGCGAAATAGTACGTGGTCGTAGACCCGAAACCAGGTGATCTACCCATGTCCAGGGTGAAGTTCAGGTAACACTGAATGGAGGCCCGAACCCACGCACGTTGAAAAGTGCGGGGATGAGGTGTGGGTAGCGGAGAAATTCCAATCGAACTTGGAGATAGCTGGTTCTCTCCGAAATAGCTTTAGGGCTAGCCTCGAGTTAGAGTCTTGGAGGTAGAGCACTGATTGGACTAGGGGCCCTCATCGGGTTACCGAATTCAGTCAAACTCCGAATGCCAAAGACTTGATTCTCGGGAGTCAGACTGCGAGTGATAAGATCCGTAGTCAAGAGGGAAACAGCCCAGACCACCAGCTAAGGTCCCAAAGTATACGTTAAGTGGAAAAGGATGTGGAGTTGCTTAGACAACCAGGATGTTGGCTTAGAAGCAGCCACCATTTAAAGAGTGCGTAATAGCTCACTGGTCGAGTGACTCTGCGCCGAAAATGTACCGGGGCTAAACGTATCACCGAAGCTGTGGATTGTTCTTACGAACAATGGTAGGAGAGCGTTCTAAGCGCAGTGAAGTCAGACCGGAAGGACTGGTGGAGCACTTAGAAGTGAGAATGCCGGTATGAGTAGCGAAAGATGGGTGAGAATCCCATCCACCGAATGCCTAAGGTTTCCTGAGGAAGGCTCGTCCGCTCAGGGTTAGTCGGGACCTAAGCCGAGGCCGAAAGGCGTAGGCGATGGACAACAGGTTGATATTCCTGTACCACCTCCTCACCATTTGAGCAATGGGGGGACGCAGGAGGATAGGGCAAGCGCGCTGTTGGATATGCGCGTCCAAGCAGTTAGGCTGGTAAGTAGGCAAATCCGCTTACCGTGAAGGCTGAGCTGTGATGGCGAGGGAAATATAGTACCGAAGTTCCTGATTCCACACTGCCAAGAAAAGCCTCTAGCGAGGTGAGAGGTGCCCGTACCGCAAACCGACACAGGTAGGCGAGGAGAGAATCCTAAGGTGATCGAGAGAACTCTCGTTAAGGAACTCGGCAAAATGACCCCGTAACTTCGGGAGAAGGGGTGCTTTTTAGGGTGAATAGCCCGGAAAAGCCGCAGTGAATAGGCCCAGGCGACTGTTTAGCAAAAACACAGGTCTCTGCGAAGCCGCAAGGCGAAGTATAGGGGCTGACACCTGCCCGGTGCTGGAAGGTTAAGAGGAGGGGTTAGCGCAAGCGAAGCTCTGAATCGAAGCCCCAGTAAACGGCGGCCGTAACTATAACGGTCCTAAGGTAGCGAAATTCCTTGTCAGGTAAGTTCTGACCCGCACGAAAGGTGTAACGATCTGGGCACTGTCTCAACGAGAGACTCGGTGAAATTATAGTACCTGTGAAGATGCAGGTTACCCGCGACAGGACGGAAAGACCCCGTGGAGCTTTACTGCAGCCTGATATTGAATTTTGGTACAGCTTGTACAGGATAGGTAGGAGCCTTGGAAGCCGGAGCGCCAGCTTCGGTGGAGGCGTCGGTGGGATACTACCCTGGCTGTATTGAAATTCTAACCCGAAGGCCTTATCGGCCTTGGAGACAGTGTCAGGTGGGCAGTTTGACTGGGGCGGTCGCCTCCTAAAATGTAACGGAGGCGCCCAAAGGTTCCCTCAGAATGGTTGGAAATCATTCGTAGAGTGTAAAGGCACAAGGGAGCTTGACTGCGAGACCTACAAGTCGAGCAGGGACGAAAGTCGGGCTTAGTGATCCGGTGGTTCCGCATGGAAGGGCCATCGCTCAACGGATAAAAGCTACCCCGGGGATAACAGGCTTATCTCCCCCAAGAGTCCACATCGACGGGGAGGTTTGGCACCTCGATGTCGGCTCATCGCATCCTGGGGCTGTAGTCGGTCCCAAGGGTTGGGCTGTTCGCCCATTAAAGCGGTACGCGAGCTGGGTTCAGAACGTCGTGAGACAGTTCGGTCCCTATCCGTCGTGGGCGTAGGAAATTTGAGAGGAGCTGTCCTTAGTACGAGAGGACCGGGATGGACACACCGCTGGTGTACCAGTTGTTCTGCCAAGGGCATCGCTGGGTAGCTATGTGTGGAAGGGATAAGTGCTGAAAGCATCTAAGCATGAAGCCCCCCTCAAGATGAGATTTCCCATAGTGTTAAACTAGTAAGATCCCTCGAAGATGACGAGGTTGATAGGTCAGAGGTGGAAGCGCGGTGACGTGTGCAGCTGACTGATACTAATCGATCGAGGACTTAACCAA
>NZ_JBFOKR010000045.1:0-2351 GCF_047246645.1 Ferdinandcohnia jepli
TAGCGCAAGCACGGTTCTGTGAGGGGGGAGGAGTACAATTTACCGTAAGGTAGAAAGGCTCCCTTCTACTCGACTAGTTAAAAGCTCTGTTATATTTTATTATTGTTTTTTAATTATAAAGATGGACTTCCTCTTTATGGAAATCCATTCGAAAATTAGATACTAGCTTAATGGGGGAAGATTAAAAATTGATTATTACTTAAATCTTCTCTTTAAATTCTCTTAACCATCTTTTAAATTCATCTATGTTCCAATCACCCCTTGTTGCTGAATTTACTGCTTCCTCAGCGTAAGTTAGTGCTTTATCCTGGTTAGAATGTAATGCTATTTCAGCTAGTCTTTGATAAAGCATAGGTATGTCTTGAAACTCTATATTATTTTCTAACATGAGTAATGCATCCTCGAAACGATTTTGAGTTAGATAAATCTCTGTTAATAAATTATATACATGTGGAGCTTCATAAAAATAATGCCCTTTTTCTTCTAAATAGGTTAAGGCTGATTGCTCAGCTTCTTCGATTTCCCCATTAGTAATCAGTGTTTGAATTTTGGTAATTGGTTCCCAGTCTTCTGAAAATAAGTTATGGTAGTTTTTAAGATCTAACCCAGTTAATTCGTTAAATGATCTAGAAAATTCTCCTGTTTCTTTTGTCTTTTGAATGAGCGACATTAAAACCTGTTTTTCGTGCTTATAAATCAAATATTCAACTGCATATTGCATGAATATATATGAGCTATTATAATTATCTTCTTCTCGCTTAATTTCTGCAAAAGGCATCACGTCAGATCCTGAGCCTGAGTTATAATTTAAAGTGATAGGAGATATTCTCTGTGCAAATGCGCTTGCTACTCCTTCATGAAACCAATCTGGAATATGTTCATTACCATTACTAGCTAGATGTATAAAAAAGTGAGCAAATTCATGAGAATAAGTATTAAGTAAAAAACTAATATCATCTTTACTTCTTAATAGAATAATATTGTTTTCTGTAAAAATCCCTTCACCAGAAAGACCTGGATGAGGCTGGTCGTCTTTGTGAATGAGGTATATATTTAAATGTTGTGTGGATAAATCCTGTTCTTTAAACCATAAATCACCCAATTCTAAGATCTTTGGAGTAATTTCTATGAATTTTTCTACTTTTTCCCTTTCGTCAGGGTGATAATGAATGGTATAAAAGGAACCTTTTTCTTCGATATACTCTTCATGTTTCCAGGATAGCAATGTTTCTACTTTTTGATTCTTAAGCCAATAGATCCCCCCGAAAGTACAGAGAATTATCCCCAACATTAAACTAGATGTTATAAAAATTATTTTTCTTATCATGTAAAACTCCTTTAGGTATTGTTAATTATTATAATATTAAAATAATTAACAAGATTTTACAAATATAGGTGGTTTCGAGCAAAATACACAAATCTTCAATTTGTGAGCTTTAAACCATAATAATTATGTTTCTATCAACATTTTCGAATTTTTGAAATGAAAATAAAAGTGATGCTAGTTGACTTAATGATTTATAGGTTTTAGTACTAAGAATGTTGCAACATTTTTAGTAATTAAAGATTTAAATTTGTGAACTTATGTAACGGATGCGTTGACCCAAGAAGGATTAAGGGACTTAATTGTTGAAGTTATTAAGCTAACGAGGCAGTATTCTTTAACAAGGTAAATTAGATATTGATAAGGGAGAGGTTTATGCGGAATAAAAAGATTATATTACTCATTTTAATTATTTCTATCATTGGAAGTATATTTCTTTTAAATTACTTTTTTACAACATCTTCAACTTATGCAATCGTTACTGTCTTGGAGAAGGGATATTCTGAGGATAATGATGAAGCATGGATTACAGTTGTTCCTCCCAATACAGATATTGAGTATCAAAATGAATATAAAATAAAAATCACAGTAAAAGAGCTCATGGTATGGAATTTAATCGAAAAAGACCAAACTTACTCAGTGAATTATAAAAAGAGGAAAAATGTAAAAACCTTGAATTATATTAAATATGTTGATGACGACCAAGCAATCCTATATCATAACGCATTCTAATGGGTGCTTTAGTTGAATATGATTTCACATTTTCACGACAGTTAACTACAGTCGTTTTTATTATATTTCAGACATAAAAGACGCAATAAAAAAGCAGCAAAATTTACAAGAGTACAAATTTTCATTGTCTATCATCATATAATATGTTATTTTACTTACTAATTGACTTTGAAAACCATAAATAATATTACCATATCAACAAGAAAGCAATGCTAATTTGTACTGCACCCCAAAAGTTAGAGAGAAATCTTACTTTTGGGGTGTGTTTTTTATGGCTAAATATAGTGAGCAATTT
>NZ_JBFOKR010000046.1:0-1948 GCF_047246645.1 Ferdinandcohnia jepli
GCAGGTGTGCGGCCGAGCCTAGGTCGTATCATATAGCGGGTGGGATTCCCGCCGAGTAAGAACTAGCCATTCGCTCGTAGCGAGTCTTGGAGGGCTAAAGGCAACTTTAGTCTTTAAGCGTAGACAGTTAGGTAACGGGCCGAAAGCCATATGGTTGAAGGGATTGAGCTCCATAATCGTTAGTAAATCGAGAGGGCTGATGCCTTACCTGCGTGCAGAAAGCTACATTTTATCCTTCGTCAAAGGCAAGAAGGGTAAAACCTCTCTGGAGTCAGAGACCTTGGCACGTTACACATTGATATGATATGGCAACTCGGGAGACCCTACCGGTCTTTTCTATTGAAGAGTATGGTCTACAAGCGATAACAAGCAAGGAAACCAAATGCCGATGGTAGGGAGTCGGATAGCAGCGTAGTACCAATGAAGTTGGGTAATGCCGATGGAGGGAAGGCTAGCTACCAGTTATCACCCTGACTAGGGACACATTTACTACACGCAGAGGTAGGAATATTAAATGGAAACAAAACTACTAAGGATAGCAGAATTAGCAAAATCCGAGCCTAAAATGAAATTCACATCTCTTGCGCATTTATTAAATGCGCAATCCCTAACACAGTGTCATCATGAACTGCCTAATAAAAAGGCAACTGGTATTAATGGAACGACAAAAGAACAATACAGTGATAGTTTGGAAGAAAATATAGAGGACTTAGTAAGTAGACTTAAAAGCAAAAGTTATCGTCCTGTTCCAGTAAGACGAATGTATATCCCAAAGCTCAACTCAAACAAGATGAGACCATTGGGAATACCGGAACATGAAGATAAAATTGTTCAGAAAGGCATTACGAAAATACTAAATGCCATCTATGAAAATGATTTTCTAGACTGTTCATTTGGGTTCCGTCCAAATAGAAACTGCCACGATGCGCTGAAAATACTGAATCAATATATTGAGAAGAGAGCGGTAAGTTATGTAGTCGATGTAGATATTAAAGGCTTCTTTGATAACGTTGACCACAAATGGATGATGGAATTCTTGAAACTCCGAATCACTGACCCTAACCTACTGAGAATAATCAGCAGGTTTCTTAAAGGTGGATACATGGAGGAAGGTAAGAAATACAAGACAGAGAATGGCACACCGCAAGGTGGAGTGATATCTCCGATATTAGCCAATGTCTATCTCCATTACGTTCTTGATCTATGGTTTGAAAAAGTGGTTAGGAAAAGATGTAAAGGTCAAGCTTATATAGTAAGATACGCAGATGATTTTGTTTGTTGTTTTCAGAATAAAAGTGAAGCACAGCAATTCTTCCATTCATTAAAAGCAAGATTAAAGAAATTTAACCTGGAAATAGCCGAGGATAAAACTAAAATAATTCCCTTCGGAAGGTTTGCGGAGAAGAATGCAAAACGTGACGGGACTGGCAAACCAGATACCTTTGATTTCCTTGGGTTTACACACTACTGTGGGATAAGTAAACACGGCAATTTTCGAGTAAAGCGGAAAACCAGCAGGAGGAAAGTCCAAGGCAAACTAAAAGAAACGAAAGAATGGCTCAAGAATAATAGGAATAAAGATATTCATATGATTATGGATAGATTTAAACGCTCACTAATAGGTTATTACAACTATTATTGCATTACTGACAACACCCAAACTGTTAACAACTTTAAAGAGAAAATCGTGAGCTTACTATTTAAATGGCTAAACAGAAGAAGTCAAAGGAAATCCTTTACTTGGGATAAATTCAGGCTCTTTCTTAATAAATATCCACTACCTTCACCAAGAATCAAAGTGAATATCTATGATTTAAGAAAAGAGATTGGCTACATTCTGTAAATGATAACTTGGAGGAGCCGTGTGCGTTAATAGCGCAAGCACGGTTCTGTGAGGGGGGAGGAGTACAATTTACCGTAAGGTAGAAAGGCTCCCTTCTACTCGACT
>NZ_JBFOKR010000047.1:0-1862 GCF_047246645.1 Ferdinandcohnia jepli
TTTTGTTCGCCCAGCATGGGCGAACTCTAACGGGTGAAAGTCCCTAGTACGACCTGGTAGCGGTAAGTACATAGCTGAAAGCAAGGGTGTCCAGGGTGACTTGGAATCTGAAGGAAGCTCGAGGCAAACCTCCGGTCTGACGTACAGAAACCATATAAGAGGCATCGTATGTGGATAAGACTGCAAAAGAAGTTAAAGTCCTATAGCTACTTTACATGCGCTGTATATATGGCGGATAGATGGAGGGAAAGAGTTCGCACCTTAACTGGGGAGGTCTCACGGGTCTGTACCAAAATCCTGTAGTGATACGGGACTGGACTGTGAGAAGTCAGCAGAAGCCGTAGTAGTGAAGAGGTCTAACGAAAGTTAGAAAGAGCGAAGGGCTGAACAATTTTATTGTTATAGAAATCTCAATTGGGGAAGGAAATGGACCACTGGCTAACGCGGAAAAGTGGATACCTTACTACGAGAAAGAAAGGAAATAACAGGCATGTATGAAAGAAAACTAATCGACAAGATACTCGATAAAGATAACCTTGACCAAGCATTCAAGCAAGTAAAGAAAAACAAGGGTTCTGCCGGTGTTGATGGTATGACAGTGGATGAGTTAGCTGGATATTTGGCGTTGAACAAGGATAAGATTATTCGTCAAATTCAACAAAGAGAATACAAACCAAAACCAGTACTAAGGGTCGAAATACCAAAACCAAACGGTGGAGTACGACTTTTAGGAATTCCGACAGTCCTAGATAGAGTTATTCAACAAGCAATTTCGCAAGTTCTAACACCAATGTTCGATAAACTGTTCAGTGAATATAGTTATGGTTTCAGACCAAGACGTTATGCAGAAATGGCTATTCTAAAAGCATTAGAGTTCATGAATGACGGTTACGATTGGATCGTGGACATTGACTTAGAGCGTTTCTTCGACACAGTACATCATGACAGATTGATGAATCTCATATCGAGAACAGTGGATGACGGAGATGTCATTTCACTTATTCGTAAATTCTTGATAAGCGGTGTTCAAATGGATGAAGAATACAAAGAAACTGTCATCGGAACTCCGCAAGGAGGTAACTTATCTCCGCTACTCAGTAATATCATGCTTAATGAATTGGATAAGGAATTAGAAAGTCGAGGTTTACATTTCGTTAGATACGCAGATGACTGTATTATCATGGTCAAGAGCGAAATGTCAGCGAAACGAGTCATGAGGTCGGTGTCGAGATTTATTGAAGAGAAGCTAGGTTTAATCGTAAATGTGGAGAAATCAAAAGTAACGAAACCGAATGACCCTGATATGAAGTTCCTAGGCTTTGGATTCTTCAAGGATTATCAATCTGATTTATACAAAGCCAAACCACATCAAAAGTCTCTAGATAGGTTTAAATTCAAACTTAAACAATTAACAAGAAAGAATTGGAGTGTTGATACGAAGTATCAGGTGGAGCGAATTAATCAGTTAATAAGAGGATGGGTCAATTACTTTAGGGTTGGTTATATGAAGACAGCACTTGGAAAAATAGACTCCCATACAAGATTTAGATTACGAATGTGTATCTGGAAGAAATGGAAAACGGCGAAAAATCGTAGGAAGAATCTTATTAAATTAGGTATGGATAGATATAGTGCATATAAAAATAGCCACACCAGTAAGGGTGCAGCCCGCACGGCATACTCCTGGATACTAACCACAACGATTACCAATAAGAGATTAGCCAGTTTTGGACTAATCTCCTGTAAACAACACTACATCAAAGTGCATGCCTAATATAAAATTGAACCGCCGTATACGGATCCGTACGTACGGTGGTGTGAGAGGTCGGATAGTCAAATAATGATTATCCTCCTACTCGATG
>NZ_JBFOKR010000048.1:0-1843 GCF_047246645.1 Ferdinandcohnia jepli
ATTAAAAAGATTAATTGCAGGATAAATACAATAATTGCATACTAACTAAGATTATTTGCATACTAATCCGATTAATTGCAGGATAAATGGAAGTATTGCATAATAGCGAATCCCACACACAAAAAAGGAGCTCTTCTCATGTGATGAAAAGAGCCCTTAAATTAATATTGCCAAACGAATATTACTCGAGAAAAATCAGTCACCAACAATCAACTATTTAACTTTTCAAAAATTTGCTAAACACAGGGACGGTTCTTTTGTTTCTATCCAAATCACCTGAGCATACCCACTCTTCTTAGATGTTGTATCCACCCCATAAATCTTGTTTTATCAGATAGTCGAAACATTTTTAAAAATATTCCGTCTATAATATAAAGAAGCCTACTAAGGAGGTGTTCATTAATGCAGAAGTTTAAACTATTTTGTGTAAGTGTTTTAGTCATGATGTTTGCCTTGTTTGGCTGTAGTGCAGGTTCATCTGAGACATCTGAAGACAAAGCTGCAGGTGGGGACATGGCGTATGAATCCCCAAATTCAGCAGTCCAGGAAGATTCACCTGGTGAAGTAGCGAATGCAGAAAGAGAAACCGCAAGTCCAACTGAAGAGCATTTTGATTTTACTAAGACTGATAGAATGGTTATATACAATGCAATGATTGAGATGGAAGTAAAAAGTTATAAAAATGCTCAAGAGGCGATTCAAAAGCTTATTGAAGATATGAACGGGTATATCGTTGATTCAAGGAGCTATAATGATGATTCTGAACAATCTAGTGGCCACCTTACTGCACGTGTACCGAGTGAATATTTTCAAAGATTCGTTGAAAAGGTAGAAGCAATTGGTACTAAAATTCATAACAAGAATGTCACTGGTCAAGATGTTACTGAGGAATACAATGACTTAGAATCCAGACTAAAGGCAAAGCGGGCAGTTGAAGAACGATTATTACAGTTCATGAAAGATGCAAAAACAACAAAGGACTTATTAGAGATATCGGATGACTTGGCAAGTGTTCAAGAAGAAATTGAAATCATAACAGGTCGTATGAAATACTTAGAAAACCAAACTAGTTTATCCACCGTTACAATTAACTTCTCTGAGAATAATGTGGTCATTCCCGATATAGAGAAAGACGAACTAAACACATGGGATAAAACCAAAAAACAATTCATGGACAGCATTAACTTTTTACTTGCTGGAGGATCTGGAGTACTCGTATTTTTAATAGGGAATTCACCAATTCTGATCTTATTAGCAGGAGTTGGTTTTGGCCTATATTTAATACTGAAGAAGAAAATGAAACGTAAAGAGGATAAAAGTATTGACCAGTAAGGTGTTTTAAAATGTACCCTATAGAGTAGACACTAAAAAAAGTCCATCTATAGGGTGCTTTTTGTATAATTAATAAAAACGGGCAATGGGGAAGTAAAAAGATATCTACAGTTAAAGAGATTGAAAGGAATCCATATGTGAAATCGTTTAGTTGTAAAGGGATTACTTACACAGATGAAAATTCAAAGAATTTGACCCTATTTAACCTACTACTCAATTATTATATCCAACCTCTGGAGTTCAGAAGAAGGAACCGAAATGCATTAAAAGGGAGCACTGAAATACAGAGCTCCCTTTACCTTACTTATTTTTTCTCTTTTTATCTTGCTCGACATATACTACTGTTGCCAATCTATCATTCTGTTCATTACCAGATTGATATTTTGCCTGTGATTCATAACCACTGTTCGCCGTATCACCATTAGCGACATAAACGCTCTCTGTTGCTGCTGCTTGTTGATGATAAGATAAATTATTAGTTGGATCACCGTCTGGAACAGTACGGAAATGC
>NZ_JBFOKR010000049.1:0-1588 GCF_047246645.1 Ferdinandcohnia jepli
CGGCTTAACCCCCTAATTATTGTACACAATCTCCTTTTTTCTAGGTTTATCTTAGTTTTTCATTTTTCTTTAAAGGAAATGGCTCCCTTCGAATTTCCAAGTTTACATTCTTCTGCTTGGAATGACTTGACATGGAGCCTCTCTACGCATGAATCTCGCACCAGGAAGCCAGCTTCCCTACATCTGGCTACACCGAATGAGGTTATCATGCGTGGCTCTCCATATCAAGTCGTGAGTGGATATAAACTTCCGTTCTATCGCTTTATGGGACCCATTTCCTTTGCTATAAGTTTACCGCCATCTCTATTTGATAACCTATCTCTTGATATTTCTTAAGGTACTGTGCAGGCGATAGGTGTCCTAGGCTGCCGTGGTATCTTCGGTTATTATAAAAATCCATGAACTGATCAATGTAATAATAAGCCTCTTCAAAGAATTCCATCTCATATCTGACATAACATTCCCGTTCAATAATGCTATGAAAGGACTCGATATAAGCATTTAGATTTGGGGATTTCGGAGGAATCCTTTCATGGTAAATTTTATTGTGTGCACAAAATTCTCCAAACACATTACTCATAAACTGTGGCCCGTTATCACTTCGAATAATGATACAATATTCTTTCCCAATTTCACTTTTAGGCATATGCACCTGACGCTGTAAAAGAGCACGTTGAAGCATGTCTGTAATGTGTTCTGTCCTACATTGGGAACCCCGATAATATCCTACAATTCGGCGATCAAATACATCGATTGCGCTTGCCAAGAAAAAGAAGCGACCACTATCCTTTAGGGATCCATACTTAATATCTACTTGCCATAGTTGATTTGGGCCTGTAATTTCATGTTTTTTTGATAATCTTTTAGGATATAGGGATGGTTTGTGGCCCCTGGATTGTAAAATATCTAGTTTGACACATAACCTATACACCTTTTTAGGGTTGATAACTAACTGATGCTCGTTCCGAAGGTATTTTGTTAAATTTTGATAGCCATAAGAACCTTCTTCACCTTCACTTGCTTCTGACAAAAACTCCTCTATTTGTTTTGTCTGAAACTTTCTCCCCAGATTTATTTAGGGAATATCCGGGAGTTGGCCTTCCACGTCTTTTCCCTTCCAAATTCTCCACTTCCCTTTTGTTCAAATGGTAATAATACAAGGATCGATCAACCTCTACTATTTCCATAGCTTTCTTGATGCAAAAACCTTCTCCTGTCCAAAGATATACTTCCTCTAGTCTATCTCTTATAGAGATGAACTTTTTTTTAACAAATTTCGTAACATCGCTATCTCTAATTCTTTCTCTCCAACCATAAGCATGGCTTGTTCATATTTATTTCGCATTTCACTTATAGAAGGGTTATCCGGAAGTTTTGCTGAAGTAACTTCTTCTGATCCCATCTCCTCACGAATATCAGATTCATATTCATTCATCCACTTTCTTAACGTCTCTCGCGAAATACCTGCCTGATGGGCGATGGATGTCATTTTGCCTGATTCAACGGCTAATCTCACATACTTTTTCTTTACTTCCTCTATGACTTTAATTTTTTGTTTAGGCAATAAAAACACCTCCTTAAATTAAGG
>NZ_JBFOKR010000050.1:0-1481 GCF_047246645.1 Ferdinandcohnia jepli
AATTCAAAAACTACTAACGAATAGAAATCAATCCCAAAGTAAACCTTTCCTTAATTGAGGATAAATTGGTCCTTACGAACCTACGATAAAGTAAATCCAATCTCTTAAGCTGCTACCTGTAAGTTAAAATGTGGAATGTCCTTTAACATCTTCTCCGGACAAAATTCAATCTGTCTTTTTCCAATAATAAATAAAATACGAATTAATTTACAACATAATGCAATGATTGATTGTTTCTTTTTTAATGGATTCTGGTCTCGCTTTGTAAAATATTGATGTAATGCCTGAAAGGCTGAATTTTGCGCAATTAGTGGAAGGACAACTTTAAATAGTAATGCTCTTAGTTTTGGGCGCCCTCTTTTGGTAATAATTGTCTGACCTTTCCACTTTCCAGATGTCGCCAGCCTTAAATTTAACCCTGCTAATTTGGTAATTTGATCGGGGTGTGAATAATTCCGTATATCTCCAATTTCTGCGTAAAAAGATGCAACTGTTGTTTCTCCTACCCCTTTTATGGAACTCATTTCTTTAGCTCCAGGTATTTGTTTTAATATAACTTCAACTTCAGTCCAGACTTTCTCTAATTCTTCCTTAAGGAGAGTGTATTGAGCTAATAAACTCTTTAACTTCAACCTTGCTAACTCTCTACCTTCCTTTAATCCAATTGAGTGTCGTGCAACTTCTAAAAGTTGTTTAATCTTCTTTACACCAACACCTTTTTTGACTTCCTTTCGAACCTCAGTTAGGATTTCTAACTCTGTGCGCTGAATAAGTTCATCGGGAAATAAAGCCATTTTAAGAATTTGTAAGGAAGCTTTTCCTTCCCAACTTCCGAAAACATTTAAATACTCTGGAAAGAACCTGTCAATCCACTGGTGAACTCGATTCTGTATTACTCCAATATCAGTTACAAGTTGATCATATTGATTCATTCCTTCACGCAATTCTGCATAAATCCCCTCAAGTAAATTCGGCTCAGAGTACCTCCCATCTTGAATAAGACGTGAAATAACTCTTGCATCCTTTACATCGTTTTTAGTAGGGGAATTATCATCTAATTCTTTTGTCTGTTTAACATGTGCAGGGTTAACTACTACAACTTTAATATCTTTTTCCTTTAACCAATAAGCTAAAGGAAGCCAATAGTGACCAGTAGGTTCCATGCCTATAATAAAATCTGATTTTTCGTGTTTAGATTGTAAACTAGCTATCCACATCATCAAATTAGTAAAACCTTCTTGTGAGTTACTAAACGTTAAAGCTTTTCCAAATTGAATACCTCTAAAATCCTGAGCCCTTGAAACATGCTTATGCTTGGCAATGTCTACTCCAACAATTAAGGTTTTTTCTGTCAGTTGCAGAATCTTATCATTTTGTTTATACTTCATTTTAAGTCCTCCTTGGTAATTTTAAGGGTCCTTTGCGCTGATCAGCTTGGACACCTCGTATCATACCAAGAGGACTTTTTTTGTTCAAACCTC
>NZ_JBFOKR010000051.1:0-1476 GCF_047246645.1 Ferdinandcohnia jepli
TAAAATGTACCCTATAGAATAGACACTTAAAAAAAGTGCTCTTTCTATAGGGTATTTTTTGTATAATTTAAAGTACAAATAGAGAAATATGTGGAGACGGAGAAATATGAGTAAAATATTGTTTACGGAGAAAGACATCGCAATACTATCTAAGAACCGTTATGTTAAAACAGTTAGTTCAAAAGGTATCACCTACTCTGATGAATTTAAACAACACTTTATTACTGAATATAGTGAGGGAAAGTTTCCAAGAGAAATCTTTGAAGAAGCAGGGTTTAATGTTGATGTTATTGGCATGAGGAGAGTTAAATCTGCTTCAGATCGTTGGAAAGCTGCTTATAAATCCGAAGGAATATTGGGCCTTAAAGATACCAGAAAAGAAAGTTCTGGTAGGCCGCGGATTAAGGAATTGTCTATTGAGGAGAAGTATGCCAGATTGGAAGCACAGATGAAGCTTGTACAAGCAGAAAACGAACTCTTAAAAAAGATTCGTTTATTGGAAAGGGGGCTAAAGAAGTAAAGTTATCTGCCAGTCAAAAATTTATTATCATTCGTGAGGTCATCGAAAAACACAACCTTAAACATATGGTGAAATTCCTTTGTGAAGTTGCCGGAGTTTCAAGAAGTGGTTACTATAATTATTTCTCAGCCAAGTCTATTAAACAAAGGAAACACAAGGATGAGAAGGATGAAGAAACGAAAGAAATGATTTTAAAGGCCTTTAACTTCAAAGGCAGAAAGAAAGGGGCACGCCAAATTAAAATGACATTGGCAGGTCAATTTAAGTGCGTCTTCAGCTTGAAGAAAATCCGTAGAATCATGAAAAAATACGATATCGTCTGCCCTATTAGGAAAGCAAATCCGTACCGGAGAATGATGAAAGCCACTCAAGAACATCGTGTGGTTCCGAATTTGCTAAACCGCCAATTTAAACAGGAGACACCTGGCAAAGTCCTACTAACGGATATCACTTACCTGAACTATCAGGGTGGACAAAGAGCCTATTTGTCCGTCATTAAAGATGGTTCTACAGGTGAAGTTTTGGCACATCACATTTCTAGCCGCATCACCATGGATCTGGCAACAGACACCCTTACTAAATTGAAGAAGAACAGAAACTTTAAGAAAGCTAAAGAGGCCCTCATTCATTCTGATCAGGGTACCCATTACACACATCCAGATTTTCAGAAACAGGTAAATAAACTTGGATTGCACCAATCCATGTCCAGAAGAGGAAACTGTTGGGATAACGCCCCTATCGAATCATTCTTTGGCCATCTTAAAGACGAAGTAGATATAAAATTATGTAAAACGTTTGGAGAACTTCAACAAGAAATTGATGAGTATATTCGACATTATAACCATACTAGATATCAATGGAACCTAAAAAAGATGACTCCCGTGCAGTACAGGAATCATCTTTTACAGGTAGCCTAGGCCTTTTTTTAAAATGTCCTTTACAGAGGGTACACTTTA
>NZ_JBFOKR010000052.1:0-1462 GCF_047246645.1 Ferdinandcohnia jepli
AAAAGTTAGAGTTTTATATTAAGCAGCTAATTGGCTAGTATGGACCCGGTATTGAACTGGGCTCATGCCTGCCAATTTTTGCTTTATACGTTTGTTATTATAATAACTGATATATTCTTCAATTCTCTTTTTTAATTCCTCATATGAGCATAGTGCTTCCCCATAGTACATTTCTTGTTTTAGTAATCCGAAAAAGTTCTCCATTGGCGAATTATCTAAACAGTTTCCTTTACGAGACATACTCTGGAACACCTTGTGTTCCTTAAGGGTTTTCACCCATTTATTATGTTGATAATGCCACCCTTGATCAGAATGCACAGTCGTTCTAAACTTTGAATCTTTTACAATTCCAAGTGCTTCCTCGAGGGGAGTGAGGGCTAATTCTAAGGTTGGACGCATACCTATTCCAAAAGAAAGAATTTCACCATTGAACATATCCATAATTGGATTAAAATACAGTTTTAAACCGTCTGAACACTTGAATTCTGTAATATCTGTAGTTAGTTTTTGGTGCCACACATTTGTTTGAAAACGACGATTGATACGGTTCTTGGATACAGTTCCAGTTGAACCCTTGTAAGAACTGTACTTGCGTGATTTTAATCTGAATTTATCTCCCTTGAGCCCAAGCTTATTCATGATGCGTTGCACTTTCTTATGATTCACTTCATACCCACGGTTTTCTAATTCTAATTGAATACGCCGATAACCATAATTCCCGTTATGTTCCTCGAAAATAGACTGAATTAGTTCCTCTAGCTCCTGGTCAAGATTCTCCTTATTCATCACTTTTATATGATAATGGTAGGAGGATTCTGGAATGCCGATAATTTGTAAAACATCTTTTAATTTGAAGGTTTCTTTGAGTTCGAATGATAGCGCTGCTTGTGCTTTTCTAGATAGCTTTCCGGATCCATCTGAAAAGCTCGTAACTTTTTTAAGTACTCTACCTCTAATCTTAGAAGCTCATTTTCTCGTTCCAATTTTTGTTCGTAAGTCATTTCGTTTTCTTGGGTATGTTTACTGTTTCTGTTCTTAGCTTTATCAGACATGGATGGACGTCCTTTCGGTCTATCCAGGGCTTCAACACCACCTTCAAGAAAACCCTTCTTCCATGAGGCTATCGTGGGAGCGTTTGTTAGCCCAAATTTAAGGGCTGTTTCCGTTTCTGAAGCACCTGTTCTTTTCATAAAGCTTAATACATCCAGCTTGAATTGAACAGGATATATTTCTTTATGTCTCTTTCTCTTTAAACCTTCCACACCGAATTTCTCGTATACTTTTACCCATCTCAAAATGGGTGTACTGTCCTTCATACCATATTTTTTAGCTAAAAGGATATATCCCAATTTCCCCTCTAGATACTCCTTGACTAACATTAACTTAAATTGCTCACTATATTTAGCCATAAAAAACACACCCCAAAAGTAAGATTTCTCTCTAACTTTTGGGGTGCAGTACA
>NZ_JBFOKR010000053.1:0-1382 GCF_047246645.1 Ferdinandcohnia jepli
GGTTCAACGTCAAATGTTGGGGTGAAGTGAATTTCGCTTCACCCTTTATCCAATATGCGTACCTAATCTTTTAAACTTATGAGTTAATAATATTTTTGCTCTAAAGCGTTTAAAGCTTCTAAAACCAAAAGCGTTCCTCTTCATTACTTTCGTTAAGTTATTGATACCCTCTAGGAAGCCGTTTGAATAGTTATAACTAAAACTATTTAGTATTTCAATCTGCCAATTCTTCAATGTTTGGATAGCCCTTGCGAATTCAGGGATTTTAGCCTCTACAACTTCATCATAAAAGTCATTTAAAGTGTTCTTCGTTTGTAGAATATCTCTATTTCCATTCTCCTTAGCTTTATAAAACCAGCTAGAAAACAATTCTTTTAGTTCATATGATTTTCTTAATTCAGGGGACATTTGTAAATACCTGTTTAGATACCACTGGTCCTCCTCCGTTAACCTATCTGATCTTTTGTGGAATACATATCTCATCTTTTTGCATTTCTTGCGGTCATAATCATTCCAACTTGACTGTACTCGTCTTCTAACACCATCTAAGGCCCAATAAATATAACGAACAAAGTGAAAGCGATCCGCCACAATAACCGGTTTTCCTAATGCTTGTTGAACAGCTGCTTTAAAGGACTGACTCATATCCATTACAACAACTTCCACATTCGCACCATATTTCCTTAGGTAATGTTTTATTGTATTTTTGTAACGATTTGGAAGGATATCTATTGGTTCTTTAGTAATACCATTTGCGACAATTAACTGATATTTTCCTTCCCTAGTATCCCCTTTGTACTCATCTATTGCGATAACCTTTGGTAATTCTTTTACTTCCTCATTTACAGTACTCTCCGCCAATTCGTCAAAGCGCCTAACAATTGTGGAAGCGGAAGTCCCAAACACCTCCGCTGTTTCTTTAAAGGTCTTTCCTTTGATACTTCGTATTTTAATAGCTTGGTTGAACTCAATAGATAGACGCTGGTATCGATCAATAAGTGGGTTCTTTTCTGCAAATTTCTTTCCGCAGTTACATGCATATCTGCGTCGCTTATAAAAAATCAGAGTATGTCTTTCAAATATCTTTAAGTGCTTGATTTTTTGTACCCGATAGTCATGAATTCTCTTAGTGGAATTGCCACATACAGGACAAGTATGAGGTTTGACAGGCATTTCTACATGAATGCAGAGTTTCTCCTCCACTTCCTCCATCTTCGAAACAGTCATATCTTTAAAACCAGGTAACTTTATGTTAGAATTCATTATGCACGCATCTCCAATCTATACTTGTTTCTCGACAACTCAAGTATAAAAGACTGGCTGATGTCGTGCATTTTTTATGCCTTTAATTGTGTAGGAACCCCAACAAATATTATAGAACC
>NZ_JBFOKR010000055.1:0-749 GCF_047246645.1 Ferdinandcohnia jepli
AAATCATAACCACCCGTGAAAACGGGTGGTTTGTTCTACGGCTGAAAGCCTTCGTTACTGGCCAGCCCTTCAAAGGGCACCGAAAGTTCGCCAACCGCACTACTTTTTCGGCAACCCTAAAGGGTTTCTCCTATTTCTTTTTGTTTTTTCTCTTTACTTCCTGACCAGTAAACGGATCAATAAATTCTTCCATACTTAATTGATCTGCAACTATATCATCTTGTATTTGATTGCGAATGTATTCTTCTATTACTTTCTTATTTCTTCCTACCGTATCAACATAGAATCCTTTACACCAAAATTTCCTGTTTCCATACCGATATTTTAGATTGGCATGTCGATCAAATATCATTAAACTACTCTTACCCTTTAAATATCCTACAAAAGATGAGACGCTTATTTTTGGTGGAATACTTACTAACATATGAACGTGATCTTTACACGCAGTCGCTTCAATAATCTCTACACCTTTTCTTTCGCATAGTTGTCTCAAAATCTGTCCAATATCTTGTTTGATTTTCCCATATATGATTTGTCTTCTATATTTGGGCGCAAAGACTATGTGATACTTACAATTTCATTTACTATGTGCTAAACTGTTTAAGTCGGAAGACATACAGGGTCCCTCCTTGTTACATAAATTTGGTTGGCGAACCAAAATTTATTGTAACACCAAGAGGGGCTTTTTTTAATACATCGCTATAAGCTTTCCGGAACCATACGCCTAGCGTATGGTTTTCTTTTAACAA
>NZ_JBFOKR010000056.1:0-124 GCF_047246645.1 Ferdinandcohnia jepli
TGGCTAAAAATCGTATTTTCGCCGTAAAAACCGTAAATCGTAATTAAAAATCGTAAATCCAATTTAAAAACCGTATTTCCGAATTAAAAACCATAAATCGAAATTAAAAATCATAAACCCAAAA
>NZ_JBFOKR010000056.1:224-723 GCF_047246645.1 Ferdinandcohnia jepli
ACGCACCATAAATGGTAGTGGATTTTGTATGATATCTTGAGAAACTCCTATAAAACTACCAAAATCATGAGAAAAGCAAGTTATAAACTTAGCTGGCTTTTCGTTTGGACTAGCGCAATGGCTAAAAATCGTATTTTCACCGTAAAAACCGTAAATCGTAATTAAAAACCGTAAATCGTAATTAAAAACCGTAAATCGTAATTAAAAATCGTAAATCCAATTTAAAAACCGTATTTCTGAATTAAAAACCATAAATCGAAATTAAAAACCATAAACCCAAAAACGCACCATAAATGGTAGTGGATTTTGTATGATATCTTGAGAAACTCCTATAAAACTACCAAAATCATGAGAAAAGCCAGCTATAAACTTAGTTGGCTTTTCGTTTGGACTCGCGCAATGGCTAAAAATCGTATTTTCGCCGTAAAAACCGTAAATCGTAATTAAAAATCGTAAATCCAATTTAAAAACCGTATTTCCGAATTAAAAACCATAAATC
>NZ_JBFOKR010000057.1:0-599 GCF_047246645.1 Ferdinandcohnia jepli
TACATATATTCCTGTGCCCGCCCCCATAAATAGAAAGAACTGCCATAGACAGTTAACCCGGAAACAAACGGCCTCCAGTTTTTAAAGACATACCCAATTCTCATAATGAACAGCACAATCATCACAATAAGAGCAATCGGTGCAAGGAATGGTAACACCATAACCGCTATCGCAACAATTGCCATGATGATAACCATCTTCCAAATCATTTTAATAGAGGTAGCTAGGAAAAATGCGACATAACCTACAATAAGTAAAACGGTACTTTGGTACGAAAAAAAGACTACTAGTGGAAATAATAGAATTGCAGCGATATGTAGGGGAGTTGACTGTTGAGTTCGTATCCAATCTTTCATGTATTCACCAAGTTTCATTAATTTATGTAGTCATATTTTACTATATTTAGGTGAAAATAGCATTTCTTTTTAAGGACAAAGTAGAAAGTATATTAGATTGTATGTTTTAGGAGTGGAGGAGGTGCTGGTATCACCACTTTTTTATTGTGCGGGAAAGGAATTGCATATTAAAAAGATTAATTGCAGGATAAATACAATAATTGCATACTAACTAAGATTATTTGCATACTAATCCGATTAATT
>NZ_JBFOKR010000058.1:0-581 GCF_047246645.1 Ferdinandcohnia jepli
CAAGGTAGCCGTATCGGAAGGTGCGGCTGGATCACCTCCTTTCTAAGGAAACTGAAGTTCTACGAACTTCATAAAAAAGACGTCTTGTATTGTGGTCAGTTTTGAAGGAGCTTTTGTTTCTTCAAAGGTAGATTTTTGCTTATTGCAAAAATCGTTTGCGCTTGCGTCTACAAGATTAATCGAAGATGATTAATTCCTCAGCGCAAGGCAGCATGAAGATTACTCACTGATGTATATCACGATGTGATTGAAGTCAGTAACCTCGTTCCTTGAAAACTAGATAACGTAACAAACACATTCATTGAAGTAAAGTTCTTTTAAAAAAACTTATAGACATTTAATGTCTGAGGTTAAGT
Source organism: Ferdinandcohnia jepli (assembly GCF_047246645.1). Classification (NCBI taxonomy): domain Bacteria; kingdom Bacillati; phylum Bacillota; class Bacilli; order Caryophanales; family Bacillaceae; genus Ferdinandcohnia; species Ferdinandcohnia jepli. The sequence continues at coordinate 357 of NZ_JBFOKR010000058.1, forward strand.
TAGAAAGGGCGCACGGTGGATGCCTTGGCACTAGGAGCCGATGAAGGACGGTACTAACACCGATATGCTTCGGGGAGCTGTAAGTAAGCTTTGATCCGAAGATTTCCGAATGGGGGAACCCACTGCTCGTAATGGAGCAGTATCCTTACCTGAATTCATAGGGTAAGAGAAGGTAGACCCGGGGAACTGAAACATCTTAGTACCCGGAGGAAGAGAAAGCAAACG
>NZ_JBFOKR010000059.1:0-536 GCF_047246645.1 Ferdinandcohnia jepli
GGGGCATTGCCCCTGTGAGAGTAGGACGTCGCTAGGCACGAGAGAAAGACCAGCTGGAATGGCTGGTCTTTTTTTGTATTTATAAAAAGGTTTTAATGTAACTGGTGTTTTCTAATATGTTTTACGTACTATAACCTGGATAAATGTTAAAATGCATAAATTTTGATTAACGTGCACAAATACAATTTAACGTGCATAAAACCAAAATAAAGTGCACAAAGCTCAATTAACGTGCATAAATTCCAAATAACATGCATAAGTGGTGGTTTAAGGACCCACTGTCTAAACAATTGATGAGGGAGTTACAGGGTCCTTCAATATAGGAGATTAAATTCTATATAACCACCCATATCAATAACAAAAAAGAGCAAATAGTAACTTTTCACCAGTAATTGATAAATCCACATGAGAGTTACTTTTTTCGAGAGGAAGCCAGTTAAAATTAAGCTGGTAGATACAGACCGAAATATCGCTAAAAACCGTAAATTTCAATTAAAAATCGTAAATCCGAATTAAAAACCGTAAATTTCAATTAA
>NZ_JBFOKR010000060.1:0-511 GCF_047246645.1 Ferdinandcohnia jepli
TGAAACTCGGTCGATAAGAGCGGGTCTAACTGCCCGAGAAAGTGTGAGGAGCCGAAACTCGGTCGATAAGAAGTAGTCTAACTGTCCGAGAAAGTGTGAGGAGATGAAACTCGGTCGATAAGAGCGGGTCTAACTGCCCGAGAAAGTGTGAGGAGCCGAAACTCGGTCGATAAGAAGTAGTCTAACTGCCCGAGAAAGTGTGAGGAGATGAAACTCGGTCGATAAGAAGAAGTCTAACTGCCCGAGAAAGCTTGAGGGGATAAATTTCGGTCGATAAGAAAGAGTCTAATCGCTCGAGAAAGTGTGAGGAGATGAAACTCGGTCGATAAGAGCGGGTCTAACTGACCGAGAAAGTGTGAGGAGATGAAGCTCGGTCGATAAGAGCGAGTCTAACTGCCCGAGAAAGCTTGAGGGGATGAATTTCGGTCGATAAGAAGAAGTCTAATCGCCTGAGAAAGCGAGTGTAGTTGAAACTCGGTCGATAAGAGCGGGTCTAACTGCCCGAGAAAGT